>DATMJW010000232.1:0-2444 GCA_035553355.1 Gaiellaceae bacterium | reverse complement strand
GCAGCTGATCGAGCAGTACCTCTCGCTCGTGCGCTCGCTGGCGCGCCGCTACAGCTACCGCGGCGAGCAACTCGAGGACCTCGTCCAGATCGGGTGCATCGGCCTGATCAAGGCGATCGACCGCTTCGACCTCGAGCGTGGGGTCGAGCTCACGACGTACGCGACCCCGAACATCATCGGCGAGATCAAGCGGCACTTCCGCGACAAGGGGTGGGCCGTGCGCGTCCCGCGCGGTCTGCAGGAGCTGAACGTGCAGCTCTCGAAGCTGATCGAGGAGCTGACCGTGCAGTACGGCCGCTCGCCGACCATCCCGGAGCTCGCGAAGGCGGCGAACGTGGAGGAGGAAGAGGTGCTCGAGGCGCTCGAGTCCGGGCGCGCGTACACCTCGCTCTCGCTCTCCTCGGGCGGCTCGGACGAGGACGGCGAGCTCGACCCGCTCGAGTCCCTCGGGACGATCGAGCACCAGTACGAGGTCTCCGAGGATCGCGCCGTCCTCGCCCCGGGGTTCCGGGTGCTCGACGAGCGGGAGCGCCGCATCCTCCACCTGCGCTTCTTCGACGGGCTCACGCAGAGCCAGATCGCGCAGCAGGTGGGGATCTCGCAGATGCACGTCTCGCGCCTCATCCGCCGTGCGCTCGAGAAGATCCGCGACGAGATCGCGGGCGACGAGCTCCTCGGCGACGAGGACTTCGAAGCGCCCGCGAAGCGCGCCGCGGGCTGACCCGCACCGCCCGCCCTACAATCACGGGGTGAGGACGACCGCCGAGCTCCGCGAGGGATTCCTCGCCTACTTCGAGTCGAAGGGGCACAAGCGGCTGCCGTCGTGGCCGCTCGTGCCGCGCGCGGACGACCACTCGACGCTGCTCACGACGGCGGGGATGCAGCCGCAGATGCCGTACTTCCTCGGCCGCGAGCAGCCGCCGGCGCCGCTGACGACGACCTCGCAGAAGTGCTTTCGCACGCCGGACATCGACGAGGTCGGGCTCGACGGGCACCACCTCACGTTCTTCGAGATGCTGGGCAACTTCTCGTTCGGCCAGTACTTCAAGGAAGGCGCGATCGAGTTCGCCGCGGAGTTCATCCGCGAGCATCTGAAGCTCGACTGGGAGCGCGTGTGGGTGACGGTGCACGCCGGCGACCCGACGCTGAAGCTCGGTCCCGACGAGACGGCGATCGGGCTGTGGGAGCGGATCGGGATGCCGTCCGAGCGGATCGTCGGGCTCCCCAGCAGCGAGAACTTCTGGTCGGTCGGCGGCCCGGGGCCGTGCGGGCCGGACTCGGAGATCTACTGGGACTGGGGGGCGGAGCACGGCTGCGGCGACCCTGCGTGCGCGCCGGCGTGCCCGCGTTGCGACCGCTTCCTCGAGTTCTGGAACCTCGTCTTCATGGAGTACCAGCTCCACCCCGACGGGACCCTGACTCCGCTTCCGAAGCAGAACATCGACACCGGGATGGGTCTCGAGCGAACCGCCGCGATCCTGCAGGACGTGCACTCCGTCTACGAGACGGACGGCTACAGGGCGATCATGGACTGGGTCGCGGCGGAGAGCGGCGTCGCGTTCGGCGAGTCGGAGGCCGCGACGAAGGCGCACCGCGTGCTCGCAGACCACGGGCGCGGCATGACCGTCCTCGTCGGCGACGGCGTCACCCCGTCGAACGAGGGGCGCGGCTACGTGCTGCGCCGGATCATCCGCCGCGCGGTCCAGCAGGCGCGGACGATCGGGCTCGACGACCTCTGGCGCCTCACCGACGTCGTCGTCGAGCAGATGGCGCCGGCGTACCCCGAGCTCGCGGAGAACCGAGAGCAGATCCAGCGTGTCGTGCGTGCGGAGGAGGAGCGCTTCTCCGAGACCCTCGCCCGCGGGATGCGGCTCTTCGGCGACATCGCGGGCAAGGGCGCGATCACCGGCAAGGACGCGTTCGACCTCACCGCCACCTACGGGTTCCCGCTCGAGCTGACGAAGGAGCTCGCGCGCGAGCGGGGTCTCGAGGTGAACGAGGAGGAGTTCACCGCCCTCATGGACGAGCACCGCGAGATCTCGCGCGCGGGCACCGGTCGCAGCGGCGCCCGGCTCGCGGAGTTCGCCGTCGAGGCCGGGTTCCGCACGCTCTTCGTCGGCTACGAGAAGACCGAGGTGCTCACGCAGATCGGCGCGCTCGAGCCCCTCGAGGACGGTCTCTTCGCCGCGAAGCTGCGCGAGTCCCCGTTCTACGCCGAAGGCGGGGGGCAGGTGACGGACGCCGGCTACGTCGAGCACGAGGGGACGGGCGCCCGGGCCGAGCTCCGCCAGGCGGTGCGGTTCGGCGACGACCAGGTGCTCGTCTTCGCGGGCGAGGGATTCTCCGCGGGCGATCGGGTGCGGGCGGTCGTGCCGTGGGCGGTGCGGTTCCCGACGATGGCGAACCACACCGCGACGCATCTCCTGCACGAGGCGCTCCGCCGG
>DATMJW010000231.1:0-5352 GCA_035553355.1 Gaiellaceae bacterium | reverse complement strand
CCGCAGGCGATCCGCTGGCCCTCGTTCTGCAGCTCGACGCCGACGACGCGGTCGTTCTCCAGCAGCTCGTCGAGCGTCACCGGGATCGTCCCGTCGAACGTGCTGCCCTCGATCTCGAGGCTCTGGACCGGCTCGCCGTCGCAGCCGCCGCGCAGGATCGCGCCGCCGTTCGCGTTCTCGCCCTCCCCGAGCTGAATCGTCACCCGCGTCTGGTCTCCGACCGGGCCGAGCGTCACCGTGCCGTTGATCTCGCCCTCGAGCTGGATCACGACCGACCGCGCGCGGACGTCCTCTCCCGCGGCGGTCTCCTGCACCGGATCCGCCTCCTCGGGCGCCGTGTCCGCACGCGTTCCCTCGTTGTTGCCGCCGCACGCAGACAGCGCGGCGACGAGGGAGACGAGGACGGCGATGCGGCGCATGCAGACGGCGTTTCCACCGAAGGCGGTCGTCACACCTGGGCACCCGCGATACGCTCGGCTCGTGCCCGACCGGCTGCACTTCACGGCGGACGACGACGCCAACGCCTTGCTCGCGCGCGACCCGCTCGCGCTCCTGATCGGCTTCGTCCTCGACCAGCAGGTGCCGGTGCCGACCGCGTTCTCGGGCCCGTACAAGCTGAGCCAGCGGGTCGGGACGCTCGATGCGGCGGAGCTGGCGCGGATGGATCCGGCCCGTCTCGAGGAGGCGTTCCGCGAGAAGCCGGCGATCCACCGTTTCCCAGGCAGCATGGCGGCCCGTGTCCAGGAGCTGGCGGCGACGATCGCGGAGGAGTACGACGGCGACGCGAGCCGGGTGTGGCGCGACGCGCAGGATGCCGACGACCTGCGCCGCCGGATCTCCGCGCTGCCCGGCTTCGGCGAGATGAAGGTGAAGACGCTGGCGTCGGTGCTCGCGCGCCGCCTCGGCGTCGCCCTCGCGGAGCCGCTCGTGCCGGCGCGTCAGGACCGCCCGGTGCCGACGCTCGGCGACGTCGACTCGCCGGAGGCGCTCGCGGCGTACCAGGCGGCGAAGCGCGCGCACAAGGCGAAGCTGCGCGCCGCGCAGGCGTAGCCCCGACGGGGGACGCAGCCGGCGGCGGGCGCGGGCAGTGTTTGCGCGTGCGCCGCCTGCCGCCGCTCCTCGCGCTCGTCGCGCTCTGCCTCCCGCTCGCGGCCGCCGCGCGCGTCGCTGCGCCCCTACCGGCCGCGCCGGGGTGCCCGCTCTTCCCGCGCGACAACCACTGGAACCTCCGTGTCGACCGCCTTCCGGTGGCCGAGAACTCGGACGCCGTCATCCGTGCGATCGGCGCGCGCGACCGCCTGCACGCCGACTTCGGCTCCGGCCTGTGGGAGCGAGGCCCGATCGGGATCCCGTTCACCGTCGTCGGCAAGAGCCAGAGGAAGGTGCCGGTCGCATTCGAGTACGCGAGCGAGTCCGACCGCGGCCCCTACCCGATCCCAGCGAACGTGCCCATCGAAGGCGGGCGCTCCTCCGCCGGCGACCGCCACGCGCTCATCGTCGATCGCGACGCGTGCCGCCTCTACGAGCTCTTCGCCCTGTACCCGGCGCCGGGTGGCGGCTGGCGCGCCGGCTCCGGCGCGATCTGGGATCTACGTTCGAACCGCCTCCGGCCCGCGGGGTGGACCTCCGCGGACGCGGCCGGGCTGCCGATCCTCCCGGGCCTCGTACGCTACGAGGAGGTGGCGCGCGGCCGCATCGACCATGCGCTCCGGTTCACTGTCGAGCGCACGCGCCGCGCCTACGTCTACCCCGCGCGGCACTTCGCGAGCGACCTCACCGACCCGAACCTGCCGCCGATGGGGATGCGCTTCCGGCTGAAGCGCGGCTACCCGATCGCCGCGTTTCCGCCGCAGGCCCGCGTCGTGCTCCAGGCGCTCAAGGAGTACGGGATGATCCTCGCCGACAACGGGTCGAACTGGTTCGTGTCGGGTGCGCCGCATCCGAAGTGGTCGAACGACCAGCTCCACACGCTCCATCGCGTCCCGGGATCCGCGTTCGAGGTGGTCGACACCGCGAAGCTGCCGCGGCCGCGCTAGCCGACGCCGGCGAGGAGGAAGGCGCGGTTCTCGCGCAGCATCTCGCGCGCGATCACGAGGCGCTGCACCTCCTGCGTGCCCTCGTAGATCTGGGTGATCTTCGCGTCGCGCATCATCCGCTCGACGGGGTACTCCTTGATGTAGCCGTACCCGCCGAGAATCTGCACGGCCTCGGTGGTGACCCACATCGCGACGTCGCCGCACTTGAGCTTCGCCTGTGCGGACGCCTTCGTCAGCTCGGGCCCGTCGACCCCTGCGTCGGCCATCTGCCCGAAGCGGTAGAGGAGCCCGCGCGCTGCCTCGCACTCCGTCTCCATGTCGGCGAGCTTCGCCGCGATCAGCTGGTGCTGGCCGATCGGCTTCCCCATCGTCTCGCGCGACTTCGCGTATTCCAGGGCGTAGTCGGTCGCCCCCTGCGCGATCCCGAGCGCCTGTGCGGCGACACCGGGCCGCGAGCGGTCGAGGATGCGCATCGCGATCTTGAAGCCCTCGCCCTCTCGCCCGACGAGGTTCTCGGCGGGGATGCGGCAGTCGTCGAAGGCGAGCTCGCCGGTCGTCGACCCGGAGATCCCCATCTTCGGCTCGAGGCGGGTCACCTCGAAGCCCGGCGCGTCGGACTCGACGACGAACGCGGAGATGCCCGAGTGGCCCGCGTCGGGATCCGTCTTCGCGAACACCGTGTAGAGGTTCGCGACGCCTGCGTTCGTGATGAAGCGCTTCGACCCGTTGAGGACGTACTCGTCGCCGTCGCGGCGCGCCGTCGTCCGCATCGCCGCGGAGTCCGAGCCGGAGCCGGCCTCCGTGAGCGCGTAGGCGCAGATCCACTCGCCGGACGCGAGCCGCGGCAGCCACCGCTCCTTCTGCTCCTGCGTCCCCGCCAGCTTCAGCCCGAGCGACCCGAGCTCCTGCACCGCGAGCAGCAGGCCGCTCGTCGCGCACACCTTCGACACCTCCTCGATCGCGACGAGCGCGAGCAGCGTTCCGGTGCCGGTGCCGCCCCACTCCTCGTCGAACAGGAGCCCGAAGATCTCGTGCTCGCGGAAGAGCTCGACGACGTCCCACGGGAACTCGTGCGACTCGTCGATCTCGGCGGCGCGCGGCGCGATCCGCTCGCGCGTGAGCTCGCGGACGAGGTCGCGGATCTCGCGCTGCTCGTCGGTGAGGACGTCGTAGGGCATCCGGAGGGAGTCTAGAGCCGAGGGGTGCGGCGACCGCGCTACGAGTCGGTGTACGCGACCGCCTCGACGTTGTTGCCGTCGGGGTCGAGGACGAAGCCGCCGTAGTACCGCTCGTGGTACTCGGGCCGCAGCCCAGGCGGCCCGTTGTCGCGTCCCCCCGCAGCGAGCGCGGCGGCATGGAACGCGTCCACCACCGCGCGCGACTCCGCGGCGAAGCAGACATGTGTGCTCCCCCCGACCGGCGGGCGGCGGACGAGCCAGAAGTCCTCCCGGCCGTCGCCGTCGCGGAAGCCGACGTGCTCTCCGATCTCGACGGCGACCTCGTAACGGAGCGGTGCGAGCGCGCGAGCGTAGAACGACTTCGCGGCGTCGAGGTCGCGGACGTTCAGGCCGACATGGTCGATCACGAGCGCTCCTTCGTTCGCGGGTAGAGTCGCGCCGCATGATCCTGGAGAACGGTGTCATCCGCACGATGGACCCGCAGCTCCCGACGGCGCGCGCACTCGCGATCGCGGGCGGGTACGTCGCCGGCGGCGTCGGCGTCCACGAGACGGCGCTCGCGAGCCCGGAGACCGTGAACCTCGGCGGCCGCTGCGTCCTCCCTGCGTTCACCGACGCGCACGTGCATTTCCCGACCTGGTCGCTCGCCCAGCAGCAGATCAAGCTCGACGGCTGCGCGAACCTCGACGAGGCGCTCGCGCGTGTGCGCGCCGCCGAGGTGCGCGAAGGCCGGTGGATCCGCGGCTACGGCTGGCGCGACGGCGACTGGCACCCGCGGGTCGAGCCGACGAAGGAGGCGCTCGACGCGGTGACGGGCGACGTCCCCGCGATCCTGATCTCGAAGGACTACCACTCGGCCTGGCTCAACTCGGCAGCGCTCGCCCGCGCCGGCGGCGACCTCGAGGTCGCCGGTGGCGTCGTCGAGCGTGACGAGCGCGGCGAGCCGACGGGCGTGCTGCGCGAGGAGGCCGCGTGGCGGTTCCGCGAGCGCTACGTCGTGACGACGCAGGACGAGTGGGTCGAGGCGACGCGGGCGGGAGTACGGCTCGCGAACTCGCGCGGGGTTGCCGCGATCCACGACAAGGACGGCTGGCTCGGTGCACCCGGGATCTTCCAGCGGCTCCGCGACGAGGGGAACCTCTCGCTGCGCGTGTGGGGGTCGATCCCACATGCACTCGTCACGCAGGCGCGCGAGCTCTCGCTGCAGTCGGGCTTCGGCGACGAGTGGCTGCGGATCGGCTACCTGAAGTGCTTCATGGACGGCACCCTCGGCTCGCAGACGGCGCTCATGACCGACGGCAGCGGCGTTCGGATCACGAGCGGCGCCGAGCTCGAGGAGATCATCAGGCTCGGTGCCGAGGCCGGGTGGCCCGTAGGCGTCCACGCGATCGGCGACGGCGCGAACCGCGAGGCGCTCGACGCGTTCGAGGCGACGAAGGACGTCTGGCAGCCGCTCGGGCTCCGGCACCGGATCGAGCACGCGCAGTGCCTCCACCCCGACGACCTGCCGCGGTTCGCGCAGCTCGGGATCGCGTGCTCGGTGCAGTTCTCGCACGCGCCATCCGACCGCGACCTCGCCGAGCAGTACTGGGGCGATCGCCTCGACGGCACCTACGCGTTCCGCTCGCTACTCGACTCCGGTGCGCTCGTCGCGAACGGGTCCGACGCACCCGTCGAGGAGCTCGACCCGCTCGCGGGGATCTCGGCCGGTGTGACGCGGACGATCGACGACCGCCCGGCATGGCGGCCGCAGGAGGCCCTGACGCTCGAGCAGGCGCTTCACGCGCAGATCGTCGCCCCCGCGTGGCTCTCCCGCGACGAGCGACGCCGCGGCCGGCTGCTGCCGGGATGGCTCGCCGACCTCGTCGTCCTCGACCGCGACCCCTACGCGGTCGAGCCGGAGGAGCTGCGCGAGTTGCAGGTGGTCGCGACGATGGTCGGCGGCCGGTGGGTGCACAACCCGCCGCCCTGGGACTAGCTCACGCGTAAGGGCGCTCGCGCAGGCGAGGGTCACGCGGTTCTAGGCAACGTCCTCGTTTACGAGGCGAGAATCCGCAACAGGCTTCCGTCGCGCCGAACGTATGCGTCGTCGGGAACGCTGCCCGGGAAGCTGCCGATCAGCGTGCCACCACACGGGA
>DATMJW010000230.1:0-14577 GCA_035553355.1 Gaiellaceae bacterium | reverse complement strand
TGCACGAAGGCGGACACGGCCTCACCTACCAGGGCATCGATCCCGCACTCGAGCGGACGCCGCTCGCCGGCAGCCCGTCGCTCGGGCTCGGGGAGTCGCAGAGCAGGACGTGGGAGAACCTCGTCGGCCGATCGCTGCCGTTCTGGCGGCACCGGTACGCGCGGCTGCAGGAGCTCTTCCCCGACGCGCTCGGGTCGGTGGAGCTCGACCGGTTCTACCGTGGCATCAACCGCGTCGAGCCGGGGCTCATCCGGGTGGACGCGGACGAGGTGACCTACTCGCTCCACATCATCCTGCGGTTCGAGCTCGAGCAGGAGCTCGTCGCGGGCCGGCTCGCACTGACGGATCTGCCCGAGGCGTGGAACGCGCGGATGCGCGAGTTCCTCGGGGTCGAGGTCCCGGACGACGCGCGGGGCGTCCTCCAGGACGTGCACTGGGCCCGCGCGGCATACGGCTACTTCCCGACCTACGCGCTCGGGAACGTGATCTCGGTGCAGATCTGGGAGCGCGTGCGCGCCGAGCTCCGGGACCTCGACGCGCAGCTGGAGGCGGGTGAGCTGCGACGGCTGTACGCGTGGCTGCAGGAGCGGCTGTACCGGCACGGGCGCAAGTTCACGCCGTCCGAGACGCTCGAGCGGGCGATCGGCGTCGGTCGGATCGATCCGCAGCCCTACCTCGCGTACCTGCGCGCGAAGGTCGAGGCGCTCCGCGCGTAGGAGCCCCGGGCCGCCCCGCGTGCGGCGGTAGGCTCCGGCGGATGGAGGACGTGCTGCAGCGGTCGGACGAGCTCGTCGCGCGGTTCGAGGAGATCGTGCGCAGCGAGCTGCCGCCGGGCGCCGAGATCTTCGACGCGCACACGCACCTCGGCAACGACATCGACGGGATGGTCGGCGACCTCGACGAGCTGCTCGGGATCTTCGACCGCGCAGGCATCTCGCGCGCGTTCGTCTTCTGCCTCGACGAGCCCGACCGCCACCCGGCCTTCCGCGCCGCGAACGACCGAACGCTCGCGTACGCGGAGCGCGCGGGCGGCCGGCTGATCCCGTTCGTCCGGCTCGATCTCGCCGAAGGGCCGGTCGAGGAGGCGACGCGGTGCATCGACCGCGGCGCGCGCGGGATCAAGCTCCACCCGCGCGCGCAGAAGTTCCTCCTGAACGACGACCGGCTCGCGCCCGTCTTCGAGCTCGCGGCGGACCGACGCGTGCCGATCCTGATCCACGGCGGCCGGGGCCTGCCGCCGATCGCCGACGAGCTCGCGCACCTGATGGACCGGTTCGAGCCGCAGCTCATCATCGCGCACGCCGGAATCGCCGATCTCGCGGCGCTCGCGCACCACTTCGGCGGGCGCCCGAACGTCTTCTTCGACACTTCCGTCTGGAGCGCGCTCGACCTGCTCGACCTCTACAGGCTCGTCTCGCCGGAGCAGGTGCTGTTCGCGTCGGACTACCCGTACGGGCAGCAGCCCGCGTCGCTGCTGATCGCACTGCGGACCGCACGCCTCTCCGGTCTCGACGACGAGCAGGTGCGTGCCGTCCTCGGCGGCAGCGCGGCGCGGATCGCGGCGGGCGAGCCGGCCCTCGACCTGACGCCGCCGCGCGGGCTGCAGGAGCTGACGACGCCGATCACGTTCGCGCGGATCCACCAGTACCTCTCGATGGCGACGCCGCTCCTGTGGACGCGCCAGCCCGACACGATCGGCGTCCTCGGCCTCGCGCTCAACGCCTGCGACGGGCGTTCGAACGGCCACCGGGAGGAGACGGAGCAGATCCGCGAGCTGCTGCTCGCCGCGCGCGACCTCTGGCGCGTCCTCCCCGAGACGGAGGGCGATCCCGACCGGACGCGCGTCGCGCGCTCCGCGTTCCGGATGCTCCACCTCGCGAACACGGTCGCGGTGACGACGCATGCCTGAGCTCCGCGTCAACGGCCACACGTACACCCACGACGCGCCCGTCGGCCGCACGCTCGCAGAGGTGCTGCGCGACGACCTCGGCCTCACCGGCACGAAGGTCGCCTGCGGCGAAGGGCACTGCGGCGCCTGCACGGTCCAGCTCGACGGCGTGCCGACCCTCTCCTGCATCACGCTCGTCCACGCCGTCGGTGACCGAGCCGTCACGACGATCGAAGGGCTCCGCGACCACTCGCTCGTGGAGGCGTTCGTCCGCGCCGACGCCCTCCAGTGCGGCTTCTGCACTCCTGGGCAGATCGTTTCCGCAGCCGCGCTCCTGGAGACGAACCCGCACCCGACCCGCGAGCAGATCCGCCACGCGATGGCGGGCAACCTCTGCCGCTGCGGCGCGTACCCGCGAATCGAGGAGGCGATCCAGACGTGGCGAGACTGATCCGGACGGAGAAGGAGGTCGAGGGCCGCTACGAGGAGATCTGGACCGTCATCGAGGAGGACGCGCTCGAGCAGTGGCCGGAAGGGCCGCTCGACGTGGTCGGGCGGCCGGCGGAGCGGCAGGACGGCGCGCAGCGGGCGCGCGGCGAGGCCCGCTACACCGCCGACGTCCGCCTTCCGGGGATGCTCCACGCCGCCGTGCTGCGGAGCCCTGTCGCCGCGGCGCGGGTCCGCGCACTCGACGTGGCCCCCGCGCTCGACCAGCCCGGAGTCCACGCCGCGATCTCGTTCCGCGACGTGTCGTTCCTGAAGGACGAAGTCGGCTTCCCCGGCGCCGCAGTCGCCGCCGTCTGCGCCGACACGTATGCGCAGGCGCGCGCCGCCGTCGAGGCGATCGCGGTCGAGTGGGAGACGGGCGAGCCGCAGCTCGACGCCGACGAGGCAGCGGCGCGCGGCGACCTCGTGGACGACGAGCGGACGTACACCCGCGGCGACGCAGAGGCGGCTCTGGCGGCGGCGGAGGTCGTCGCCGAGGCGGAGTACACGACGGCGTCCGTCCTCCACAACTCGCTCGAGACGCACCAGGCCGTCTGCGTCTGGGAGGGCGACACGCTCGTCGTCCACGTCTCGACGCAGTTCCTGTGGGGCGTGCGGGAGGAGGTCGCCGAGGCGTTCGACCTGCCGCCGGACCGCGTGCGCGTCGTCTGCGAGTTCATGGGCGGCGGCTTCGGCTCGAAGAACGGCGCCGGCGAGTACACGCTGATCGCTGCGGAGCTCGCGCGCCGCACCGGCCGTCCGGTCGCGTGCCGTCTGACGCGGCGCGAGGAGAACCTCGCGGCCGGGAACCGGAACGCGACGATCCAGCGGCTGCGCGTCGGTGCGCGCGCCGACGGCACCCTTGTCGCGCTCGAGGGCGACTTCGTGAACGCGGTCGGCTGGGACGGCTGGGTCGCCGGCACCGACGGGCCGATGCAGCTCCTCTACGCGTGCGAGAACATGCGCACCCGGGTCCGCGGCGCGAAGCTGAACTCGGCGCCGATGGCCGCGTTCCGAGCGCCGGGCTTCGTCGAGGGGACGTTCGGGCTGGAGTGCCTGCTCGACGAGCTCGCGGTGAAGCTCGAGCTCGACCCGCTCGAGCTGCGACGGCGCAACCACAGCGACACGGACCCGCTCGACGGCCGCCCGTTCTCGTCGAAGAGCCTGATGGCGTGCTATCGCCTCGCGGAGAGACACTGGGAGCGGCGGCACGAGGTGCGCGCGCGCTCGGAAGGGCCGTGGCGCTACGGCGTCGGCCTCGCGAGCCAGGTGTGGTACGGAGGCGGCGGGCCCCCGTCGTACGCGTGGGTCCGCATCGGCGCCGACGGACGCGCGACCGTCGTCACCGCGATGCAGGACATCGGCACCGGCTCCCGCACCGCGATGGCCCAGATCGCGGCCGAGGAGCTCGGGCTCCCGCTCGAGCACGTCCGCGTCGAGCTCGGCGACACCGCGCGCGGACCGTACGCGACCATCTCCGCAGGGTCGTCGACCATCCCCTCGATGGGGCCGGCCGTCCGCTCGGCCGCCGGCGACGCGCGACGCCAGATCATCGAGCTCGCGGCGCAGCGCTGGCACCGCGAGGAGCGAACGCTGTCGCTCCGCGGCGGCAACATCGTCTCCGCCGACGGCGGCAGCTGGCCGCTGACCGAGCTGCTCGGCCTGCTCGGCGACGCGCAGATCCTCGGCAAGGGCGCGCGGGGGCCGAACCCGACCGGGATGCGCGTGCTCACCTTCGGCGTGCAGGTCGCAGAGGTCGGCGTCGACGTCGAGACCGGCGAGGTGCGCGTCGAGCGGATCGCCGCCATTCACGACGTCGGCCGGATCGTGAACCCGCTCGGCGCGCGCAGCCAGGTCGAGGGCGGGATCATCCAGGCGGTCGGGCACACGCTCAGCGAACAGCGGCTGCTCGACCCGCACACCGGAGCCGTTCTCACGCAGACACTCGACTCCTACAAGCTGCCCACGATCGCGGACGTGCCCGAGATCGTGTGCGAGTTCGTCGACGACCCCGACACGCACCTCACGAACCTCGGCTCGAAGGGGCTCGGGGAGCCGCCGATCATCCCGACGGCCGCCGCGATCGCGAACGCGATCCGCGACGCGACGGGGGCCGACGTCCGCGCGCTCCCGATCACGCGTGAGGAGATGCTGCGCGCGCTCGCGGAGGCGGCGGCTCGGCGCAAGGAGAAGGTTGGAGCTGCACCGGCCTGAGTCGCCGGAGGCCGCTGTCGGCCTCCTCGGAAACGGCTCCGTCGCGCTCGGAGGCGGCACCGACCTCGTCCCGCTCCTGCGCGACGGGCTCGTCCGCGCCGACGCGCTCGTGGAGCTCCGCCACGCCGTGCCGGCGGGGATCCGCCACGGCGACGGCTGTGTCGTCGTCGGCGCCGGCACCACGCTCGGCGAGCTCGAGGTCGACCCCGAGATCCCGGCGGCCCTCCGCGAGGCGTGCCGACTCTCGGCGTCCCCGCAGCTGCGAGCGGCCGGGACGATCGGCGGCAACCTGCTTCAGGCGACCCGCTGCTGGTACTGGCGCCTCGGCTTCGACTGCTACCTCCACGGCGGCGACCGCTGCCACGCGAAGGCCGGCCAGCATCGCGAGCACGCGTTCTTCGGCAACGATCTCTGCGCGTCCGCGCACCCGTCGGATCCCGCGGCGGCGCTGCTCGCGCTCGGCGCCACCGTTCGCACCGACCGGCGCGAGCTGCCGCTCGCCGAGCTCTACCGCCTGCCGACGCTCGACGACCGCGACGTGACGACGCTCGAGCGGGACGAGTTGATCCTCGAGCTCGAAGTCCCGGACGTCGACTCGAGCACGTACCTGAAGGCGATGGACCGGCAGCGGTGGGCGTTCGCCCTCGTGGGCGTCGCGGCTGCGCGCGTCGGGGGTGCGACGCGGCTCGCGCTCGCCGGCGCCGCGCCCGTTCCGTGGCTGCTCCGCTCCGCGGACGACCTCGAAGGAGCGACGCCGCTCCCGGGGACGAAGTACAAGGTGCAGGTCGCGCGCGCGCTCGTGCAGCGGGCGCTCGACGCGCTGTAGCAGGCTACGATCGGCGGTCCTCATGAGGCTCCGACTCCTCCTGCTGCTCGTGATCGCGGCCGTCGCGTCGTTCGGCGCAGCGTCCGTTCGAGACGCCGAGGCCGGAAAACGACGTGCCGCTCCGCCGCGCGCGGCCGCTCCGGCGACGGCCGCGCGCTGCCCGCTCCCCGAGCGGTACCGCACCGCCTTCGCGACCGCCGCCGACGACGTCGACCTGCCGCTCGCGCTGCTCGTCGCCGTCGCGAAGGTCGAGTCGAACCTCCGCCACGAGGCGCGCTCGCCCGCCGGAGCCGAGGGCGTCCTGCAGGTGCTGCCGACGACGGCGGCGGAGCTCGACCTGGACTCGTCGCACCTCGCCGACAACGTCCTCGCGGGCGCGCGCTACCTCCGCCAGATGCTCGACCGCTTCGACTCCGCCGACCGGGCCCTCGCCGCGTACAACGCGGGCCCGTCCGCCGTCGAGCGCAAGGGGTCGCGACCGAACGACGAGACCGTCGCCTACGTCCGGAGGGTCACTGCGGAGTGGCGTAAGCTCGTCGGGTGCACGTGACGCGGCTCGCGCTTCTCCTCCTCCTCGTCCTGACGCTGGCGGCGTGCGGCGGCGACGACGGCGTCGTCGGCGACGCTGCTCCGCCGGAGACGGTCGCGGAGACGGAGCAGGTGACGACGGTCGAGCCGCAGTCGGGCGGCTGCGACCCCGTCGACGCGCCGGCACCCCGCGAGGACGAGCCGCGGACGGCGCCGACGGAGCAGCTCGACGCCGAGACGACCTACAGCCTCCGCGTCCAGACGAACTGCGGCAACTTCACGATCGACCTCGACCCGGAGACGGCGCCGAAGGCGGCGGCGTCGCTCGTCGCCCTCGCACGCGGCGGGTTCTTCGACGGCACGACCTTCCACCGCGTCGTCCCCGGCTTCGTGATCCAGGGCGGCGACCCCACCGGCACGGGCGCGGGCGGCCCCGGCTACTCGACGGTCGATCCGCCGCCGGAAGACGCGCGCTACACGAAGGGTGTCGTCGCGATGGCGAAGACGCAGACCGAGGCGGCCGGGACCGCGGGAAGCCAGTTCTTCGTCGTCACCGGCGAGGACATCGGGCTCCCGCCCGACTACGCGATCGTCGGCCGCGTCGTCCGCGGCCTCGAGACGGTGCTCACGATCGAGGCGCTCGGGCAGGGCGACGGCCCGCCGTCGCAGCCGGTCGTGATCCAGAAGGTCACGGTCGAGGAGTCGTAACGTGGTCGCGGCGGTCGTCCTCGCCGCCGGCGCCGCCAGCCGCTTCGGGTCGCCGAAGCAACGGATCCTCCTCCCCGCCGTCCTCGAGCGGCTCCGCGACGCGCCGGTCGACCGGGTCGTCGTCGTCGCCGGAGCGCACGAGCTGGAAGCGCCCGTGGCGACCGTTCGCTGCGCCGACTGGGCGCGCGGACCGGGCGCGTCCCTGCGCTGCGGGCTCGCCGCGCTGCCCTCGGAGGCGCGCGCGGCGGTGGTCGTCCTCGCCGACGGCCCCGACCTCCAAGCGGCGGCGGTCGCGCGCGTCCTCGACCGGTGGATCGAGACACGGGCGCCGCGGCTCGCCGCGAGCTACCGCGGCGTCCGCGGCCACCCGCTCGTGCTCGACCGCACCGCGTGGGACGACGTCCCGGACGAGGGCCTCCGCGGGCACGACGTGCTCCTCGTGCCGTGCGACGACCTCGGCGAACCCGGCGACGTCGATTACCGGACGGATCTGCCGGAGAGGTTCAGGACGACGCCCGACGAACCGATGTAGAGCCCATGGAGCTCCTCGAACCCGTCACCGCCCCACCGCCTGCGGCGGCAGGGCTGCAGGTCGTCCCGGGGCGCTCGGCGCTCGCAGCCGCGCGACTGCACCGGAAGCTGACGGTCGAGGAGGCGGCGCGCCGCGCCGGCATCACGCCCGACCAGGTCGAGTGGCTCGAGGAAGCGCGCGTCTACCGCTTCCCCTCGCCCGAGACCGCGCTCGAGGCTGCGCTCCTGCTCGCTGCCGCGCTCGAGATCGACCACCGCGAGGCGCGCGAACTCGTCGGGCTCCCCGTGCCGCCGCGTCCGCTCGGCGTCGACCCCGTCGGCCGTCTCGTCGGCGTCGCCGCGCTGTCGGCCGCGCTGATGGCCCTGCTCGCGTTCGTGCTCGTGCCCGCGTTCGCGAACGAGCCCCCGCCCGCCGACCCTGTCGTCGCACAGGCGGCGACGCTGCCCAAGCCGTGGCAGATCAAGGTCGAGGTGCTGAACGGCGCCGGCGACATCAACTGGACGCGCCAGCTCGCGAGCCGGATCCAGTCGCTCGCCTACACGGTGAAGGCGGTCCAGCGCGCGGACCGCTTCGACTACACGCGCACCGCCGTCTACTACCCACCGGGCGCGCGCCTGATCGCCGTTCGGCTCGCGCGCCAGCTCGGCGTCGTGACGAAGCCGCTTCCCGGCGGCGACGATCCGCTGCGGCTCGTCGTCATCGTCGGCCCGCAGCGCGGCCCCGGCTAGAGCGCCCGCAGCGCGCTCTCCAGCATCCCGAGCCGGGCGTGCGTCGCGCCGGGATCGGCGTCGAGGTGGCCGTTCACGGCGCGGCACGCCCACCCCAGCGGGAGCGCGACCTCGACGGCGCGCTCGAGGTCGAGCGTCGGGAACGCGCGCCGCCATGGCCGCAGGTACGCGTCGCGGTAGGGCGTCACGTCGACCGACGCCTCCACGTCGTCGACGCCCCACGCGATCACCCCCTGCAGCGTCACGGCGAGCGTGAAGAACGGATGCGAGACGCAGGCGTCGCCCCAGTCGAGGATCCGCGGCTGCCCGGCGCCCACGAACACCTGGCCGTCGTGGAGGTCGTCGTGCTGGAGCGTCTCCGGCAGCCCGAAGGCCCCGAGCTCGGCCGCGAGGTGCCGGACGCGCGGGACGAGCGAGCGCGCGGCGGCCGCCTCGGGCGACGCGAGGTCGCGGAGCAGCGAGTCGAGGTCGTCGGCGAGCGTCGGGAGGCGGACGTGCGGCACGCCGCGCGCGAGCACGCCGTCGACGTCGGCGGCGAGCGCGAGCTGGAGCTCCGCGTAGAGGGGCAGCACCTCGAGCCACGGCTCGACCGTTCGTCCTCGCGCGACGACCTCGCGCAGCCGCTCGCCCGCGTCGTCGAGGAGGAGCCAGCCGCGTGCGGCATCGGCGGCCAGGACGACGGGCGCGAGCGCGGGCGCCCGCGCCGCGACGAGCTCCGTCAGCGCCACCTCGTGCCGTAGCGCCGGCTCGACGGCCTTGAACCAGAGCGTCGCGCCGCCGGCCTCGACCCGGAGCACCGTCGCCCACGGCCGGATGTGTGGCTGCTCGATCGCGGTGACGGGCGCGCGCCCAAGGCGCTCCGCCTCCGCGTCGATCCACGCGTCGACGCCGGCGCGCCAGCCGGCGTCCGTCCACGGCGTCACCGGCTACAGCGCGCGCGGCGGCTGCTGCGCGAGCTCTGCGAGCTTGTCGAGCAGCCCCGGCGGCATCCGCTCCGTCGCGCTCACCTTCACGTACCGCCGGAGCGTCTCCTCGAAGCGGTAGCGGCGGCGGCAGTAGTCGCAGCCGTCGAGGTGCGCCTCCGCCTGCACGACCTCCGCGGCGTCGAGCTGGCGGTCGAGGTAGCCCTGGAGCAGCTCCTCGCACTTCTCGCAGCCGGGGTCGTGCGTCACGCGAGCGACTCCTCCGCGAGCTTCTTCTTCAGGAGCCGCCGGCCACGGTGCAGGCGCGACATCACGGTCCCGATCGGGACGTCGAGGATCTGCGCGGCGTCGGCGTAGCTGAAGTCGCCGATGTCGACGAGGACGACGACGTCGCGGAAGTCGTGCGGCAGCCCGGACAGCGCATCGACGACGCCCGACTGCGACAGGCGCTCGACGACGCGCTCCTGCTCCAGCGCCTGCTCACCGTCCACGGCCGCCACCTTGTTCGCCAGGTAGTAGTCGCCTTCCTCGAGCGGCTGCGTGTCGGGCGCGCGCTGGATGCGCCGGCCGCGATCGACGTTCAGGTTCGTGAGGATGCGCAGGAGCCACGCGCGCATGTTCGTCCCGTGCGAGTACGAGCGCCAGCTGCGGAAGGCTCTCGCGTAGGTCTCCTGCACCAACTCCTCGGCCTCCTCTCGCGTCCCCACGAGTCTGCGTGCGACGCGGTACACCTGGTCTGCGAGCTCGAGCGCCTCCTCCTCGAAGCGCACCCGGTCTCGCGCCTCGACCGCGATCCGCCTCGCGTCGGCTGCCTCGGCCTCGCTCATCGGGGCACCCTACTCGTTCGATACGCGCTCCAACGCCGGCCGCGCGGGCGGTATTCCGCGCTCAGACGGCGGCGATCTCCCGGAAACCGCCCCTCGAGAGCGCTGCGACGAGCGCGTCGCGCGACGTCTTCTCGTCGTCCCACGAGAGGATGACCTGCCCCATCAGGTTCGCATTCGCCGCCTCGAGGCCGTCGTGGCCGCGGAGCGTCGCCGCGAGGCGGTTGACGCATCGCTCGCAGCGGACGCCGCTCACCTGGATCGTTTCCGTCTGAAGGGTCATCAAGGCGATCCTAGCGCGACGACCTCGTCCGCCGGACTCAGCCGGAGCGCGAGACGATGTCGGCGGCGACCGCAGCGAGACCGTCGCTTCGCCCGATCGCGAGCTGGCGCTCCGCCTCGGGCGGCTGCCGAAGCTCCTGCACGAGATCCCACGTCCCGAGGCGGCGCGCAGACGGCTCGACGAGCGCGAGCAGCTCGTCCGCGACGGCCTCGCCTCGTGCAGCCGCCGCGCGCCGGTCGAGGTACTCGTCGCGGTCGAGCGGCTCCGCGGCCGGCTCCGCCGCGTCCACCAGGGCCTGCACGAGCGCCGCGAGCGCCGCCGCGCGCGTCACGTCCGTCGGCTGGTCCGGCATCCGCACCTCGAGCGTGCCGAGCCGCGGGTGCGGCCGGACGTCCCACCAGATGCGCGTGTAGTCCTCGCCGGTCGCGCCGACGACGCGCTCCCACTCCGCCTCGCTCGGAAGCGGCGGCGGCGGCCCGCCGCGCGGGAGCTCGAGCAGCCGGCCCGCGCGGGAGGACGACGCGCCGGTCTCCGCGCCGGCGAGGTACGGCGAGTTGAGCGAGAGCGCGAGCACCGCGGGCAGCCACGGGAGGACGGCCTCCAGGCGTTCGAGCGACTCGCCGAAGCTGCGCAGGCCGACGTGGACGTGGAGCCCGGAGACGAGCTGCCGCAGCGCCGCGTCCCCCATCTCCTCGACCATCTTCACGTACCGCGGCTCGCGGACGATCTCCTGGCGCTCCGGGATCGCGAACGGGTGGGACGCGGTGGCCGCGACGGCAGCACCCTCGCGTTCGGCCGCGTCGCGTACCACGCGCCGCAGCCGCCGGAGCTCGCAGAGCACCTGCTCGGCGCTCTCGCAGACGGGGGTGTTCGTCTCGACGACAGCGGCGAAGAGCTCGGTCTTCAGCCCCTCCGGCCCGAGGATCCGCCCCACGCACGGGGCGAGGTCCCACGTCTCCGGATCGACGAGGAAGAGCTCCTCCTCGACGCCGAGCGTCAGCCTGCGGCCGAACGCGCTACTTGCCGCGGACACCGTGGACCGGCCGACCCGCGGCCTCCCACGCGTAGTACGACGCGCTGGGGCCAAAGCCGTTCTCGTAGGGAACGACGCGCGGGTTCCGGCCGACCTCCTTCGCCCGCTGCGCGTGCCACAGGAGGTTCGGGTCGTCGCGCTCCTCCCAGACGAGGATCAGGTGCGCCGCCGTCATGAAGTCGGCGACGAAGGTGCACCCGACGGCTGGGCACGGGAACGGGTCGGTGCGCACGCAGAACCAGCCGGTGTGGTCGGCGTCCCGCTCCTCGTCCCAGAGCTCGTGCTCGACCAGCTCGTCCTCGAGCAGCACGCTGCCGACACGCGGTTCCGGGCGCTCCACGCCGCAAGGGTAGTCACGCGGGAGGACCGGGTCGGAGAAACGCGTCGGGCCGGCCTGCGAGGGAGTGCAGCAGGCCGGCCCGGCCGTGGCCCCGGGTCTCTCGTGCGGGGCCCTCTGGCGGCTAGCCCTGGGGGGAGCTGGGTTGCCGCCCGAGCTCGACGACGACGGCCCGCGGCGTGGAGCCGCGGTAGATCCGGAGACGGACGGTCTCGCCCGGCGCGTGCCTCGCGAGCACGTCGCGCAACTCCTCGAGCGACGCGACGCGCCGGCCCGCGACCGCGACGATGAGGTCACCGCCGAGCGTGTAGCTCTGACCCGCCACGACCGTGTCGGTGTTGCCGCCGCGCAGCCCCGCCTTGGAGGCGGGCGTCGCGGGGCCGACGTGCTCGACGAGCACGCCTGCGTCGACGGGGAGGCGGAACGTCCGCGCGAGCTCCGGCGTGATCGTCGTCCCGCCGATCCCGAGCCACGCACGGTCGACGCGCCCCTTCTCGATCAGCTGCGCGACGACGTTCTTCACGGTGTTCGCGGGGACTGCGAACCCGATCCCGACGTTGCCACCGCCGCCGTCGCCCGTCGAGATCTGCGAGTTGACGCCGATCACCTCGGCTCGGTCGTTCAGGAGCGGCCCGCCGGAGTTCCCCCGGTTGATCGGCGCGTCCGTCTGGATCGCGTGGTCGATCGGGTAGCCGTTCGGCGCGGTGATCGTCCGCTCCTGGACGGCGCTGACGATGCCTGCCGTCGCCGTGCGGTCGAGGCCGAACGGGTTCCCGATCGCGACGACGGAGTCCCCGACCCTCACCGCGTCCGAGTCGCCGAGCGGGAGCGGGGTCAGGCTGCGGGAGGCCGCATCGACGCGGAGGACGGCGAGGTCGGTCGAGGGGTCGGAGCCGACGAGGCGCGCCCGCAGCGTGTCCTGCTTCGAGAAGCTGACCTCGATCTCGTCCGCGCCCTCGATCACGTGGTAGTTCGTGACGATGTGGCCGGCCTTGTCGAGCACGAAGCCGGAGCCGAGTGCCTGCGACGGGGGCGGCACGACCGGTGCGCCGTTCGACGGCAGCACGCGGAAGACGTCGTCGTCGCCGCCGGCGGTCGAGGTGATCTGGACGACGCCGGGCGCAGCGCGCGCGTAGATGTCTGCGACCGACAGGCGACCGTCGGCGGCGGCGGGGGAGGCGGCCGCAGGAGTCGGGGAGGACGTCACCACGGTCGTGGTGCCGCCGCCGACGTCGCCTGTGAGCGCGACGCCTCCCACGGCGACGAGGCCGCCCAAGATGGCGGAGGCGACCAAGCCGGAGCCGCGGAAGACGGCGCTGTGTCGGTTCACGCTCTCCGTTCTATCCGGCGTGTCTTAACGCACCCTAACGGCGGCATTAAGCGGACGTTGCGCCGCGGGTGCGCTACGCGAGCGCGACGGTGCGGACGACCTGCTCGCGGCCCGCGCCGAGGGCCTCGTCGAGACGCTGCTGGAGCTCGCCGGACGCATGCAGCTCCTCGACGATGTCGGCGCCGCCGATCAGCTCGCCGCGGATGAAGACCTGCGGGATCGTCGGCCAGCCCGAGAGGCTCGAGAGCTCCTGGCGGATCTGCGGGTCGGGCAGCACGTCGACCGCCGTGACGGGCGCGCCCGCGTCGAGGAGCGCACGCAGCGCCCGGTCGGAGTTCCCGCACATCACGAACTGTGGCGTCCCCTTCATGAAGAGGCTCACGGGCTCGTCCGAGATGATCGTCTGGATCCTGTCGCGAAGCTCGCTCATGCGGTTCCTCCCGTCGATGCCGTCTGCGGTGCGCGTGTCCGGATGCGCAGCTCGTGGATCGTCCCGTCGGCGAGCGGCGCGGCGAGCGCGTCGTACACGAGCCGATGCTGCTCGACGAGCGTCAGCCCGGCGAAGCTCGGGCTCTCGACGACGACCTGGAAGTGGTCGCCACCGCCGGTCCTGTCCTCGACCGAGAGCACCGTCGCGTCGGCGAACGCCGCCCGCAGCAAGGACTCGAGTGTGGCCGTCGCGCTCACGGGCGCATGGTAGTCGCAGCCCGGCCGCGAGCCGGCTAGCGGTGGAGCGAGAGCGCAGCCGGAGCCTCGCCCCGATCCTCGACGTGCCCCCCGTACGTCGCAGCGACGACGAGCGCCGCGATCGCGACGGCTGCCGCGAGGAGGACGAGCGAGATCACCGCCGACAGCTTCATCGCGCCGCGATCGTAACCGCGTTTGCGAGCGCGTGAGGCGCGGTACACGCGCGCCGTGACGACGTTCGGGTACTGGCTCTCGTCGGAGGAGCACACGCCGCTCGACCTCGTGCGGAACACGGTGCGGGCGGAGCAGCTCGGGTTCGAGTTCGCGATGATCTCGGATCACTTCCACCCCTGGCTCGAGGCGCAGGGGCACGCGCCGTTCGTCTGGAGCGTGCTCGGCGGCATGGCCGCGCAGACGGAGCGGATCCGCGTCGGGACGGGCGTCACGTGCCCGATGATCAGGATCCACCCGGCGATCGTGGCGCAGGCGGCGGCGACGACGGCGGTCATGTTCGAGGGCCGCTTCTTCCTCGGGGTCGGCACGGGCGAGAACCTGAACGAGCACGTCACGGGTGCACCGTGGCCCGCGCCCGACGAGCGGCTGGAGCTCCTCGAGGAGTCGATCGAGGTGATGCGGGCGCTGTGGGCGGGCGAGGAGGTGACGCACCGCGGCAAGCACTACACGGTCGACCACGCGAAGCTCTACACCGTGCCGGAGGGGCCGATCGAGGTCGCGGTCGCGGCGGCGGCGCCGCTTGCGGCGCAGCTCGCGGGGCGGCTCGGCGACTCGCTCGTCAGCGTCTCGCCGGACGAGGGCATCGTGGAGAAGTTCCGCGGCGCCGGCGGCGAGGGCCCGCGCTACGGGCAGATTCAGATGTGCTGGGCGGAGAGCGAGCAGGAGGCGAAGGAGACCGTCTTTCGGCTCTGGCGCCACGGCGGTCTCGGCGGGACGATCAACCAGGAGCTGCCCCGTCCGTCCGATTTCGACGCGGTCGCGGAGAGCGTCACCGTCGAGATGGCGACGGAGGGGACGCCGTGCGGGCCGGACCCCGAGCCGGTCGTCGAGCTCGTCCGGGAGTGGCAGGAGGCGGGGTACGACCACCTCGCGCTCCACCAGATCGGCGGCGACCAGGAGGGCTTCTTCCGGTTCTGGGAGCAGGAGCTCCGCCCCCGCCTCGAATCGTCCTGAACGGCCACGGCCGGTGCTCTAAGCACCGAACCGTCCCGCGCGGACGGTGCCACCGCACCCCG
>DATMJW010000229.1:0-18950 GCA_035553355.1 Gaiellaceae bacterium | reverse complement strand
CCTCGCGAACGGCATGACGGCGATCCACACGAACGACGAGCACATCGCGGTCGAGGACCTCGACGCGATGGTCGACGTCACGCTCGCGCTCGTCGACGCCGCGCGCGATGGCGCTTAGCCTCCGCCGCGGGACCGTCACCGCGATCGTCGAGCGCGTTCCCGGGCTCGTCCGGCTCGAGGTCGACGGCATCCCGTGTGTCGCGTACCCGCGGCTGACGGGGGACGTCGAGGTCGACGACGACGTGGTGGTCAACGAGGGCGGGCGGCTGCTCGCCCTCGGCTCCGGCGGGTTCGACGTCCTCTACGCGAACCTCACACGCGGGCTCGGTCTGCCGCAGGAGGACGACGCGCACGTGATGGCGCTCCCGTACACGCCGGCGCAGCTCGCGCTGCGGCGCGTCGAGGAGGACGGCGAGCTGCCGGCGTCGCTCGCGGGCCTTCCGGTCGTGCTGTGCACGCTGCACAGCCAGGTCGCGCCCGTCTGCGCTGCACTCGGCGGGCTCCGCGTCGCGTACGTCCAGGTGGCGGGCGGCGCGCTCCCGGTGTCGCTCTCGGACACGATCCGCGTCCTCCGCGAGCGCGGCCTCGTCGGGGGCACCGCAGCGGTCGCGCCGTGCCTCGACGCGGACGTGGAGTGCGTGACCGCCGCCGCGGCGCTCGCGTGGGCCGCCCGCGAGCGCTTCCAGGTCGCCGTCTGCGCGCTCGGCCCGGGGATCGTCGGCACCGGCTCGCGGCTCGGCCACGGCGCCCTCGCGGTCGCGGACGTCGCGAACGCGGCCGTCGCGATGGGCGGCCGACCGGTGCTCGCCGTTCGCGAGTCGGAGGCCGACCCGCGGGAGCGCCACCGCGGCGTCTCCCACCACGTCGCCGCCGTCCTCGACCTCTGCCTCGGCGACGTCGTCGTTGCCCGTGCGGACGACGTGGACACCGCCGGCTGGCGAGAGGCGTGCGCCGGGCTTCCGCTCTCCCACATGGGCCGCGGGCCGGACGAGGACGCGGCGTTCTTCCGGTCGGCCCATGCAGCAGGAATCGTCGCGCGGGGAATGCTCGACGCGTGAAGGCGACCAGTCGAGAGGTGCTGTGGGAGGGGAAGCTCTTCCAGGTCGTGCGAGAGGAGTGGGACGGCGCGACGCGCGAGATCGCGGAGCACGGCGGCTCGGTCGCCGTCGTCGCGTTCGACGCCGAGGGGCATCTCGTGCTCGCGAGGCAGCAGCGGGAGGCGGTCGGCGGGAGGCTGCTCGAGCTGCCGGCCGGCGTCGTCGACGAGGGCGAGGACGAGCTCGCCGCGGCGCAGCGGGAGCTGCGGGAGGAGACGGGCCTCCGTGGCGGCGAGTGGCGTCTCCTCCGGCGCTTGCACCCGAGCCCGGGGTGGGTTCGCGAGCCGCTCACACTGTTCGTCGCGGAGGGCCTCGAGGAGGGCGAGCGGGAGCTCGACGAAGGCGAGGAGGTCGAGCTCGTCCGGGTCGCGGAGTCGGAGCTCGAGGAGCTCCTCGGGGAGCTCGAGGACGCGAAGACGCTCGTCGGCGTGCTCCTCGTGTTGCGCGAACGCGCGAGCTGAGCTGACGCCGCCGCGGCGCGGCAGCCGGACGTTTCCCCTGCACAGGCGCGGCGCGCGGCCCACGCTGTAAGGTTGCGCCGCCATGCGCATCGGCGTCGCGAAGGAGATCAAGTCGCAGGAGTACCGCGTCGCGCTGACGCCCGCGGGCGCACGCGAGCTCGTCCTGCGCGGGCACGAGGTGATCGTCGAGGCGGGCGCGGGCGCCGGCAGCGCCTTCACCGACGACGCGTACGTCGCGAACGGCGCGCGCATCGCGAGCGTCGACGAGGTGTGGGAGGGGGCGGAGCTCCTGCTCAAGGTCAAGGAGCCGATCGAGCAGGAGTACGGCCGCCTGCGCGAGGGGCTCGTCCTCTTCACCTACCTCCACATCGCCGCGGACGAGCCGCTCACGCGCGCGCTCGTCGAGAGCGGCATCACCGCCGTCGCCTACGAGACCGTCGAGACCGACGACCACCGGCTGCCGCTGCTCGCGCCGATGAGCGAGATCGCCGGCCGCCTCGCCGCCCAGGCCGGGGCGCACTACCTCGAGAAGCCGCGCGGCGGGCGCGGCCTCCTGCTCGGCGGCGTCGCGGGCGTCGCGCCCGGCAAGGTCGTCGTCATCGGCGGCGGCATCGTCGGCTACAACGCCGCCGTGATCGCGCTCGGCCTCGGCGCACAGGTGACGATCCTCGAGAAGTCGGTCGACCGGATGCGCCACCTGGAGGAGATCCTGCACGGCCGTGTCAGCCTGATGATGTCGTCGAGCCTCCAGATCGAGGAGTCCGTGTCCGATGCTGACCTCGTCATCGGCGCCGTCCTCATCCCCGGCGCGCTCGCGCCGAAGCTGCTGACGCGCGAGATGCTGCGCGGCATGAAGGCAGGGGCGGTGTTCTGCGACGTCGCGATCGACCAGGGCGGCTGCGCCGAGACGTCGCACCCGACCACGCACGACGACCCGGTCTACGAGGTGGAGGACGTCACGCACTACTGCGTCGCGAACATGCCGGGCGCCGTGCCGATCACCTCGACCAAGGCGCTCACCAACGTCACGCTGCCGTACGTGGAGGCGATCGCCGACCGCGGGCTCGTGCCCGCCGTGGCGCGCGACCGCGCGCTCGCGCGCGGCGTCAACGTCGTCGACGGCAAGATCACCTATCGCGCGGTCGCCGAGGCGCACGACCTCGAGTTCACGCCGCTCGACGACGTCCTCGGCGCCTCTGCGGTCTGACCGCGCCTACTCGGCGCGGCGCGCGTTCTGCGCCTCGATCTCCTTCACGCTCTTCGACGGGCTCAGCTTCACGACGAGGAACGTGATCCCGGCGGCGAGGCCGACCACGACGGCCATGTAGACCGCAAGCCCGAAGAGACCGAGGACACTGTCCATGTCCGCCGTAGAATAGCCCCATGCCTCGCGCGTGCGTGATCGTGCTGGACGCCGTCGGGGCGGGGGAGCTGCCCGACGCGGCCTCCTACGGCGACGAGGGGTCGAACACGATCGGGAACGTCGCCCGCGCCGTCGGCGGCCTCGACCTGCCCGCTCTGGAGGCGCTCGGCCTCGGGAACGTGATGCCGCTCGAGGGCTGCCCGCCGCAGCCGGGCGCGCCGGCGGTCGCGGGCCGCCTCGTCGAGCGCTCGAAGGGGAAGGACACGACGACGGGGCACTGGGAGCTGATGGGCGTCGTCACCCCACAGGCGATGCCGACCTACCCGCACGGGTTCCCGCACGACGTGATCGATCCGTTCATGAACCGGACCGCCCGCGGCGTCCTCGGCAACAAGCCCGCGTCGGGTACGGACATCATCGACGAGCTCGGCGAGGAGCATCAGCGGACCGGCAAGTGGATCGTCTACACCTCTGCGGACTCCGTCTTCCAGATCGCGGCGCACGAGGAGACGATCCCGCTCGAGGAGCTCTACGAGGGCTGCCGCGTCGCGCGCGAGATCCTGACGGGGAAGCACGCGGTCGGCCGCGTGATCGCGCGGCCGTTCGTCGGCACGCCCGGCAGCTACGAGCGGACGGCGAACCGGCACGACTTCTCGCTCGAGCCGCGTCGGCCGAACTACCTCTCGCTCGTCCGCGACGCCGGCCACAAGGTCTACGGCGTGGGGAAGATCAGCGACATCTTCGCCGGCTGCGACGTCGACGAGTCGTTCCCGACGAAGTCGAACGTCGACGGGATCAACCAGACGGTGACGCTCCTGAACGAGCTCGACGACGGCTTCGTCTTCACGAACCTCGTCGAGACGGACATGCTCTGGGGGCACCGGAACGACCCCGTCAACTTCCACCGCTGCCTCCAGGACTTCGACCGCCGGCTCGAGGACATCCTGGAGGCGCTGCGGCCGGGCGACCTGCTCGTCCTCACTTCCGACCACGGCTGCGACCCGACGACGCCGTCGACGGACCACTCGCGCGAGCACGCGCTCCTGCTCGCCTACGCCGCGGGACGGAACGCGAACGGCGCGATCCACAACGGCGAGTTCGCGGACGTGGGCGCGACGGTGAACGCGTGGCTCGGCGGCAAGAGCCCGGGGCGCGGCGTCCCGGGGTCTCCGATCCTGACGCCGTGACGGCGACGCTCCGGCCCGCCGAGCTGATCGAGCGGAAGCGGAACGGCGAGGAGCTCGCCGACGACGAGATCGCCGAGCTGATCCTCGGGTACGCGCGCGGGGACGTCCCCGACTACCAGCTCGCCGCGTTCTGCATGGCGGTCTACTTCCGCGGGCTGAACGCGCGCGAGACGTTCGCGCTCACCGACGCCATGATCCGGAGCGGCACGACCCTCGACCTCGGCGCCGCGCTCGGCCGCCGCGTCGTCGACAAGCACTCGACCGGTGGCGTGGGCGACAAGACGTCGATCGCCGTCGGCCCGATCGTCGCCGCCTGCGGCGTCCCCGTCGGGAAGATGAGCGGCCGCGGCCTCGGGCACACGGGCGGCACGCTCGACAAGCTCGAGGCGATCCCCGGCTTCGACGTCGACCTCTCGACGGACGCGTTCGTGGCGCAGCTCCGAGAGGTCGGCCTCGCGATCGTCGGCCAGACGGAGGACCTCGTCCCGGCCGACAAGCAGCTCTACGGGCTCCGCGACGTCACCGCGACGGTCGACATCGTGCCGCTGATCGCGTCGTCGATCATGTCGAAGAAGCTCGCGGGCGGCGCGGACGCGATCGTTCTCGACGTGAAGGTCGGCGACGGGGCGTTCATGAAGACGCTCGACGACGCGCGGGTGCTCGCCGAGGCGATGCTCGAGCTCGGCCGCCGTGCCGGCAAGGAGGTCGTGTGCCTGTTGACGGACATGGACCAGCCGCTCGGCGCTGCGGTCGGGAATGCGCTCGAGATCGCGGAGGCGCGGGACACGGTGCGCGGCGAGGGGCCGCCCGACTTCACCGAGCTCGTGCTCGACGCCTGCGCGCGGATGCTCGCGCTCTCCGACCTCGGCGTCGACCTCGCCGAGGGCCGGCGGCTGGCCGAGGCCGCGGTGCAGAACGGGTCGGCGCTCGGCGTCTACGAGCGCTGGATCCGCGCGCAGGGCGGAGACCCCGACCCCGGTGCGCTGCCGACCGCGCCGGTCGTTCGCGAGGTGCGAGCGCAGCGCGCGGGGACGGTCGTGCGCCTCGGCGCGATCACGATCGGCATCGCGGCGCTCCACCTCGGCGCCGGGCGGCAGGCCAAGGGCGACGCGATCGACCACGCCGTCGGAGTCGTCTGCCGTGCGAAGCGCGGTGCGCAGGTCGGCGAGGGCGACGTGCTCGCGGAGGTGCACGCGCGGGACGAGACCGCCGCGGAGGCCGCCGTGCAGGAGGTGCTCGGCGCCTACGAGATCGGGGAGGCGCCGCCGCACGAGCGTCCGATCCTGCTCGACGTCGTCTCCTGATGCCGGTCGAGCTCAGGCTCGAGCGGCCGGCCGACGTCGACGAGGTCGCGCGCGTGATCGAGGCCGCTTTCGGCGACGCCGCCGTGGCCGCGTTCGCGGCGCGCATCCGCAGCTCGCGCGGCTTCGTGCCCGACCTCGCGTTCGTCGCCGAGGAGGACGGCGAGATCGTGGGGCACACGATGCTGAGCGAGGTCGGACTCGAGGGCAGCGAGCGCCCGCTCCTGACCCTGACGCCGGTGAGCGTGCGCCCCGACAGGCAGAGGCGTGGAATCGGGAGCGCCCTCGTCCGCGCCGCGCTCGCCGCAGCCGACGGGCGCCGTGAGCCGCTCGTCCTCGTCGAGGGGATCCCTGCGTACTACCCGCGCTTCGGCTTCCGCTCCGCGACGGAGATGGGTCTCGAGCGGCCGGACCCACGGATCCCCGACGCTGCGTGGATGGCGGTGCCGCTCACGCGGTACGACCCGTCGCTTCGCGGGCGCGTCGTCTACCCGGACTTCTTCCCGCCGCCGCCCGGTGCCTGAGCTCCCCGAGGTCGAGACCGTCCGCCGAGCGCTCGCGCCGGTGCTCGAGGGGAGGACGTTCGCGCGTGTGGAGATCGAGGATCCCCGGCTCGTGCGCCCGCACGAGCCGCTCGAGGTCGCGGCGGAGCTCGAGGGGGAGCGTGTTCGAACGGTCGACCGGCGCGGCAAGTACCTGCTCGTCCGGTTCGAGTCCGGGCGGACGCTCGTCGTCCACCTGCGGATGACGGGGTCGGTGCTGCACGAGCCGGGGGAGGGGCTCCTGCATCGCCGCGCCCGCGTCGAGCTCGACGACGGAACGTGCTTCGTCTACCGCGACGTGCGCCGGTTCGGCACCTGGGAGCTCGTCGAGCCCGGGGAGCTCGAGCCGTACCTCGCCGAGCGGCTCGGCGTCGAGCCGCTCGGGCGGTTCACCGCCGCCGCCCTCGGGGAGCGCCTCGCGGGCCGCCGCGCACCGGTGAAGGCGGCCCTTCTCGACCAGCGGACCGTCGCGGGGCTCGGGAACATCTACGTCGACGAGGCGCTCTGGTACGCGCGTCTCCACCCGCTGCGGACGGCCGGGTCGCTCGAGGGCGACGAGCTCCGTCGGCTGCACCGCGGGATCCGGCGCGCGCTCGCACTCGGGATCGCGCGGCAGGGGTCGACGCTCTCGGACTACCGGCTCCCGGACGGCAGCGAGGGGACGATGCAGCGCGAGTTCCGCGCGTACGGTCGCACCGGCGAGCCGTGCGACCGCTGCGGCACCGAGCTTGCGAAGACGCGTGTCGCCGGGCGCGGGACGTGGTTCTGCCCGCGCTGCCAGACGCCGACGGAGGCGCTCTAGGCGGCGAGCCGCTCCGCGAGCGCGCCCGACCGCTCGAGGCGCCACAGGTCGGTGTAGCCGCCGATCGGCTCGTCGTCGATCAGGATCTGCGGGATCGTCCACCCGCCGGTGAGGTCGAAGATCCGCTGGCGGAACGACGGGTCGTCGTCGACCTGCACCTCGTCGTAGGCGATCCCCGCGTCCTCGAGCAGCATCTTCGCGCGGACGCAGTAGCCGCACCAGCGCGTCGTGAAGACGGTCACTCTCGCCATCTCTCCTCCAACAACGCCGCCGGGCGCGCACCGGTTCCTGCCCGGTCGCCTCTCTAGACTCCGGACATGGCCAGGACGACCAAGACGGAGGCCGTCGTCCTGCGGTCGTTCCGCCTCGGCGAGGCCGACCGCGTCCTCCACGTGTACACCGCGGACCGCGGTCGCGTTGGTGCGGTCGCGAAGGGGATCCGCAAGACGAAGTCGCGCTTCGGCGCGCGGCTCGAGCCGTTCTCGCACGTCGAGCTGATGTTGCACCAGGGCTCCGGCGAGCTCGGCACCGTCACCGGCGTCTCGCTGATCCGGTCGCACCATGCGGTGCGGGAGGAGCCGTACCGGCTCGCGGTGGGGACGATCGGCGCGGAGGCGATGCTCCGGCTCTTCCCTGAGCAGGAGGCGCACGAGCGCGCGTTCATCGCGCTCACGCGGTTCCTCGACAGCCTCGACGCCGCTCCGTCGCGCGCGCCGGCGCGGCCGGCACTCGACCCGCTCGCGCTCTCGTTCCAGCTCAAGCTGCTCTGGCTCTCCGGCTACCTCCCGCACCTCGGGAGCTGCGTCGAGTGCGGCGGCGAGGACGAGCTCGTCGGCTACCTGCCGGCTGCGGGCGGGGCCGTCTGCCGCGCCTGCGGCACCGGCGCGCTCGCGCTGTCGCCGGAGGGGCTGCGCGGCATCCGCGCGCTCGTCGGGTCGCCGCTCGCCGAGGCCGGGGCCGCCGGCCTCACCGACCGCGGTGCGCGCGACGCCCTCGCCGTCGTGACGGCGTCGTACGAGCACCAGGGCGGCTTCCGCCTGCGCTCGCTGTCCGCGTAGGCGCTACGCCTTCGGGGTCTTCCAGGGCTGCGAGAGCCGGTCGAGCAGCGCGGCGCGGATGCCGCCGATCGGGATCCGCTCCTGCGCGAGCGAGTCGCGCTCCCGGATCGTCACCGTCTCGTCCTCCAGCGTCTGGTCGTCGACCGTGAGCGCGTACGGTGTCCCGATCTCGTCCTGCCGCCGGTAGCGGCGGCCGATCGCGCCCGAGTCGTCGTACTCGACCATCGCGACCGTCCGCAGCTCGTCGTAGAGGGCACGCGCCTTCGAGACCATGTCCTCGCTCTTCCCGATCAGCGGCAACACCGCCGCCTTCACGGGCGCGAGCGCGGGGTGGAGCCGCAGCACCGTCCGCTCCCGCTCGCCGACGACCTCCTCGTCGTAGGCGTCGATCAGGAACGTCAGGAACGACCGATTGAGCCCGAGCGCCGGCTCGATCACGTGCGGCACGAACCGCTCGCCCGTCCCGGCGTCCACCCACTCGAGCTTCGTTCCGGAGGCGTCGGAGTGGGCGGTGAGGTCGTAGGCACCGCGGTTCGCGACGCCCTCGAGCTCCGACCACCCCATCGGGTAGAGGTACTCGATGTCGCTCGTCTCGCTCGAGTAGTGCGAGAGCTCGTCCGGGTCGTGAGGCCGGACGCGCAGGTGGCTCTCGCGGACGCCGTACCGGAGATGCCACCCGTACCGCTCCTCGACCCAGTAGCGGAACCAGTCGGCAGCCTCGCCGGGCGGCACGAAGAACTCCATCTCCATCTGCTCGAACTCGAGCGTGCGGAAGATGAAGTTGCCGGGCGTGATCTCGTTCCGGAACGACTTCCCGACCTGCGCGATCCCGAACGGCGGCTTTCGCCGGGCGAGCTGCGCGACGTTCTTGAAGTTGATGAAGATCCCCTGCGCGGTCTCCGGCCGCAGGTAGACCTGCTGCCCCGTCTCCTCGACCGCGCCGACGCGGGTCTCGAACATGAGGTTGAACTGCCGGGCCTCCGTGAGGTCGCACTGCTCCGTCTCCCCTGGCCGCTTGCTCGGCCGCTGCCCGCACTGCGAGTCCTCGAGATGATCCGCGCGGTAGCGCTTCTTGCAGAAGCGGCAGTCGACGAGCGGGTCCGTGAACCCGCTCACGTGGCCGGACGCCTCCCACACCCTCGGGTGCAGGATGATCGACGAGTCGAGCGCAACGATGTCCTCGCGCTCGCGGACCATCGCCTCGAGCCAGCGCGCCTTGACGTTCTCCTTCAGCAGGACCCCGTAGTGCCCGTAGTCGTACGACGACCCGAGCCCGCCGTAGATCTCGGAGGACGGGAAGACGAAGCCGCGCCGCCGGCAGAGTGAGACGATCTTGTCCATCGTGACCGCGTCGTTCCGCTCCACGTCCGCCATGGGCGGGAGGCTACAGGCGTGAGCACGCCCGCGATCCGCGTCCTCGAGGCGGCCTCCGTCCGCTATCGCGTCCTCGAATACGAGCTCGATCCGGCAGCGGAGTCGTACGGGCTGGAGGCCGCCGACAAGCTCTCGCTGCCGCCGGAGCGCGTCTTCAAGACGCTCGTCGCCGCCGTCGACGGCCGCCACGTCTTCGCCGTCGTCCCGGTCGCGGAGCGCCTCGAGACGAAGGCGCTCGGGAAGAGGGCGCACCTCGCCGACGCGGCTGACGCCGAGCGCATCACCGGGTACGTGAAGGGCGGCACGTCCGTCTTCGGCAGCCGCCGGCGCCTGCCCGTGCTCCTCGACGAGTCGGCGCTCGAGCACGAGACGATCGTGGTCAACGGCGGCCGCCGCGGCCTCCAGGTCGAGCTCGCGCCCGGCGACCTCCTCGCCGTCACCGGCGGCAACGTGCAGCGGCTAACGTCGCGCGCGTGACGCCGTCGCAGCAGCCCGTCGAGCTCCACATCGTCTCGGATTCGACGGGCGAGACCGCGGCGCGCCTCGTCGCTGCGCTCGAGGCGCAGTTCCCCGAGCAGCCGTTCGAGGAGGTGAGGCACCCTCGCGTCGAGACCCTCGACGACCTCCAGCTCGCGGTGACGCGCGCGAAGGGGCGACCCGCGGTGATGGTGTACACGCTCGTCGACCGCGAGCTCCGCGAGTGCATGCGCTCCCTGTGCCGGGAGGCGAAGGTGCACTACTGCGACCTGCTCGGCGGGCCGATCGAGACGATCGCGAAGGTCTCCGGGGTCGCGGCGCGGATGCAGGCGGGCGCGCGGCCGCCGCTCAACTCCGCGTACTTCAAGCGGATGGAGGCGATCGAATTCGCCGTCAAGTACGACGACGGCGTCGGCAGCGGGCTCCGGGCGGCGGACATCGTGCTCGTCGGCGTCTCGCGCACCTCGAAGACGCCGCTCTCGATCTACCTGGGCTACCTCGGCCACAAGGCTGCCAACGTGCCGATCGTGAAGGGGATCCAGCCGCCTCAGGAGCTCTTCGACGTCGACGCGACGAAGGTCGTCGGCCTCACGATCGACGCGGAGCGGCTCGCCGAGATCCGCACGACGCGGCTCCGCGGGATGGGCGGCCGCAACCGACGCTACGCGGAGCTGCTCGAGATCTACGAGGAGCTCGAGGAGGCGGCGGCGCTGCACCGGCGTCTCGGGTGCCCGGTGATCGACGTCACCGGCCTCTCGATCGAGGAGACGGCGCACCGCGTCGTCCGGCTCGTCGATCGGCGCCGGCAGGAGGCAGGGGTCGCGTGACGGCGAGCGGCCGTCGGAAGCCTCCCGTCCCGAAGTGGCGCTGGGCGCTCTGGCTGACGATCCTCGCCGCCGCCGACCTCGTCTTCTACGTGCTCCTCACGCCGCTCTGGCTCGGCCTCCGCGGCGCCGCCTGGCTCGCGGAGTGGCGCTCGCGCCGTCGCGCCTAGACTCCGCGCGTGCTGCGCAGGCTCTTCCGCCGGGATCCGTCGCCCGACGTCCGCATCCCGGGCCGCGTCCTCGTCGCCGTCGCTCCGGGTGGGGAGGACGATCTCCTCGCCTACTCGCCTCCCGGCCGCGGCGGGATCTGGTTCCTCGGCTTCACGACGCCCGAGGGGCTCGACGCGTACTGGCGGGCCCGCGAGGCGGACTACGCCGTGACCGAGGTCGAGACCGTCGACCTGTTCGAGATCGTCGCGGCCGAGGCGGACGGGCTCGCGATCGACCCGGACTCGGAGGAGGGCGTCTTCCTCGACCGCCGCGACGTCCGGCGCTGGCTCGCGGCGCCGCGCGCCGCGCCCGGCGACTGACGGGGCCGCTACGCGCCGACGGCGCGGAACGCCGCCGAGAGCGACTGCCCGCCGCGAAGGACCGGCTCGAAGAGGTCGCCGTGCTCCTCGACCCGCGCCAGCGCGACCTCCATCGTGAAGTCGCGCGGCCGCACGTCGTCGGTGAGCTCCTCCCACCGGAGCGGCGTCGACACCGGCGCACCCGGCTTCGGCCGCACGGAGTAGACGGATGCGATCGTCTTTCCCGCTCCGTTCTGGTGGTAGTCGACGAGGACGCCCTCGCGCTTGCGCTTCAGCCACTCGGTCGTGACGACGCCCGGGTGCTCCTCCGCGAGCCGGTTCGAGACCGCTTCCGCGAACGCGTGCGTCTGCGAGAACGTGTGCCGCCGCGCGACCGGGACGACGACGTGGATCCCGTCCGACCCGCTCGTCTTCACGTACGACCGCAGCTCGAGCCGCTCGAGCGCCTCGCGCACGAGGTGCGCAGCGCGGACGCAGAGCGCGAAGTCGCCCTCGGGCGGGTCGAGGTCGAAGAGGACGAAGTCCGGCCGCTGCGGCTTGTCGACGCGCGAGTACCAGGCGTTCATGTCGATGCAGTGCATCTGCACGGCCCAGAGCACGGCCTCGCGGCAGTTCAGGAGCGGGAAGTCCACCTCGCGGCTGCCGCCCTCGCGCGGGTGGGTCGTGAAGCGGCGGGTCGGGATCCATTCCGGGATCCCCTTCGGCGCCTGCTTCTGGAAGAAGCTGGGCCCGACGATCCCCTCGCGCCAGCGCTTCATCGTGAACGGCCGGTCGCGGAGGTGCGGGACGATCGCCGGCGCGACGCGGTCGTAGTACGCGAAGAGGTCGCCCTTCGTGATCCCGTCCTGCGGGAAGAGGACGCGGTCGGCGCTCGTCAGCCGAACGTCGCGAGCCATCCCTCGACCTCCTTCGGGCTCCGCAGGCGGACGTGCGGGAAGCGCGCGAGCCGGTCGGGCCATTCGCGGCGGCGACGTCGTTCGTGCCGGAGCGCGAACAGGAACAGCGAGTCGCGCCCGACGACGGCGTTGCGGAAGGTCTCGCGGTTGCCGTGCCACAGCTCCTCCCGCCGCGCAATCCGCCGCACCGTTCGCCGCAGGAGGCGCGGCAGCCACACGCGTCGCGGCAGGTCGAGCCAGACGACGAGCTCCGCGCGCTCGAGCACGAGGGTTCCCAGCTTCCCGTGGTAGTTGCCGTCCACGACCCACGCGTCCCCCGCCACGAGCGGCTCGACACGCGCCCGGAGCTCCGCCGCCGTCGCCTCCGTCCAGTCCGGCCCGTGGTGGAGCGCGTCGAGCTCGACGAACGGCACGTCGAGGCGGCGCGCGAGCTCGCGGGCGAGCGTCGTCTTGCCGCTGCCGCTCGCTGTGCCGACAACGGCGATCCGCTGCGGCGTCACGGCTTGAGCGCGCGGAGCTGGAGGAAAAGCGGCACGCGCAGGCGACGGGCGAGCGACGGGTACGCCTCCACGGCCTCGTCGGGCGGCACGGGCTCCCGCATCGCCTCGATCAGAAGCCCCGCGTCCTCGAGCATCCGCGCGTACCACCCGAGCGGGCCCGCAAGCTTCGCCAGCGTGACGGAGATCCCGTTTCGCTCGTGCTCGACGGACGTCCGCTGCACGTCGAGGTAGGAGCCGTCGACGACGAAGCGGGCCTCCGGCTCGCGGCTCTCGAACGCACCCGCGGCGCTGAAGGGGTGCTCCACTGCGAGGCACACGTGGCCTCCGGGCCGCAGCACGCGAGCCGCCTCCGCGACCGCCGCCGCGGGCTCGTCGAAATCGTGGAGCGACATGAACATGGTCACGAGGTCGAACGACGCGTCGCCGAATGGGAGCGCCGCGGCGTCGCCGAGGACCGCCTCGTGCCGCTCGCGCGCAGCCTCCACGAGGCGCGGTGACGCGTCGACCCCGACCACCTCGTAGCCTCGCTCGCGGTACATCGCGCCGAGCCTGCCCTCGCCGCAGCCGACGTCGAGCAGCCGGCGCGGCGGAGGCGGCAGCAGCTCGAGGAACGACGGCACGTTGACGAGCTGCGCGGCGAGGTCGTGGCCGGGCGTCCGCGCGAACCGGATCCACTCCTCGGCCTGCGCGTCCCAAATCTCGCGCAGCGACTTCACACCCGCCGCGCCTCGAGCCGCTCCTCGCCCTCCGCTGTGACGCGGTAGGCAGTCGCGCCGTCCCGCGCCGACAGCACCTCGCGCAGCTCCGTGCCCTCGTAGAGGAGCGCGACACCGTCGTCGGCCGCGACGCCTGCCGGGAAGCCGTCGCGGACGAGGTGCGTGTACACCGGACGGCGCCGCTCCTCCCCGTCGTAGTGCGGGCACGCGCTCCCCCCGAGGAACCCGAGCCCGTCGCGCATCCCTTCGAGCTGAGGCCCGAACGAGTCGGTGACGCCCGCCTCGAACCAGCAGATCATCCCCGCGCTCCAGCCGGCGAGGAGGACGCCCGCCTCCCACGCCTCGCGGAGGATCGCGTCGAAGCCGTGCACGCGCCAGATGGCGAGCATGTTCGCCGTGTTGCCGCCGCCCACGTAGATCGCGTCCTGCGACAGGACGTGCTCGCGCAGGTCCGGCCGCGGCCACGGGTGGAAGAGGACGTGCGACGCCTGCGCCCGCTCGCCGAAGCGCTCGTAGAAGCGGAGCAGCATCGTCTCGGAGTCGCCGGTCGCGGTCGGCACGAAGGACACGCGCGGGCCCCCGAGCTCGAGCAGGAGCTCGTCGAGGCGCGGGACGCTGCCGCCCATCGCGAGGATCCGGCGCATGTTGCCGAGTATGGCATTGGCAGGTTCTGGGAAGATCCTGCGCCGTGCGCTACGTCTACGCGTTCGACGAGGACTCCGGCGGCGGCCGCGAGCTCCTCGGCGGCAAGGGGATCGGCCTCGCCGAGATGACCGCGCTGGGCGTCCCGGTGCCCGCGGGCTTCACCATCACGACCGATGCCTGCCGCGCCTACATGGCGCACGGGAACACCCTCCCCGAGGGGCTTGCCGCCGAGGTCGCGGCGCACATCGCGCAGCTCGAGGAGAAGGCGGGGAAGCGCTTCGGCGACCCGCGCGACCCGCTCCTCGTCTCCGTCCGCTCCGGGGCGGCGGTCTCGATGCCCGGGATGATGGACACGATCCTCAACCTCGGCCTGAACGACGACGCCGTCGAGGGCCTCGCCGCCACGACCGGGAACCCGCGCTTCGCGTACGACTCGTACCGCCGGCTGATCCAGATGTACGGGGAGGTCGTGGACGGCGTCGACGGGCACCGGTTCGAGAGCGCGCTCGCGCAGCTGAAGCAGGCGCGCGGTGCGAAGCAGGACGTCGAGCTCGAGCACGACGACCTGCGCGAGCTCGTCGGCACCTTCAAGGCGGTCTACCGCGACGAGGTCGGCTCCGACTTCCCGCAGGACGCGCGCGCGCAGCTCGAGCGTGCCGTCCGCGCGGTCTTCGAGTCGTGGAACTCGCCGCGCGCCCAGGTCTACCGCCGCACCTACGAGATCCCGGACGACCTCGGGACCGCCGTCAACGTCGTGCAGATGGTGTTCGGGAACAAGGGCTCGAGCTCCGGCACGGGCGTGTGCTTCACCCGCAACCCGTCCACCGGTGAAAGCGGCGTCTACGGCGAGTTCCTGCAGAACGCCCAGGGAGAGGACGTCGTGGCCGGCATCCGGACGCCCGAGCCGCTCGAGCGCATGGCGGAGAGCCTGCCCGCGGCCTACGAGGAGCTGCTCGCGACCCTGCACCGGCTCGAGGAGCACTACCGGGACATGCAGGACATCGAGTTCACGGTCGAGGACGGCAAGCTCTTCCTCCTCCAGACCCGCACCGCGAAGCGGACTGCCGCCGCCGCCCTCCGGTGCGCCGTCGACATGGTCGACGAGGGGCTGATCACGAAGGAGGAGGCGGTCGCGCGGATCGACCCCGCGCAGCTCGACCAGCTCCTCCACCCGATGATCGACCCGGCGGCGGAGGTGGAGGTGGTGGCGAAGGGGCTGAACGCGTCGCCGGGAGCTGCCTGCGGCGCGATCGTCTTCGACGCCGACACTGCCGCCGAGCGCGGGAAGGCGGGGGAGGACGTCATCCTCGTGCGCTGGGAGACGACGCCCGACGACTTCCACGGGATGGTCGAGGCGAAGGGGATCCTGACCGCGCACGGCGGCCTCACCTCTCACGCTGCGGTGGTCGCGCGCGGGATGGGAACTCCGTGCGTGACCGGGTGCGAGGCGCTCCAGGTCGACGTCGCGGCGAAGGTCGCGCGCCTGCCCGGGCACGAGCTGCGCGAGGGCGACGTGATCACGCTCGACGGCGGCACGGGCGAGGTGATCGTCGGCGCCGTGCCGCTCGTCCCGCCGCAGATCAACGACGACTTCTCGTCGGTGCTCGAGTGGGCCGACGAGCTGCGGCGCCTGAAGGTGCGGACAAACGCCGACACGCCGGAGGACGCGGCGCGCGCCCGCGAGTTCGGCGCCGAGGGGATCGGCCTGTGCCGCACCGAGCACATGTTCGCGGACGCCGAGCGGCTCGGGATCGTGCGCGAGATGATCCTCGCGCCGGACGAGGAGGGACGGCGTGCCGCGCTCGACCGGCTGCTCCCGATCCAGCAAGGCGACTTCGAGGGGATCTTCGAGGCGATGGCCGGGCTGCCGGTGACGATCCGCCTCCTCGACTGGCCGCTCCACGAGTTCCTGCCGCCGCTCGACGACGCCACGGACGAGCGCATGCGCGAGCGGATCCGGTCGCTGCAGGAGGCGAACCCGATGCTCGGCTGGCGCGCCTGCCGGCTCGGGCTCTTCTTCCCCGAGATATACGAGATGCAGGTGCGGGCGATCGTCCGGGCGGCGCTCGCGGTGCGGCAGCGGACGGGGCAGGCGCCGCTCGTCGAGATCATGCACCCGCTCGTCGGCTTCGGCGAGGAGCTCTCGCGTCTCCGCGAGCTCACGGTGCGGGTCGCGCAGGAGGAGGGCGACCTCGAGTACCTCGTCGGGACGATGATCGAGCTGCCGCGCGCGTGCATCCGGGCGGACGAGATCGCCGCGCACGCCGACTTCTTCTCCTTCGGCACGAACGACCTCACGCAGACGGCGCTCGGCATCTCGCGCGACGACGGTGGCCGCTTCCTCGCGCACTACCTCGAGCACGGGATCCTCGAGCGCGACCCGTTCGAGACGATCGACCAGGACGGCGTTGGCGACCTGATGCGGATCGCGGTGGAACGGGGCCGCTCGGCGCGCGAGGACCTGAAGCTCGGGATCTGCGGCGAGCACGGCGGCGAGCCGAAGTCGGTCGCGTTCTGTCACGGGCTCGGGCTCGACTACGTCTCGTGCAGCCCGTTCCGCGTCCCGCTCGCACGGCTCGCGGCCGCGCAGGCAGCGCTCGCGGAGTCCGGCGTGAGCGCCGTGGCGGTCGGCGGCTGACCGGCTAGACGAGGCCGACGCGCCAGACGGCGACGGCGACGCTGAGGAGCCCGATCGCGACGAGGCCCGCGTAGCCGAGGGCGTCGAAGCGGGCCGGCCCGACGATGCGCCGCTGCCCGAATCGCGACAGCACGAGGATCGCGAGCGCCCCGCCGACGAACCCGCCGATGTGGCCGCCCTTCGAGATCCCGGGGATGAAGAGCGTGAACGCGAAGTTGAGGACGAGGAGAGGGATCACGCTCCCGCCGAACGCGTACGTCCCCTGGCGCTCGAGGACGAGGATCGCGCCGAAGACGCCGTAGATCGCGCCGGAGGCGCCGACGACGGGGATCTCCGGCGTGTCGACGAGCGCCCCCGCGGAGCCCGCGAGGCCCGACGCGACGTAGAGGAGCAGGAACCGCCACGGCCCCAGGAGCCCCTCGAGTGCGGGCCCGAACCACCACAGCGCGAGCATGTTCATCGCGAGGTGCACGAACCCGCCGTGGAGGAACGCCGAGCTCAGCAGGCGCCACCACTCGCCCTCGGCGACGAGCGGGCCGTAGAGAGCACCGTTCACGTAGATCGACCCGCCCGCGCCGCTGATCGGCGCGCCCATCGCGAGCTGCAGCAGGTAGATGCCGACGTTGATGCCGACGAGCGTCTTCGCGATCGAGCCCGGCGCCGCGTGCGTCGCGACCTGCGCGCGTTGCACGACGCGCTTCGCGCCGTGCGCCTCGCCCGCGTGCTCGGGGCAGCGGATGCCGACGGGCGCGAACCGCATGCAGTCCGGGCAGATGCCGCGGCCGCACTCGGAGCACGAGACGCCGGTCTCCCGGTCGGCGTGCCGGTAGCACCTCAGCGTCTCCGCCATCGCGAACCAGCGTACCGGCGGCGTTGCGGGCGATGCTCCGCGCGAGGCGCGGGGCGCGTTCGCCGCGAGCCGGCCTAGGCGGCGCGTGCGGCGGCGACGCGGGCCGCCGGGAGCAACACGCGGAACGTCGAGCCGCCGCCGGGCGTGCTCGCGACCTCGATCGAGCCGCCGCTCTGGACGACGATGCCGCACGCCGTCGCGAGCCCCAGGCCGGTGCCCTTGCCTGCGTCCTTCGTCGTGAAGAACGGCTCGAAGATGCGCGCCCGTGTCTCCTCGTCCATCCCGCACCCGGAGTCGGCGACCGAGATCGCGACGTGCAGGCCCGTCTCCAGCTCCACGAGCCCGGTCGAGATCGTGAGGTCGCCGCCCTCGGGCATCGCGTCGCGCGCGTTGAGCGCGATGTTCATCAGCACCTGCGTGAGCTGGTCCGGATCCGCCATGACCTCCGCCGGGGTCTCGTCGAGCGCGGTGCGCAGGACGATCTGCTGGCCGATCGTCCGCCGCAGGATCGGCTCGAGCTGCCGCACGACGCCGTTCGGGTCGAGCGGCTGCGGCCGCAGCACCTGCTTCCGGCTGAACGCGAGCAACTGACGCGTCAGCGCCGCCGCGTGCGACACCGCCGTGCGCAGGGACGCGACGTCGTCGGTGCGCGGGTCGCCGTCCTCGAACGACAGCGCCAGCAGCTCGGCATAGCCGCTGATCGCCGTGAGCATGTTGTTGAAGTCGTGTGCGATCCCGCCGGCGAGGCGTCCGACGGCCTCCATCTTCTGGGCGTGGCGGAGGTTGTCCTCGAGCGCCTTCCGCTCCGTCACGTCGAGCAGGAATCCCTGCGTGAAGACCGGGATCCCGTCGACGGAGACGACCGACGAGGTGTCCTGCACCCACACGTAGCGACCGTCCGCATGCCGCAGCCTGAACTCGAGCGAGAACCGGTCGCCGTCGCGCCGGGAGCGCTCGCGCTCCTCGCTGACGGCGGGGACGTCGTCCGGGTGGACGAGCCGGTCGACGAGCGAGGGGTCGTCGAGCCATTCCTCGACGGCGTAGCCGAGGAGCGCCTCCATCTGCGGACTGACGTAGAGCAGCCGCGGCGGAAGGCTCGCCGTCGTCGCGTACGTCACGAGCGGGAGGTTCTCGACGAGCTCCTGGTACCGCTGCTCGGCGAGCGCGCGGTCGGCCTCGGCTGCGCGGACGTCCGTCAGGTCGCGGAGGAACCCGACGAAGAGGACCTCGGTCGCGTGGGTCCGCGTGATCGTCAGTTCGACGGGGAGCCGGGTACCGTCGGCTCGGACGGCCTCGAGGAGCAGCCGCTGGCCGACGACCTTCGACTCGCCCGTCTCGACGAGGCGCCGCAGCCCCTGCTCGTGGCGTTCGCGAAGCTCCGGCGGGACGATCAGCTCGCTCAGCCGCCGGCCGATCGCCTTGTCGCGGCTGTAGCCGAACGTGCGCTCCGCCGCGGCGTTGAACTCGCGCACGATCCCGGCCGCGTCCATCGTCACGATGCAATCGAGCGCCGCCTCGACGATCGCCTGCCGCTCCGCTGCGACGCGGGTCGCGGCCTCGTTCGCGGCGCGAAGCTCGAGCTCGGTGCGGACGGCGCGCGCGACGCTCTCCAGCAGCTCGACGTCGCTGTCGCTCCATTCGCGCCGAGCATGCTCGAGGACGCACACGACGCCGCCGACGCCTCCGGAG
>DATMJW010000228.1:0-5539 GCA_035553355.1 Gaiellaceae bacterium | reverse complement strand
GCGATCGACGCGCGCATCATGTCGAGCCAGCGGCGGCGGTTCCGCCACGTCGGCACGACGTCGCGCTCGAGCAGCCGGTAGAGCTGCTGCAGGTCCGCGTCGTCCGAGAAGCCGTCGATGGCCCAGCCGACCTCCGGCGAGTACCCCTCCGCCCACCAGCCGTCGAGCACCGAGAGGTTGAGAACGCCGTTCACCGCGGCCTTCATCCCGCTCGTCCCGGACGCTTCGAGCGGGCGGCGCGGCGTGTTCAGCCAGACGTCGCAGCCGGGGATGATCGCCTGCGCGAGCGCGATGTCGTAGTTCTCGAGGAAGACGACTCGGCCGGCGAGGCGCTCGTCGCGGGCGAGCTCGACGACGCGCTGCATCACGTCCTTCCCGGGGTCGTCCTGCGGGTGCGCCTTGCCCGCGACGACGAGCTGGATCGGCAGCCGCAGCAGCCGCTCGACGTCGCTGAAGACGAGCCCGGCGCGCTTGTAGGTCGCGAAGCGGCGGGCGAAGCCGATCGTGAGGAGCTCCGGATCGAGCCCCGCGACGTCGCACAGGCGCGCCTTCGCGATCGAGTGGACGCGCCAGAGATCGTCGTCGCCGAGGCTCCGAGCCGCCTGCCAGTTCGCCTCGTCCGGCGGCGCCTCGGGGCGCACGCCCACGCCGCGGAGCGCGTCGGCGAGCTCCGCGTGGAGCCACGTGCCGAGATGCACGCCGTTCGTGACATGGCCGATCGGCGCCTCGCCGTCGGGGTAGAGCGGCGCCCACATCTCCCGCGCCACCTCGCCGTGCAACTCCGACACGCCGTTCGCGAAGGACGAGAGCCGAAGCGCGAGCGGCGTGAGGCCGAAGCCGCCGGCGTCGGGCGTCGAGCGGCCGAGCGCGAGGAGGTCGTCGTGCGAGAGGCCGGCTGCGGCGGCGAGCGGACCGGCGTAGCGGAGCACGAGCTCGTCCGCGAAGACCTCGTTCCCGGCGGGGACCGGCGTGTGCGTCGTGAAGACCGAGGAGCGCCGGACGTGCTCCTTCGCCGCCTCGACCTCCATCCCCTCGCGCACGAGCTCGCGCACCCGCTCGATCGCGAGGAACGCGGAGTGGCCTTCGTTGAGGTGGTAGACGGTCGGCTCGATCCCGAGCGCGTCGAGCGCGCGCACGCCGCCCACGCCGAGGAGCAGCTCCTGCCGGATGCGGTGCTCCCGGTCGCCGCCGTAGAGCGCGTCCGTCAGCCAGTCGACCTCGAGGAGATAGAGCGGCACGCTCCCCACGTCCTTGCGCCAGACGTTCGCCGCCACCGTCTGCCCCGCGAGCTCGACCTCGACGGTGACCGGCTCGCGCACGAGCCCGAGCGTCTCGGGGTCGACCGGCTGGTACTCCTCCGTCTGCCGCCCCGCCCCGTCGAGCCCCTGGCGGAAGTAGCCGCCGCGGTAGAGGAGCCCGATCCCGACGATCGGGATGCCGAGCTCGGCGGCGGCCTTCAGGTGGTCGCCGGCGAGGACGCCGAGGCCACCGGAGTAGATCGCGAGCTCCGCGTCCACTCCGAACTCCATCGAGAAGTAGGCGACGCGGAGGTCACCGCCGTGCGTGCGGTGCCACCAGGTCGCGGCGTCCGTCGAGATCGTCGAGGTCACGACGCGCAAACCTACACCGCGTCTCGGCTTGCGGCGCGTGCCTCAGCGGCGTCGGCGCGCGACGAGCCGAGCCACGACGAGCACGGCGAGCGCGACGAGAGCCCACCCTGCGACGAGCGCCTCCGCGAGCGTCACGCGAGAGCCTCCTCCGCCGCCACGACGGCCGCGCCCGCGCGGAGCGTCACCCTCCCGGCGTCGTCCCACGACGCGACGTCGTCCGCCCGCACGAACGTCGTCGAGCGGACGCCGCGGCGGAGGAGTGTCTGCAGCAGCCACGGCCCCGACGCGCGCCCCTCCGCGTAGCCCCACGCGTGGGCGATCGCCGACATCGCGCCGGCACCGACGAGGATGCCGGTCGCGCGGTAGCCGTCTCCCTCGCGGACGAGGCGGACGTCGCGGACGGTGCCGAGGTTCTCCCCGTCGGCATCCACGACCGTCGCCTTCAGGAGCTCACTCGCCAGCATCGCCCGCCCCGGGAAGCGGTCCCACCACGTGCCGCGCCAGCCATCGCTCGAGCGGCGCCGCGTCCTCCAGCGCGTCGAACGGCACCTTCAGCTCCACCTTCGCCCCGGCCTCTGCGACGTGCGCGATCGCGATCGTCGTCGGCCCCTCGTCCGACGCCGGCGGCCGCAGGCGCTCCGAGAGCGCGGCGATCCAGTCGCCGACGAGGTCGTGGAGTCGCAGCCCGAACGCCTGCGACCCCGTGCGGATCGCGACGAGCCGCAGCGTCCGCCCGTCCAGCTCGAGCTCGGCGTCCTCGACGCGCCCGAACGGATAGCCCTCGCAGTCCACGATCTGCTGGTCGAGGAAGTCGAAGCGAAGGCTCAGCTCGTCGCTCATGCGGCGCCCGCCCGGGTGAGGATCAGGAGCGGCAGGGCGGCGATCGAGACGACGATCGAGACGACGAGAGCGAGCGTCCCGACCGTGTTCGACAACGGCCCGTTCGCGAGGTCGCCCATCACCTTCCGGTCGTTCGCGACGAGCAACACCGGAAGGTAGAGGAACGGCAGCAGCGCGCCGCTGATCGCGACGGCGACGACGGTGACGGTGATCGGGTTCACGGTCGTGAGCGCGAAGATCGTCCCGCCGAGGACGAGCATCGCGACGAGCACCATGAATCGCGCAGTCCGTACAGGCGGCGCGACCTTCCCCAGCGCCCACCCGAAATACTGCGCCACGTCGTAGCCGGCCGAGAAGAGCGTCTCGATCGCGGCGCCGAACGTGACGGCGAAGATGCCGACGAGCGCGATCACGAGGCCGATCTTCCCGAGGGCGAGCGCGACCGGAAGCGCAGTCTGCGAGAGGTGCTCGACCGTGATGCCGAGATCGAAGAAGACGACGAATGCGATCGCCTGGATGGCGATCGCGATCAGCGCGCCGAGCGGGAAGCCGACGAGCGCGTTGAACTGCATCAGGCGCAGGTCCTCGCGCCGCCACCTGCTCTCGACGGAGCCGCCCGCGAAGAACGTCATCTCGTACGGGGTCATCTGCGCGCCGATCAGCAGGATCGCGAAGAACGCGTAGCTCGCCCACGTCTCATCGGCGGCGGGCACGGGCGTCGTCGCCGACTCGAGGAGCCGCGACCAGTCGGGGCCGAGCTGCCAGACCGCGACGAGGTAGACGAGCATCGTGAGACCGACGATCCCGTAGAAGCGTTCCATCGTCTCGAACGGGAGCGCCCACACCATGACGAGGAGGACGATCGCCGCGACCGGCACCCACAGGAGGTAGTGGATGCTCGACGCGAGCTCGAGCGCCAGCGCCACGCCCGCGAGCTCCGCCATCACGAGCAGCGCCGTGATCGCGACCGACGCGAGGAGCGCGAGGAACGCGTACTTCGGCCCGAGGCGTGTCCGCGCGAGGCTGAGCGGCGGCAGCTGGCTCGCGATCGCGACGCGCCCGGCCATCTCGGAGAAGCAGACGATGCCGATCGTCGCGATCACCGTCACCCACGCGAGGCTGAGCCCGAACCGCGCACCGACCTGCGCGTCGGCGATCAGGTCGCCGATGTCGAGGAAGCCGCCGATCGCGGTGAGCGTCCCGAGCGTGAAGGCGAAGATGCGCGACACCTACCCCCGCACCTCCGCGCGGAAGGCGTCGAGCTCGCGGCCGAGCCGCTCGAGCTGCGGCCGTGCCCGCTCGATCTCCTGCCACTCGCCACGTCGCGCCGCGATGTCGAGGTCGTCGAGCAGGGTCGTGACGCGCGAGGCGAGATCGCTGTAGCGCCGCCGCACGTCGTCGGCGCCACGCGGAGGCTCGTAGCCCTCGAAGCGCGTCGCGGCAGCGTGCGCGCTTCGCGCGTTGTCCGCGATGCCGACCTGCGCGCTCGTCGACAGCGTCTTGCCATCTTCGAGGGCGGACGACCAGAGCGCCGCCGTGCGCACCTGCGCGCCGAGCGTCTGCGCCGAGCGCGCCGCACGCTCGCGGTAGGCGCCCTCGTCGCGCGGTGGAGCCGCGAGGTACCAGAGCGAGATCGCGACGAGCGCGATCGCGAGGAACGCGAGGACGCTGCGCATGTGCGCGCGTTCTCCCCCCGCTCCTGCTCCTGCAATCTCAGGCGGGCGCGGCCGCGCGTGCGCGACGCGCGACCTCCGCCCGCACGAGCGGCGCGACCTGCGTTCCGAAGAGCTCGATCGAGCGCATCGTCTCGGCGTGCGGCATCCCGCCGACGCTGAGCTGGAGCAGGAAGCGGTCGTGGCCGAAGAGCTCGTGCTGCCAGAGGATCTTCTCCGCGACCTCCTCCGGGCTGCCGACGAAGTTCGCGCCGCGCAGCGTCGCCGCCTGCTCGTAGTCGGCGCGCCCGAGCGGCGGCCAGCCGCGCTCGCGGCCGATGCGGTTCATCGCGGACGCCTCGTACGGGTACGAGAGCTCGATCGCGCGCCGACGACTCTCGGCGACGAAGCCGTGCGAGTTGATGCTGAGCGGGAGCCTCCCGTGCCCCGCCTCGTGCGCTGCGCGCCGGTGGAGGTCGGCGAAGGCGGTGAACCGCTCGGGCAACCCGCCGATGATCGCGAGCGCCATCGGCAACCCGAGGCTCCCGGCGCGCGCCGCGGACTCGGGCGAGCCGCCCACGGCGACCCACACGGGAAGCGGCTCCTGCACGGGCCGCGGGTAGACACCGCGGCCGTCGATGGGCGGCCGCAGCCTTCCCTGCCACGTCACGTGCTCGTCCTCGCGCAGGCGCAGCAGGAGCTCCAGCTTCTCGGCGAAGAGCTCGTCGTAGAGGCGGAGGTCGTAGCCGAAGAGTGGGAACGACTCGATGAACGAGCCGCGGCCGGCCATGATCTCCGCGCGGCCGCCGGACAGCAGGTCGACGGTCGCGAACTCCTGGAAGACGCGCACGGGGTCGTCGGAGCTGAGGACCGTGACGGCGCTCGTGAGGCGGATGCGGCTGGTACGAGCCGCGACCGCGGCGAGCACGACCGCGGGCGTGGAGACGACGAAGTCCGGGCGGTGGTGCTCGCCGACGCCGTAGACGTCGAGCCCGAGCTCGTCCGCCAGCGCGGCCTCCTCGAGCAGGTTCGCGAGCCGCTGCGCGGGGCTCAGCGACCGGCCGCCGGGGGCGTCGACCGGCAGCTCCGCGAACGTGAAGAGACCGAGTTCCACGCGCGCAGGCTAGCAGATGCTTGCGCACGCAAGTTTCTCGCTATGGGAGGCCGGTCGCGGTCACGCCGGGAGACGTGACGGGTGCCGGGGCAGACGGCGCCACGGCCTCCGTCACGCCCGCGGTCGCCCCCGAGACGGGTCCTGCCACCGGAGCGGCCGCGTCGCCGACCGAGCCGGCGACCGTCCCGACGGTGCCCGTCACCGTGCCGGTCACCGTGCCGACGGCGCCCGTCACCGTGCCGACGGCGCCCGTCACCGTGTCGAGCGCACCTTCGGCGGTGTCCTCGACTGCACCGGCCACGCCTTCGGCAGCCGTGCCCGCG
>DATMJW010000227.1:0-3193 GCA_035553355.1 Gaiellaceae bacterium | reverse complement strand
GCCATCACCTGCTTCATCGGCAGGAATCCGCCGGGTTTGACAAGAACGTGTGTTCGGTATAGAACGTACGTTCCCATGATCGCCTGTCTCCTCATCCCGGGCTTCGAATTGCGGGCGGCGCTGAGGGAGCGGCCGCGTCTCGCGCTCGAGCCCGCGGCGCTCGCGCCGCTCCCGGGGACGGAGCCTGTGATCGGGCCCGTGACCGCCGCGGCGGAGGCGGCCGGCGTGCAGCCGGGGATGCGGCTCGGCGAGGCGCTCGCGACGTGCCCGGGGCTCGTTCTCGTCGAGCAGGACCCCTCGGCGGTCGAGCGCGAGTGGGAAGGGGTCCTGCAGCGGCTCGAGGATGCCGGGTTCGCCGTCGACCCCGACGCGCCCGGTCGCGTCACGTTCGAGACGAGGGGCGTCGAGCGCCTCTACGGCGGGCTCGAACCGGCGCTCGAGCGTGCGCTCGCGGCAGTCGGCCCGTCGTGGGATCCGCGTGCGGGCGCAGCGCGGCGGCGCTTCGCCGCCCTCGCGGCGGCCACGGTCGCGCGTCCGGGCCAGGCTCTCGTCGTTGACGACGGCAAGGAGGAGCGGTTCCTGGCGCCGCTCCCGCTCTCGCTGCTGCCGCTTCCGGCCGAGCGCTACGCGGAGCTCGAGGGGCTGGGCGTGCGGAAGCTCGGGGAGCTGGCTGCGCTGCCGCCGGCGGCGGTCGCGGAGCGACTCGGCCCCGAGGGGCGGAGCGCGTGGTCGCTCGCCCGCGGCGGCGACGGCTCGCGCGTCCGCGGCCGCCGGCCGCCGGCCGAGCTCGCGGAGGCGCTCGAGTTCCCGGAGGCGGTTGCAAACGAGCTGACGCTGCGGCGGGCGTTCGGCGCGCTGCTCGACCGGCTGCTCGCGCGCCCCGAGCGCGCAGGGCGGCCGTTTCGGAAGGTGGCGCTCTCGGCACAGCTCGTCGGCGGCGGCTCGTGGCGGCGCTCGGTCACGCTCCGCGACGCGACCGCCGACCGCGCGCGCCTCCGGGCGGCACTGGGGCCGAAGCTGCTCGAGCTGCCGGCGCCGGTCGTCGAGCTGCGGCTCGAGGGGGTCGAGCTCGCGGACTCGGCGGGACAGCAGCTCGAGCTCGTGCAGCCGGTGGGGGAGGAGCTCGACGCGCGGCTGAGCGAGGGGCTGCGCCAGGTGCGCGCCAGTACGGGATCGGGGTCGGTGTGTGCAGTCGTGGAGGTGGCGCCGTGGTCGCGGATACCGGAAGCTCGGGCGCTCTTCGTCCCGCGCGACGAGTAGCAGGGCGGCTCAACGAGCCGCGGCCGGCGCTCGTGGAGGCGACGTGGGAGGGAACGCCGTGGAAGGTGAACCGCCACCCGGTCGCAGTCGTCCGCGAGGAGTGGCGGGTCGTCGACCGGTGGTGGACGGAGCAGCCGATCGATCGGCGCTACTTCGATCTCGTGCTCGAGAGCGGTGAGCACGTGTGCGTCTTCCGCGACGCGGACGCCGGCTGCTGGTTCACGCAGAGGGCATGAGCGCGTGACCTGCGAGCTCCTCCCACCGGTCGGCGTGCGCAGCGGGCACGACCACCCACTGCCGAAACGGCTGCCCCTTGCCCGACGGATCGAAGAGGTGCGCTCCTTCGAGCGCGAGCGCCTCGGCGTGCCGCTCGGGATCCAGCAGCTTGAACACCATCGCGTCCTCGCTCCGCCAGAACCCGGCGACGATCTTCCCGCGCGCCTTCACGCACGGCATCCCCATCATCTGCGTCAGCTCGACGAAGTCGTGCCGGAACGTCAGGAAGTCGGCCAGCTCGTCGTACCGCTCGCGCGCCGTCACACACCGAGTATCGCCCGCGGCGCCGTCAGCGCGGAACTGCCTGCGTGGCAGGCGCGATCGCCGGCGGCGCGTACGTCGCGAGGGCGTAGGTGAAGACGGCGACCGTGATCGCGGCGATCGTGAACATGGTTGCGGCGAGCGTGCGCATGCGCCGGTGGAACGCGCGACCGCGCGGCGCGGGTACGCGGCTACCGGCTCGCGGCGCGGACGCTGAAGGCGACGTACTGCGTCTCCCCGTCGCCGCTGGCGGAGAGCGTGCATCGCGCTCCGGCCCGGACGGTCACCCAGGCGCCGCTTCCGGCGACGAGCTCCTCGTCAGGCATTGCCACCGCGATCGCGCCGACGAGGACGTAGAGGCCCGTGAGCCCGTCGCCGAGCGGCGGCGCCTCCGTCCCCGCCGCCAGCGTCACGACCGACACCCCGAGCTGCGGCTCGTCCGCCAGCCGAGCGACCCGCAGTCCCGCCTCGTCGACGACGAGCGTGCCCCGCCCGAGGACGGCGTCGCTGCGCGGACGGCCGCCGCCCGGCGGTGGCGGCTCCTGGTCGAACTCGACGCCGTCGCCGCGCATGTACGCAGCGAAACCGGCGCCCGGCGCGTGCGCGTTGAGGAGCACGACGTCGCCCGCATCCATCCGGAACGCGTGCGCGACGAGGGGCGGCGCGAGCGCGAGAGAACCGGCGGGCACCTGCTCCGGCTCGGCCTCCGGACCGAGCGGGACGACGAGCGCGCCCTCGAGGACGTAGAACGCATCGGCGTGCGTCCGGTGCACGTGCAGCTCCGGGCCGTCGACGCCGGCGCCACGACGGAAGAGCGAGACGACGAGCTCGTCGGTGTCGCACAGGATCTCGGTCCACCGCGTCTCCGCGTCGTTCAGCACCTCACCCTCGCCCGGCGCGACTAGCTGCGGATGTACGTCGAGCTCCACGCACACTCAGGCTATTCGTTCCTCGACGGCGCGTCCCATCCCGAGGAGCTCGCGCTGCGCGCGGCGGAGCTCGGCTACGAGGCGCTGGCGCTCACCGACCACGACGGCGTCTACGGCTCGCTCGAGTTCGCGCACGCCGCGAAGCTCGCCGGCATCAGCGCGATCACGGGCGCCGAGGTGACGCTCAGCGGCGTAGGCTCGACGGAGCCGCCCAAGAGCGGAGGTGCCGGCTTCGCCGGCGCCGGAGCGGGGACAGGTGGTGGCCACGTGACGCTGCTCGTCGAGTCCGCCCGCGGCTACGCCAACCTCTGCCGCCTGCTGACGGCGGCGCACGCGGAGACGCGGCCGCCGGGGCGCGAGCTCGAGCCGGTGGCGCCCGCGCTCGACCGCCGGCTCCTCACCGAGCTCAACGAGGGTCTCGTCTGCCTCTCGGGATGCGCGCGCGAGGGGCTCGGCGTGCGCGACCC
>DATMJW010000226.1:0-8462 GCA_035553355.1 Gaiellaceae bacterium | reverse complement strand
GTGCGGAGCAGCTGCTCGATGTCGACTGTCGTCATGTACTGGGCGATGCGCGGATGAGGTCGGGTGCGCGGACCCCTCGCGCACGTCGTTCCTTCCCGTCACCATCGCGAGTCGAAACGCATCGGTCAAGTACCGGTGCGTTCGGAAAGGCCGCTCCGAGCGGGAGAAACCGGCCCGCGCCCTCTCGTCGCCGTGCACGAGAACGTGCGTTATGTCAAGTCGGCACAGGTGGAGCCTGCGCCTTCCGCCTCCCCGTCGCGAGCGTGACGCCGGCGAGGAGGACGGCGATCCCCGCGAGCTGCACCCACGACGGGCGCTCGGCGAGGAGCAACACCGCGAGGACGACGGTGCCGACCGGCTGCAGCGTCAGCAGCACGGACGTCACTGCCGCATCGAGCCGCGGCAGCGACACGCTGATTGCGAGCCAGCCGACGACCTGCGCCGAGACGGCGAGCAGCACGAGCCAGGCGTGCTCGGGCCAGGTCGGCGCGAGGTCGAGCTCCCCCAGCGCCAGGCCGATCACGACGGAGGCGGCCGCCGAGGCCGCAGTCGCGTCGAGGAGCGGCCCCGCCGGGCGGCGGATGTCGCGGTTCCCGGCGCGCAGCACGAGCAGGAACGCGGAGTACGAGACGGCCGTCAGCAGCCCGAGGACGACGCCGAGGGCGGGGTCGTCGCCGTAGGCGTCCGCGCCGACGACGCCGGAGATCAAGACGATCCCGACGAGGACGACGGGAACCGACGCCGCCAGCCGTGCGCCGGGCTTCTCGCCGAGCAGGAGCCACGCGGCGACGCCGACGAGGACGACCTGCGTGTTCGCGAGCACCGTCGCGAGGCCCGCCCCGACGGCGCCGATCGCGTGGTGCCAGAACACGAGATCCGCCGCGAAGAAGATCCCGGCGATCCACGCAAGCCGCGCCTGCCCCGCCTCGCGCGGGCCGTAGAGGCGCCTCTCGCGGAGCGCGAGCGGCAGCAGGAACGGCAGCGCGTACAGGCAGCGGAAGAACGCCGCCGTCGACGGCTCGACGTCCGCGAGCCGCACGAGGATGCCCGAGAAGGCGATCGCGAACGCTCCGCCGACGGCGACGAGGCCCGGCCGCGCACCCATCTAGAAGCCGGCGGACCGTGCGCCGGACGCGATCAACAGCAGCACCGCGGCCGCCGCCGCCAGCCGGTACCAGACGAAGACCGAGTAGTCGTGCCGGCGCACGTAGCCGAGGAGGCCCGTGATCGCGAGGAACCCGCTGCCGGCGGCTGCGAGCGTGCCGACGAGGAACGGTCCCTCCCACCCCGACGGCAGCTCTCCGAGGAGCACGTCGGTGACGCCCTTGTAGAGGACGGCGCCGAGGACGGTCGGGACGAGGAGCAGGAACGAGAACCGCGCCGCCGCGTCGCGGTCGAGCCCGAGGAACCGCGCCGCGGTGATGGTGATGCCCGAACGGGAGACGCCGGGCATCAGCGCGAGGCTCTGCGCGACGCCCACTCCGAAAGCGGTCTTGAGCCCGAGGTCGCTCATCTCTCGCGTCTGCGGGCGCCTGTCGGCGAGGTAGAGGACGACCGCGAAGACCGCGAGCAGGATCGCTACCTGCCACGGCTGCCCGAGGTTGTCGGCGATCCACGCGTCCCCGACGAGCCCCACGAGCGCAGCAGGGATCGTCGCGACGAAGACGAACCAGGCGACCCGCTCCTCCCCCGTCTCGATCCGCCGCGTGCCGAGCGTGCGGAACCAGCCGCGCAGCAGCGCGACGATGTCGCGCCAGAAGTACCCGGCGACCGCGAAGAGCGTGCCGAGGTGGAGCGCGACGTCGAACGTGTGGTTGAAGTCCGGGTGCTCGCGGAGGTAGTCCCAGTCGCCGAGCCACGGGACGAGCGCGAGGTGTCCGGAGGAGGAGATCGGCAGCAGCTCCGTCGCGCCCTGCACGACGCCGAGCACGAGCGCCTGCCAGTTCGGGAGCTTCGCGGGGTCGTCGCCCACGCCGAGAAGCGTGAGGAGCAAGGCGGCGACGAGAGTCACCGCGGCGACGGCGTAGACGCTGGCACGGGTCATGCGCGCCGATCCTAGAGAAACGGCCGTCTCGCTCTGCCGCGTGCGCAGGAGGCGCCGAAAAGGAAAAAATTCAGGGAGCCGGTGGCGCTTTCGTCCACCGAGCCCGCTGACTTTCCGCTTCCGCGTACGGCCCTCGAGCTCGGCTTCGACCTAGTCGCGCTCCGTGCTCCCTGCAAGCGAGACACTAGGACGTCGGCCGGCGCAGTGCAAGAGGTGCGCCGCGGGGATTTCTGCAATTTGCGACAACTTCGTGCGGGAGGTTCCGCGGGCGCCGCGCCTGCCGCCTCGCGTAGGATCGCGGCGTGCACCTGCGCATGCCGAGCATCGACCACGGCGTCCAGTCGTTCTTCTGGTCGCTCGTCTTCTTTCTGATCCTGTGGCTCGGGATGCTTGCGATCGGCGTCTCCGGCGCGACGGCGTTCATCCTCTCGCTCGTCGCCGCCGGCGCGATCTTCATCTTCGTGCGGACGCACGGCGAAGATCCGCCGACGCCGACGCAGTCGCGCTAGCGCGAGGAGCAGAGCGCGACGACGAGGCGCCGCGCGAGGTCGCGGCCGAGGAGCGCCTCGAGGCGCGCGTGGGCCGTCGGCCGCCGCCGGTCGGGGTCGAGCGCCGCGCAGTGCACGAGCAGCCGCTCGGAGGCGCGGAGCTTCGGGGTCTCGACCGCGGCGGCGTCCATACGGCACCTCTATCGGCCCGCGCGAACGCGCCGCTTCATCCCTGAGGGGAGGGACTCAGGCGCTCAAGCTCGCGGCTCGTTCCTCCGATCGCCGACGATCGTCTCGCGAAACGACGGATCCGGCTCGCGGTAGTCCTCATCGCTGTCTCCGTCTGCGTCGCGGTGCCGTTCGGCCGCGAGCGGCTCGTCGGCCGCCGTCCGGCCGGCGGGGCGACTGTCGCGCGCGACGACGTCGTGGTCGCGCTCGACGACGACCTCGCGCCGCGGGCCCGCGGTGTCGAACGTGAACCCGAAGGTGAGCCCGACGAGGAACGCGATCGCAGCGAGGAACTCGCCGAGGTCGCCGACGACGCCCATGATCCCGAGGTCGCGCGACCAGTTCGACGTGTTGAAGAAGTCGGCCGGCTGGCGCGCCAGCAGGACCCAGCCGCCCGCGACGAGCACCGGCAGGAACCCGAGCAGGAAGACGCCGAGCGAGAGCCGCGGCCACCCCCACTTCGTCCAGCCGCCGAGCAGCTGCGAGAGCGCCATCGTCAGCCCTGCAGCGGCGACGAGCCCGTACGTCAGCCAGTAGTCGCCTGCCGCGTCGGTCCCGAACTGCGCGCTCAGCCAGATCAGGAATCCCGCGACGGCGGCACCGATGAGTGTCGTGACGCCTCGTGCCATGCCGATCATGTCGTCCTCCGTTCGCGTGGTGGTCGGACCGGTTGTTCCCGGCGCGGCCGGAACGAAATCCCCGCTATTCGAGGTTCAGCCGGCGCTCGTCGAACGTCGCCGAGTACAGCTCGCCGCGGAAGTCGTCGAGCGCGCGGAACGCGTCGTCGGCGAAGACGTGGTCGACGACGCCGACGGTGGCGTCGTTCCAGAACGGCAGGTCGACGTGGAACTGCGTAACGAGGTTCACCGACAGGGCGGTGCACGCGGGGCAGCGGATCGCGAGCCCGTAGGCGCGTGAGCCCGGAGCGACCGCGACGAAGGACGACGGGAAGACCGGGCGCGGCCGCCCCTCGGGGTAGCAGAAGAAGCTCCACGGCCACTCCCCCGCCTTCAGGCGCGTCGCCGCTGCGTCCTGCAGGTCGGCCGCCGCGTCGTCGAGCGACGAGGTCATCAGATTGAGGAACCGGCCCGCCGACCCGCCGAGCGGCGCCCAATCGAGCTCGTCGTGGGAGACGAGCCCGGGGTGGTCGTCGCCGCACGTGCAGCTGAAGACCACCGAGTAGACGGCCGGGTGGACCGCGCCGGGCAGCCGCTCGAGGCGGCGGAACGACGACAGCGTCACCCGCGTCTCGCGCCCGTGCGGGCACGGAAACGTGTACCGGCCGGTCAGCGCGTCGTACATGTGGAGATGGTGATCGGCAGATCGGACAACACGCAAACCCCCCGAACCGTCACCGTCAGTACTCGATCAGCGACTCCACGGGGTACCCGGCGAGCTTCTCGCGGCCGTTCAGGAAGCCGAGCTCGATCACGAAGAGGAGCCCGACGACCTCCGCTCCCACCTGCTCCACGAGGTCGACTTTCGCCTTCGCCGTTCCGCCGGTCGCGAGGACGTCGTCGTGGACGATCACGCGCGCGCCCTGTGGGATCGCGTCTGCGTGCACCTGCAGGGAGTCGGTCCCGTACTCGAGGTCGTAGGTCGCCTCGACGGTGGTCCACGGCAGCTTCCCGGGCTTCCTCGCGGTGACGAAGCCGCAGCCGAGCTCGTACGCGAGCGCGCCGCCGAAGATGAAGCCGCGCGCCTCGGCGCCGAGGATGATGTCCGGCTCCAACGGCCGCGCGAGCTCGACGAGCCGGTCGACGGCGGCACGGAAGTACTGCGCGTCGGAGACGAGCGGCATGATGTCCTTGAAGACGATCCCGGGCTTCGGGAAGTCGGGGACGTCGCGGATCCGGTCGCGCAGGTCGAGCGTCGCGGGCTCCTGGCTCACGTGCGTCACCCTAGCGCTCGGCGAGCGCGCGGAGCTCGCGCCAGAAGAGGAGCTGCGACAGCTCCTGCGCCGCCTCGGCGAGCGCCTGCAGGTCGTCGAGGCCGGCCTTGCGCCGCTCGGGGTTCCGCGAGCGAAGCGCCGGCGCGACGAGCTGCTCGAGCAGGGCCGCCTCCCGCCCCGCCGAGTTGCGGAAGGTGCGAAGGTGCCGCGCGTCGATCCCGTAGTGCGCGAGGCGGCCGCACGCGGCGGCCACGTCGGCGTCCGTCTCGCGGTAGAGCCGGTCACCGGCGTCGATGCGCGAGACGAGCAGCCCGAACTCCTCGAGCGCACGCACGAACTCCGGGGTGACGCCGGCGCGCTCGCAGAGCTCCGGCAGGTCGAGCTCGCCCTCGTGGTCGCCGAGCGCCGACGGACGGCGCCGCTTCCGCTCGCCCGATGCGCCGCTCGCGAGCTCCTGGCGGATCACGCGGAGCGGCAGGAACTCGTCGCGCTGGAGGCGCAGGATCGTCTCGAGGCGCTCGACGTCCTCCTCGCTGAAGAGCCGGTAGCCGCCGCGCGTCCGCTTGGGCGTGAGCAGCCCCTGGTCCTCGAGGTACCGGATCTTCGAGATCGAGATGTCCGGGAACTCGCCCCGCAGGCGCTGGCACACCGCGCCGATCGTGTGCAGCCGCCGCTCGGGCCGCTCCTGCACGCGCCTGTCGGTCGCCGTCGTGCTCATCGGCGCAGGAGGAACGTCAGCCGGTACTTGCCGATCTGGACCTCGTCGTCGTCCTCGAGCGCCTGCGCCTCGATGCGGCTGCGGTTGACGAACGTGCCGTTGAGGCTGCCGAGGTCGCGGATCGTGTAGGTGTCGCCCTCGCGGACGAGCTCCGCGTGCTTCCGCGACACCGTCACGTCGTCCAGGAAGACGTCGCAGTCGGGCGAGCGCCCGATCAGCGTGGTGTCGCCCTGCGGGAAGAAGCTCTCCCCCGCCCTGCCCCCGCCGGAGCGGACGACGAGCGCCGGTCCCTTCCCGGGAAGCTCCGCGAGCGCCGCCGCCGGATCCTCCGCGAGGTCGTCGGGAGCGAAGGTCATCGTCTGCTCGCTCTGGTCCTCCTTCGGCAGGCGCGTCCCGCACTTCGAGCAGAAGTTCGCCGCGACCGGATTCTGGAAGCCGCACTCCGGGCAATAGACGTGGCTCACGCCGACCCGTCCCCGGGGCGCGTGGCGTCCTCGTCGGGCGCGCCGACGGACGGGGCGCCGCGGGAGGAGAGGATGTCGGTCAGCCGGTCGACGTCGACGTCCCCCACGCCCTGGCCCTTCAGTCGTGCCGTGCGCTCCGCGCGGAGGATGTCGATCCGCCCCTGGAGCAGCCGCCGGCGGTAGGAGACCTCGTTCTCCTCGGCCTCGAGGCGCTCGATCAGCTCCTTCAGGTCGTCGTCGCTGAGCGTGCCAAGATCGGGGAGCGGTTCCACGTGCCTGTCCTCCAGGTTCGGCGTTCTGCGGGGGACTCAGTAAAGCAGCCGCCCGCGCGAGGGGTCAACCTCAGCTTGAGGTTTCTACAGGTGTTCGCGCCGGAGCGCCGTCTCCCTGCATGATCTCCTCGACGACGGCGCGGATCTCCGCCTCGAGCTCCTCGGAGGCCTCCGCCGAGTCTCCTTCGGCGTACAGGTGCAGGAGCGGCTCGTCGGGATCGGGGAGCACCTGCGCCCAGCCACGCTCGTCGCGCACCTTGATCCCGTCGAGCAGGTCGAGGTCGCGGCCGGCGAGGCGCTCGTTGAGGACGCGCATCACGAGGCCCTTCTTCGCCCACGGGCACGCGAGCTGGCGGTGGATCAGCGTCGGCTGCGGCAGCTCGCGGACGAGCTTCGACAGCGGCTGCCGCACCGGAGCGAGGAGCTCGAGCAGCTTCGCGAGGCTCGCGACGGCGTCGTAGGCAGGGAGGAACTCCGGGAAGACGTAGCCGCCGCCGACCGCGCCGGCGAAGACGACGCCGTCCTCCGCAGCCGCGCGCGTGAGGGCCGACAGCGAGTGCGGCGTCCGCACCACCTCGAGCTTCTCGTCCGCGAGGACGTCGACCTGGCTCGTGACCGTGATCGGGAAGGCGACCTTTCCGCGCGTGCCGTTCGAGCCGATCAGCCGCAGGTAGAGCAGGAGCGCCTGGTCGACCGGCACCTCCTTCCCCTTGTCGTCCACGAGGTGGAGGCGTTCGGCGGCCATGTCGAACACCGCCCCGAGGTCCGCACCGACCGCGGTGACGAGCTTCTTCGTCTGGCCGATCGCCTGCGCGAGCGTCCCGTGGCGCTCGCCGCCGTCGGCGAAGAACCCGTGCGCCGAGAGCGCCTCGACGCCGAGGGGGCCGACGACGAGCGGGAGCACGAACGACGCCGCCGAGTAGCCGTAGTCGACGACGATCCGGAAGCCGCGGGCGCGGATCGCCTCGACGTCGAGCGAGTCGAGCAGGTCCTGCGCGTAGCTCTCGCGGACGCGCGCCGGGTACGAGACGGAGCCGACGTCGTCGGCCGCGACACGCCGGAACTCCTGCCGGGTGAAGTTCTTCTCGATCTCCTTCTGGAGCGTCGCTGTCGCGAGGATCCCCGGCGGCTCGTAGAACCGGATGAAGATCGCTTCGGGGTCGACCTGGCTGACGCCGACGTGGACTCCGGCGTCGAACGCCTGCGTCTTCAGGACGTGCCGGCTGACCGCGGGCGGCGAGACGCGCAGGTCGGCGACGTCGACCCCCGTCGCGCTCAGCCCGGAGATGATGGCGCGCTTGATCATGCGGCAGGCGGGGGCGCTGTCGCGGCTCGCGACGACGCGCGCCCCACGCTTGAGCGCCGTCCCGAGCGCGACCGCGAGCCGGACCGCGGTCTCCGGCGTCACGTCGACGTTGACGAGGCCGGAAACGCCGTCGTTGCCGAAGAGGCGCGCGGAGGCGCGCGACTCCCAGATCAGGTTCTCGTGCACCTGCGACCCGGTCTCCACCTCCTTGTACGGGTAGATCCGGACGTGCGGCATGATCGACGACTCGGAGCCGATCGTGACCTCGTCGCCGATCGCCGCGCCCTCGTGGATGCGGACGTGGTCGCGGACGTCGCAGGCGCGCCCGACGATCGCGCCCTCGATCGAGGAGCTGCGGCCGACGTGCGTCCCCGCGTCGACGACGCAGTGCGACGTGCGCGCGCGCTCGCGGAGCGTGACGCCGTTCGAGAGCACGGTGTACGGCCCGACCGACGCACCTCGTGCGACGCGGGCGTAGTTGCCGACGTATGCGGGCCCCGCGATCGCCTCGACGTCGTCGACGTCGACGCCCTCGCCGATCCAGACGTTCCCCCGCAGCCGAACCCCGTCGACGTTCAACCGCACGCGCTCGTCGAGCGCGTCGAAGTTCGCCTGCCGGTACTGGTCGAGGTTGCCGATGTCCTGCCAGTAGCCGTCCATCACGTGGCCGTACAGCGGCCGCCCCATCTCGAGCAGGAGCGGGAAGAGCTCCTTCGAGAAGTCGTACGGCCCCTCCGTCGGCACGTGCCTCAGCACCTCCGGCTCGAGGACGTAGATCCCCGTGTTGATCGTGTCCGAGAAGACCTGCCCCCACGACGGCTTCTCGAGGAAGCGCTCGATCCGCCCCTCCTCGTCCGTGACGACGATCCCGAACTCGAGCGGGTTGTCGACCGCCTTCAGGCCGATCGTGGCGGCCGCTCCCTTCTCTCGGTGGAAGTCGACGAGCGCGCGCAGATCGACGTCGCAGAGCGCGTCGCCGGAGATGACGAGGAACGTCTCGTCGAGGGCGTCGCGCGCGAGCCCGACCGACCCGGCCGTCCCGAGCGGCAGC
>DATMJW010000225.1:0-2957 GCA_035553355.1 Gaiellaceae bacterium | reverse complement strand
CGTCCTCCGCCGACTCCGGCAGCGCGACCGCCGCCGGCCGCTGGTCGACCGCCAGGTTCCACGCGAGGCGCGCCTCGTCCCAGTTTTCGTCCGCGGGCGTGACGACGTCGCCGTCGACCAGCTCCCGCAGCTCCGCACAGCTATCGGCCGCGCGCAACTCCTCCAGCGTCTTCTCCATCCCTCCCGCCTCCGTCGTCAGTGTCGTTCGCATCCTGCGGCGGGACGGCGGCGCCGGCATCGGGCGGCGGGACGAACAGCCGTCGCCCGTACGGAGGATCTTGGGGTCGCCCGCAAGAACGACGGTCAGGAAGCGGGTGCCGCGCGGCGGAGCGGCTGCCTGCGGATGGCGAGCGCGATGCCCGCGGCGACCGCGGCGGCGACGGCGCTGAGGCCGAACGCCCACGCGAACGCCCCCTCTGCGGGAAGAGACGTCCCGGTGATCGTCTGCGTCGTCAGCAGCGCCGCCCCGATCTGCCCGCCGACGACGGCGCCGATCAGCCGCACGACCGTGTTCATCCCGGTCGCGACGCCCATCTCGCGCGGATCGACGTTCTCCGCGATCAGCGCCACCATCGCCGCGAACGCCGCGCCCACGCCGCCGCCGAGGAGGCCGCTCGCGACCAGCACCTGCCAGGGCTCGCCGTTCGCCTGCGAGAGGATCACGGCTGCTGCGGCCACCGCTGCCATGCCGCCGGCGAGCGGCCACTTCATTCCCGTGCGGCGGCCGACGAGGCCGGCGAGCGGGCCGGTGAAGAGCATCGCGACGGAGCTCGGCAGCAGGTACAGCCCGGCCTCGGTGGCCGTCGCGCCGAAGCCGTAGCCGCGTGCGGACGGCGCCTCCACGAACGCGGGCAGGAGCACGAAGCAGCTGAAGAGCGCGAAGCCGGAGATCATCGTCGTCACGTTCGTGAGCAGCACCGGGCGGTGCGCGAGCATCCGCATGTCCACCATCGGGCTCGGCATCCGCAGCTCCACGAGCCCCCAGACGACGAAGAGCGCGAGGGAGAGGCCGAGCAGCCCGAGCGTCTCCGGCGAGCCCCAGCCCCAGCGCTCGCCCTCCGTCAGCGGGACCATGAGTGCGAGGAGCGCGCCCGACAGGAGGAGCGCCCCCGGGAGGTCGACCCGCGACGGCGTCCGGATCGGCGACTCGGGCACGTACCGGTGGACGAGCGCGAGCGACGCCGCCACCGGGATCGAGCCGAGCAGGAAGAGGAGCCGCCAGTCGAGGTGGTCGACGATCACCCCGGAGAGGACGATCCCGAAGCCGCCGCCGACCCCGAACACCGCCGACAGCAACCCGATCCCGACGCCGACCCGGTCGGGCGGGAACTCGTCGCGGATGATCGCGAACGCGAGCGGGAAGAGCGCGCCGCCGGCACCGGAGACGGCGCGGAGCGCGATCAGCGACTCGAGGTTCCACGCCGCCGCTGCGCCGAGGGACCCTGCGAGAAAGAGCCCGAGGCTCACGAGCAGCATCCGTTCCTTGCCGAACTGGTCGCCGAGGCGCCCGAGGATCGGCGTCGTCACCGCCGCCGAGACGAGGAACGCCGTCAGCACCCACGTCACCCACGCCGTCGTCCCGCCGAGCTCGCGCTGGAACTCCGGCAGCGCCGGGAAGACCATCGTCTGCTGGAACGCGAACGCCGTCCCGGCGAGCGTCAGCACGCCGAGAGTGACGTTGTGGTGCTGGCGCCCCTCCAGCGCCTCCCCCTCCCGCACCGCTACGCGCGCACGAGCGGCTTGTACTTGATCCGGTGCGGCTCCAGCGCGTCGGCGCCCCTCGTCTCCTTGACCCAGGCGGCGTACTCGCCGTAGCTCCCCTCGAACCACGTCGTCTGGCTCTCGCCCTCGAACGCGAGGATGTGCGTCGCGACGCGGTCGAGGAACCAGCGGTCGTGGCTGATCACGACGGCGCAGCCGGCGAAGTCGAGCAGGGCGTCCTCGAGCGCGCGCAGCGTGTCCACGTCGAGGTCGTTCGTCGGCTCGTCGAGGAGCAGGACGTTGCCGCCGCTCCGCAGCAGCTTCGCGAGGTGGACGCGGTTCCGCTCGCCGCCGGAGAGGTCGCCCACCTTCTTCTGCTGGTCCGAGCCGCGGAAGTTGAACCACGAGACGTACTGCCGCGAGTTCACCTCGCGCTTGCCGAGCAGGATCGTGTCCTGGTTCCCCGAGATCTCCTTCCAGACGGTGTTCTCCGGGTTCAGGTCGCCGCGCGCCTGGTCGACGTAGGCGAGCTCGACCGTGTCCCCGACCCGCAGCGTCCCCGAGTCGGGCTGCTCCTCGCCCGCGATCATGCGGAAGAGCGTCGTCTTGCCCGCACCGTTCGGGCCGATCACGCCGACGATGCCGCCCGGCGGCAGCGAGAACGTGAGGTCCTCGTAGAGCAGCCGCTCGCCGTAGCCCTTCGCCACGTGCTCCGCGTCGACGACGACGTCGCCGAGGCGCGGCCCGGCCGGAATGTGGATCTCCACCTTGTCGAGCCGCACGTTCTGGTCGTCCGCGAGCAGCTTCTCGTACGCCGTCAGGCGCGCCTTCGACTTCGCGTGACGCGCCTTCGGGCTCATCCGCACCCACTCGAGCTCGCGCGCGAGGGTGCGCCGCCGCGCCGACTCCTGCTTCTCTTCGACGGCGAGCCGCGCCTGCTTCTGCTCGAGCCACGACGAGTAGTTCCCCTCGAACGGGATCCCCTTCCCGCGGTCGAGCTCGAGGATCCAGCCGGCGACGTTGTCGAGGAAGTAGCGGTCGTGCGTGACCGCGACGACGGTGCCCTTGTAGTTCTCGAGGAACCGCTCCAGCCACGCGACCGACTCGGCGTCGAGGTGGTTCGTGGGCTCGTCGAGGAGGAGCAGGTCCGGGGACGAGAGCAGCAGCCGGCAGAGGGCGACACGCCGCCGCTCGCCGCCCGAGAGCGTCGTCACGTCGCGGTCGCCGTCGGGCAGGCGCAGCGCGTCCATCGCGCG
>DATMJW010000224.1:0-2562 GCA_035553355.1 Gaiellaceae bacterium | reverse complement strand
CGCGTGCTGCACCAGTGGGCGACGATCGGCGAGTACGACTTCGTCAACATCGTCGAGGCGCCCGACGCCGCGACGATCGCGAAGGTGTCGCTCGCCCTCGGCGCGCGCGGGAGCTCGAAGCTCCAGTCGCTCGAGCTGCTCGAGGTCGAGGCGCTGCTCGCGGCGCTCGACGCCTAGCCGCACCGCTCCTGAGACGCCGCTTAGCGCCCCTGCTGCCGGCGGAACCGGTGGACAGCCTTCGACTTCTTGACGGATTTCGACGCGGGCGGCGCCGGCTGCGGGTCGTGCTCGGCGAGCCACTTCGCGGCCTCGTCGTCGGGGTCGAGGCCGACGGCGCGCTCGCGCTCCCCGCGCTTCAGCGCGCCTTTGCTCGTGATCGGCTTCTTGTAGCTCATCTGAATCCGGCGTCGCGGCTCGCGGGCGGCAGCGGGCTCTGCGGCAGGCCGCTGCGGGGCCCACCCTCGTTGTAGACGCCGGGCGCGACGTCGTTCGGTGCGTCCGGGTGGAAGAGGGAGGCGAGGTGTTGGATCTGTCCGCGGCCGGGCCCCAGCTCGAACTGACCGCCGCCGTAGATCTCGATCCCGCGCTCGAAGCACGCGTCGTAGAAGTCGAACAGGTTGCGGACCGAGCCGAAGCGGGAGGGCTTCGAGTTCAGGCAACGCGGCGGGTGCTCGAGCGCGTCGACGTCCGCGACGGAGTGGATCGGGAAGTCCCACGTGAGCCGGTCGAGGTGCGGTTCGAGCACGGGCCGCGTCTCGTCCGTGAGCCGTGCGTCCTCGAGCCACGCGTGTGGGAACGCGGCCGCGACGCGCGCGTAGAGCTCGGGTGACGGCGTCGCGTCCACCCACTCGCCTTCGTAGAGCCCCTTCAAGTCGACGACGTCGACGGCCCCCGTCGCCGCGAGCTCGGCGACGACCGCGTCCGTCCAGCTGTCGCTCGCGTCAAGCTTGAAGCGGAGGCCGGGCTCGACCGCGAGCCAGTCCCGCGCATTGTTCTGCGACACGACGAAGCGGACGGGCTGCGGCTCGCGCTCGACGGCTTCTCCGAGCGACAGCCCCGCCTGTCTCAGCGCGAGATCGAGCGCCGCGGACTCGAGGCCCCACCTGCGGTACCCGGGCGCGTCGGCGACGAGCTGCGAGAACAGGTCGAGGGTGTGCGTGCCGGCGAGCTCCGGGAGGGCGACCGCCTCGTGATGCGGCCCCTCGTAGGTCACGTCCTCGCCGACCCCCTCCTCGCCGGCCCCGTGGAGGCGGAAGACCGTCGTGCGTCGCGTCATGTGCGCGAGCGGGAGCGCCCGCTGCTCGTGCTCGACGCGCTCGATCGTGAGCGGCAGGTCCTTCACGCGGTCATAGAGCGGCATGCGCGACGGCCACCTCCGCGGCCAGGGCTGCGTTGTCCGCGATGAGCTCGCGGTTGGCGGCGAGCGTGCGGCCGCCCGACTCGCGGTGCAGGTACGAGAGCACGAACGGCGTCACCGCCTGCCCACGCACCGCCTGCGCCTCCGCGTCGGCGAGTGCCCGCTCGATCAGCGGCTCGACGTCGTCCAGGCTCGCCGTCGCCGGCCGTGCGAGCAGGATCGAGGAGCTCCGCCCGAGGCCCCAGTGCGCCTGCGCGATGCGGGCCGCCTCCTCGGGCGACTCGACGCGCGCGGACACGGGCGGGCCGCCGTGGGCTGCGTAGAAGAGCGGCAGGTCGTCGGTGCGGTAGCCGAGGACGGGGACGCCGAGCGTCTCCAGCAGCTCCCCCGTCGCCGGGACGTCGAGGATCGACTTCACGCCCGACGAGACGACGAGCGCCTCCGTTCGGAGCAGCTCCCCCAGGTCGGCCGAGACGTCGGGCGGCGTCGGGAAGCCGCGGTGGACGCCGCCGAGGCCGCCGGTTCCCATGAAGCGAATCCCCACGGCCCGGCAGGCGGCGAGGGTCCCGCCGACCGTGGTCGCGCCGACGGCGCGCTGCACGACGGCCGCCGCGAGGTCGCGCGGCCCGACCTTGCGTGCGTCTGCGCCGAAGCGATGGAGCTCGTCCTCGCCGAGACCGACGCGCACGGCGCCGTCGAGGACGCCGATCGTCGCCGGGACGGCTCCCGCCTCGCGTACCCGCCGCTCGCTCTCGAGCCCGACCGCGACGCCTTCGCCCGGCGGGAAGCCGTGGGCGACGAGCGTCGTCTCCAGCGCCACGACCGCGCGCCGCTCCGCGAGCGCGTCGGCGACCTCTGGCGACACGACGAGGGCGTCCATGCGTCGAGCCTACCGGCGGGATAGCGGCCAGCTGCCGGCGATCGCATCTTACGCGAATTCCTGCATAATAAGCATCATGGCGAGCGTCCACCGTCGCGACCGGCACGGAGCGATCCTGCGCCTGATCCGGTCACAAGGCGTCTCCACGCAGGCGGAGCTCGCCGACGCGCTGCGCGCCGCGGGCTACGACGTCGTCCAGACGACGGTGTCGCGCGACATCCGCGAGCTCGGGCTCGTGAAGGTGCGCGACACGACCGGTCGCCTCGTCTACGCGCCGCGCGGCGACGCGGTAGCGCACGACCTCGCCCCGAGCTTCCGCCGCGTC
>DATMJW010000223.1:0-8540 GCA_035553355.1 Gaiellaceae bacterium | reverse complement strand
GGCTCGACCTCCTGCGCCGGGCCGAGCGCTCGAACGGGCAGCTCGTGCGCGACGGGGCGCCGCTCACCTGCGAGCGCGTGAAGCTCGCGGTGGAGCAGGCGTTCGGCGAGCACGGCGCCGCCGCCGAGGAGTTCATCGTCTCGCACGGCGAGCAGACGGCCGTCGGCCACGACATGGGGTCGGGCCCGATCGCCGCGGACGACGTCGTCCTCTTCGACCTCTTCCCGCGCGACCGCGAGACCGGCTGCTACTCCGACTTCACGCGCACCGTCGTCCTCGGGCCGGCCCCCGACGAGCTGCGCGAGTTCCACGAGCTCTCGAAGCGGGCGCTCGATCTCGCGACCGGCCTCGTGAGGCCCGGCGCGATCGGCAAGGTGATCCACGCCGCCGTCTGCGAGTTCTTCCACGAGCACGGCCACCCGACGCAGCTCCACAAGCCGGAGGGCGCGGTGCTCCGCGACGGCTTCTACCACTCGACCGGCCACGGAGTCGGTCTCGAGGTGCACGAGGAGCCGGGCCTCGGGCGCCTCGGCGACGATCCGCTCGTCGTCGGGGACGTCGTCGCCGTCGAGCCCGGCCTGTACCGCCACGGCTACGGCGGCGTCCGGCTCGAGGACCTCCTGCTCGTCACGGAGGACGGCTGCGAGGTGCTCACCGACTTCCCGTACGAGCTGGAGCTGGACGACCTGGAGCCCCGCTGAGCGACACGATCGAGACGATCCTCACCGAGGACCGGCGCTACCCGCCGCCGCCCGACTTCGCGGCGCAGGCGAACGCGCAGCCGGAGCTCTACGACGAGCCCTGGGAGCAGCTGTGGGAGCGGTGCGCGCGCGAGCGGGTGACCTGGTTCGAGCCGTGGACGGAGCTCGTCCGCTGGGAGCCGCCGTTCGCGCAGTGGTACCGCGGCGGCAAGCTCAACGTCGCCTACAACTGCGTCGACCGGCACGTCGAGGCGGGGCACGGCGACCGCGTCGCCTTCCACTGGGAGGGCGAGCCGGGTGACACCCGCACGATCACCTACGCCGACCTGCAGCGCGACGTCGTCCGCTTCGCGAACGCGCTCCGGGAGCTCGGCGTCGGCAAGGGCACGAAGGTCGCGATCTACATGGGGATGGTTCCCGAGCTCGCGGTCGCGATGCTCGCCTGCACGCGGCTCGGTGCGCCGCACACCGTCGTCTTCGGCGGCTTCAGCGCCGACTCGCTCTCCGACCGCATCAACGACATGGGCTGCACCGTCCTCGTCACGCAGGACGAGGCGTGGCGCCGCGGCTCGACCGTCCCGCTGAAGCGGATCGCCGACGAGGCGATGGCCGACGCACCCGGGATCGAGCGCTGCCTCGTCGTGCGCCGCACCGGCAACGAGGTGCCGATGGAGGCCGCGCGCGACACGTGGTACCACGACCTCGAGGTCCCGGACGATCCCGCGAGCTGCCCGCCGGAGCCGATGGACGCGGAGGACCTGCTCTTCCTCATGTACACGTCGGGGACGACCGCGAAGCCGAAGGGGATCGCGCACACGACCGGCGGCTACCTGGTCGGCGTGGCGACGACGCATCACTACGTCTTCGACCTGAAGCCGGAGCACGACGTCTACTGGTGCGCCGCCGACATCGGCTGGATCACGGGCCACAGCTACATCGTCTACGGCCCGCTCTGCAACGGCGCGACCTCCGTGCTCTACGAGGGGACGCCCGACTTCCCGGACAAGGACCGCTGGTGGGCGATCGTCGAGCGCTACGGCGTCACGATCCTGTACACGGCGCCGACGGCGATCCGCGCCCACATGAAATGGGGCCCGGAGCGCGCGGGCGAGCACGACCTCTCCTCGCTCCGCCTGCTCGGATCGGTCGGCGAGCCGATCAACCCCGAGGCCTGGGTCTGGTACCGGCAGCACATCGGCGGCGACCGAGTCCCGGTGGTCGACACCTGGTGGCAGACGGAGACCGGGATGATCATGATCACCCCGCTCCCCGGCGTCACGACCGCGAAGCCGGGCTCCGCGACGAAGCCGTTCCCCGGGATCGAGGCGGCGGTCTTCAGCGAGGCCGGCGAGGAGGTCGCGCCCGGCGGCGGCGGCTACCTCGTCCTGAAGCGGCCGTGGCCGGCGATGACGCGCGGCATCTACGGCGACGAGGAGCGCTTCCGGCAGACGTACTGGTCGAAGTACGGCGAGGGCGTCTACTTCGCGGGCGACGGCGCGCGAATCGACGAGGACGGGGACTTCTGGCTGCTCGGCCGGGTCGACGACGTGATGAACGTCTCCGGGCACCGCATCTCGACGATCGAGGTCGAGTCGGCGCTCGTCGACCACCCCGAGGTAGCGGAGGCGGCCGTCTGCGGCCGCGCCGACGCGCTCACGGGGCAGGCGATCGTCGCGTACGTGACGCTGAAGGGCGGCGCCGAGGGGTCGGTCGCGAAGCTCGAGGAGCTCCGGAACCACGTCGCGCAGAAGATCGGGCCGATCGCGAAGCCCGCGAACGTCGTCTTCACGCCGGAGCTGCCGAAGACGCGGAGCGGCAAGATCATGCGCCGCCTGCTGCGCGACGTCGCCGAGCAGCGCCCCCTCGGCGACACGACGACGCTCGCCGATCCAGCCGTCGTGAACGAGATCGCACAGCGCGCCGCCTCCGAGCCGACGGAGGAGTAACTCCAGCGAAGGACGCTGGCGCGGGCGACGCTCTCTCAGGAGCCGGGGCGGTTGGGCGGCGCTTGTGTCGAAGCCTCATACTGCACTCGTGGACGCTCATGGTGAACGAGTCCGCCGCGAGCGCGAGCGTGCCGCCGACGCACGTGACGCGACTGCGGACGACCGCGCCGCGACGGCCGATGTGCGCGAGCTCGTGGCCGATGCGCGCGGCGCTGAAGCCGATCTGCGGGAGGTGGTTGCCGATGCCCGCTCTGTCGCAGCCGACGCCCGCGAAGCGGATGCCGTGGCGCGAGAGTCGTCGGCCGATGCCCGTAGTGCCGCTGCCGACGTCCGCGAGCTTCTCGCCGACGTCCGGCAAGCGGACGTCGCCGGTCAGGCGCGACGGGTAGAGGGCCTGCTGCGGACCGCCGACGAGCGCGCGATCGCCGCCGAGCTTCGCTTGGCAGAGGCCAACGCCCACATGCAAGCCGCGAAAGAGCACCTCGTGGCGGCTGAGACTCAGACGGCGGTAGCCGACCATCGAACCGAGGATGCTGTGCGGCTGATGGAGTTCGCAGACGAGCAGCTCGTGGTTGCTGCCGCCAAACTCGCCGAGGCCACGAGCGACAGTGAGGAATACCAGCGGGCTCTCTTCGATTACACGACGCTGGTGAGGCATCGCATGGCGAATCCGCTCCAGAGCATCGTCGGCGCCGCCGCGACGCTGAAGGCGCGGCCCGATCTGCCGGCCGACCAACGGCTGACTCTGCTCGACGTGATCGTGAAGGAGGCGGTCGTCCTCGAACGGATCTGCCTGACACCGAAGATCATGCACCCGAGCGAAACGGCGCTCGCTCCCACGCCGTCGTTCGGTGAGCCTCAGGCGACTGGAAGAGACGAGGTCGCGGGCTAGGCGCCGACCGCTGCGGGGACACACCAGCTGCGCATTCGCGAACGGCGACTCGCGTTTTCAGGGAGTATTGGCGCGCGCCGCCGATCGCGAACCGAATGGAGGTCCCGCCCGATGCGCGAAGAGCGAGCAACGAAGCGATCGACGCCCGCGTCCGGAGCGCGCGCCGGTCGAAAGCACGACGGCTTCACGGCCGAGGAGCGGGAAGCGATGCGCGAGCGCGCCCGCGAGCTGAAGGCGGCGAAGGGGAAGGCGGACGGCGAGCGCGACGTGCTCGCGAAGATCGCAGAGATGCCGAAGCCCGATCGTGCGCTCGCGACGCGGATCCACGCGATCGTGAAGGAGACGGCGCCCGAGCTCGTGCCGCGCACGTGGTACGGGATGCCCGCGTACACGAAGGACGGCAAGGTCGTGTGCTTCTTCCAGAGCGCGCACCGGTTCAAGTCGAGGTACGCGACGTTCGGCTTCAACGACTCGGCGAACCTCGACAGCGGCTCCATGTGGCCGACCTCCTTCGCGGTCAAGGAGCTGACGGACGCGGAGGAGAAGAAGATCGCAGCGCTCGTGAAGAAGGCGGTCCGCTGACCCGCAGGCCGGTCGAGGCGCGCGTCGACGAGACGCCGTACGGCCGCCACGTCGCGTCCGACGGTTGGTTCGTGCTCAACATCGCCGACGCGCTCGCGGTCCGCAACGACGAGAAGGGCGGGGCGACGTACGTGCTCGAGCCGCGCGACGCGCCGTTCGTAGACGTCGGTGTGCACGTGCGCGTGCTGTGGCCCGGCGACCCGAACGGCCTCTACCACTCGGAGGACGTCCAGGAGGGCTTCCTGGTCCTGTCGGGGGAGTGCACGCTGATCGTGGAGGAGGAGGAGCGGCTGCTGCGGCAGTGGGACTACTTCCACTGTCCCGCCGGCACGCGGCACATCCTCGTCGGCGCAGGCGTCGGCCCGTGCGCCGTCCTCATGCTCGGCGCGCGGCCCGACGTGGGGCTGCACTACCCGGTGAGCGAGGTCGCGGCGAACTACGGCGCGTCTGCGACGCGGGATACGTCCGACCCGGACGAGGCCTACGCCGACTGGCCCGGCGAGTACGAGCCCGTGCGGCTGCCGTGGCCGCCGGGCGCCGCGTGAGCGTCGAGCGCATCCTCTCGCTCCGCGAGCTGAACCGGACGCTGCTCGCGCGGCAGCTCCTCCTGGAGCGGAAGCGACTCGCGCCGGTCGCCGTGCTCGAGCGTCTCGTCGGGATGCAGGCGCAATGGCCGGCGGCGCCGTACGTCGGCATCTGGACGCGCACCACCGGCTTCCGGCGCGAGGCGCTCGAGCGCGAGCTCGTCCTCGGCACCGTCCTCAAGGCGACGGTGATGCGCCAGACGCTGCACCTCGTCACGCGACGCGACTACGCGCTCCTGCGCGCGGCGCTGAGCGAGTCTGGTCACCCGGACTCGTCGCCGACGGCGGAGCGGCTCGCGCCGTCCGTGCGCGCGCTCGCCGCGGCCGGTCCGGTGACGACGGCCGAGGCGCTCGAGCACCTCGAGCGCGAGCACGGGCTGACTGGGATCGACGCGCGCCGCGCGTGGCGCGCCGCGCGCGTCCGCGCTCACGTCCTCCATCACCACGAGACGGCGCTCTGGCGCGGACGCCCTGAAGGACGCTTCGTCGCCGTCGACGAGCCGGACCCGCACGTGCCGGTGGAGGCGCGGGCGGAGATCCTGCGCCGCTACCTCGCCGCGTTCGGCCCGGCGACGCGGAGCGACGTCCGCGCCTGGAGCATGATGCGCGCGACGGAGATCGACCCTGCGCTCGAGCGGCTGGAGCCGCTTCGCCGGTTCCGCGACGAGCGCGGGCGCGAGCTCCTCGACGTGCCGCGGGCGCCGCTCCCCGCCGCCGGCGCACCTGCGCCCGTCCGCTTTCTGCCGAAGTGGGACAACGTGCTCCTCGCGTTCGCCGACCGCACGCGCGTGCTCCCGGAGGAGTACCGCCGGCTCGTGATCGGGTTGAACGGCGACGTGGCTCAGACGTTCCTCGTCGACGGGTTCGTGGCGGGGACGTGGAGGGTCGAGCGCGGCCGCGTCACCACGACGGCGTTCGCGCCGCTGCCGCCGGCAGCGCGGCGGGAGGTCGAGGAGGAGGCGGCGCGGCTCGAGGGCTTCCTCGCGGCCGCCGGCTGACGGGCACGCACACGAGCGGCTACAACGTCGGCGTGCGCGGCCTCTCCGTCCTCCTCGTCGCGCTCGCGCTCGCGCCCGCGGCCGCAGCGGACGACTTCGCGCTGCTCCGCGCCCGCGACGCGTACCTGCCTGCGGCGCAGCGCTCCTACGGGAACGATCCCGACGGCTATCAGGCGCGGTACGAGGCCGGACGTGACCTGATGGAGGCGGTCGCGGCGGCGGGTCCCGTCAGCCGTGGCTGCTCCAGGCTCCGCGCCCAGCTCGCCGCGGTCGCGCTCGCGCAGGTGCGCGTCGCGGAGGCGGAGGACCGGCCGGTGAAGGTGCGCAAGCCGCCCGTCCCGCGCGTCACCGCCTCCTGCACGCCGAGGTCGCGACGAACGAAGGCGCGAACGGGCGCGAACGTCCGGCTGCCGCTGCCGGACGGGACGAGGGTCGCGCGACCGCCCCGCACGACGGACGCAGCGCTCCAACGGCGGCTCGCGGCAGTCGGAGCACGCTTCCCGGGCTGGGCCGGCATCTGGATCCACGACCTCCGCAGCGGCCGCACGGCCGGTTGGAATTCGGACGCTCGCTTTCCGGCGGCCTCGACCGTGAAGCTCGGTGCGGTCGTCGCTGCGCTTCGGGTGGGAGCGCGGCCGGAGGTCGGCGCGCACTGGTACGACGTGAGGCAGATCGGCGCGTGGTCGTCGAATCTCGGTGCGAACCGGATCGCGAGCGACCTCGGTTACGGCGCCGTCCACGACGGCCTCCGCCGGCTCGGCATGTGGTCGAGCACGTACCCCGGCCCCTACCGCGCCACGACCTCCGTCGTCGACGCGCCGAAGCCGCCGCCACACGGCCACATCCGCGTCACGACCGCCAAGGATCTCGGCCGGGCGCTCTACCGCCTGCATGCCGCCGCGATCGGGAACCGCCTCGCGCAGCGGCAGACGGGCCTCAGCCGCCACGCCGCGAAGCTGGCGCTCACGGCGCTGCTCTCCCCCGAGCGCGCCGACGGGAACCTGGGCCTCCTGCGGCCGTGGCTCGGCTCGACCCTCGTTGCCGAGAAGAACGGCTGGATCTCGAACACGCGGACGACGGCGGCCGTCGTCTATCGCCGCGGCGCACCGGTCATCGTCGTCGTCGAGGCGTACCGCCCGAACCTCCCGCAGGCGGTCGCGCGCTCACTCGGGCGGGACGCCTTGCGCGCGCTCGATGATTGAATCATCAGTCATCGTTGACTGAATAGTCAGTCGTAAAAGTCGGGCTGCATTTGCGGCGTAAACCGCAAAAAATCTTCCGTAAACTCCAGGTGCGACGCGTCGCGAAATGGGGTACTAGTGAGGTGTCAACTCGACGACGCATCGGGCTCGTCGACTATCCGGCGCCTCCTACCCCCGCGGGCGCCAGGGGGGACACATGAGAGTGAAGAGACTGCAGGCTCCGAAGGTGTTGCTCGCCCTCGGGGTCGTCGTCGCGCTCGTGATGACGATCGCGAGCGCGGGCGCAGTGACGGCGGCTCCGCCGCTCGAGCGCTACATCGTCAAGCTCGAAGACGCTCCGCTCGCCAGCTATCGCGGCGGCGTGGCCGGACTCGAGGCGACGAACCCGGCCGCGCGCGGCCAGGTGAAGCTCGACCCGAAGAGCGCGGCGAGCCGCGCGTATCTCGACTACCTCGCGACGAAGCAGGCGGGCGTGAAGAACGCGATCGCCTCGAAGCTCGTGCGGACGCCGACGGTGGCGTTCACGTACCGGTACGCCTACAACGGCTTCGCGGTCCTCCTGACCGCGGGCGAGGCGGAGCTCGTGCGCAGCATCCCGGGCGTCGCGAAGGTGCAGAAGGACTTCAAGCGTGAGCTGCTGACGGACGCGGGGCCGCGCTTCATCGGCGCGCCCACCGTGTGGTCGGGCAGCTCGACGGGCGGCCTGCCGGGCACGAAGGGCGAAGGCGTCGTCGTCGGCGTCATCGACACCGGCATCAACCACGACCATCCCTCGTTTGCCGACAAGGGTGGCGACGGGTACGACCACACCAACCCGCGTGGCACGTTCTACGGGCTCTGTGACCCGATCCTGGGCGCACCGTTCTGCAACGACAAGCTGATCGGCGTCTACGACTTCACCGGCACGTCGCCGGAGGACGACAATGCACACGGCAGCCACACCGCGAGCACGGCCGCGGGGAACGTGGTGAAGGCGACGCTGACGGCGCCGACGCTCACGCTCGAGCGTGAGATCTCCGGCGTCGCGCCGCACGCGAACCTGATCACCTACAAGGCGTGCATCGCCGCGGGCTGCCTCGGCGCGAGCCTCGCGGCCGCCATCGACCAGGCGACGGCGGACGGGGTCGACGTCATCAACTACTCGATCGGCGGCGGTCCCACGGATCCGTGGAACGACGCCGACTCCGAGGGCTTCCTGGGTGCCCGTGACGCCGGCATCTTCGTCGCCACCTCGGCCGGCAACGACGGCCCGGGGCCGGAGACGGTCGGCTCGCCGGCGAACGCGCCGTGGGTCATGAGCGTCGGCGCGAGCACCCACGACCGGGCGCTCAAGAATTCGCTCACGAGCATGTCGGGCGGCAAGACCGCTGCACCGGCGACGATGACGGGTGCGAGCTTCACGTCGGGGTACGGCCCGGCGAAGATCGTCCACGCGCAGAACTACGGCGACGCCCTCTGCGGCGCGCCGTTCGCCCCCGGCACCTTCAAGGGCGAGATCGTGATCTGCCGCCGCGGCGTCAACCCGCGGGTCGAGAAGGGCCGCAACGTCGAGCTCGGCGGTGCGGGCGGCATGGTGCTCGTGAACACCGCGGCCGAGGGCGAGGGCATCGTCGGCGACGCGCACGAGCTGCCCGC
>DATMJW010000222.1:0-7984 GCA_035553355.1 Gaiellaceae bacterium | reverse complement strand
CGCGGCCCCGCTCTCGGCCCCGAAGGTGATGCCTTCGCGGCCGAGCGCCAGCTGCACCTCTTCGCGCGCCTTGTAGATCCGCCACTTGACGGTCGCGAGCGTGATCTCGAGCGAGTCCGCGATCTCGGTGTACGAGAGCCCGACGACGTCGCGCAGGAGCAGTGCCATCTTGAGGTCGACGTTCAGTGCCTCGACCGCCCGCCAGACGGCGTCGATCGCCTCGACGCGCTCGAACGGCGCGTCCACCACCTCGAGCGGCGGGATGTCGTCGAGGTTGACGACAGCCCGCGGCCGGCGCTCGAGCGCGCGCAGCTCGTCGAGCACGCGGTTCTTCGTGACCTGGAAGAGCCACGTCGTGAAGCGGGAGCGGAGCGAGAAGGTCGAGAGCCCCTGGTAGACGCGGAGGAAGACCTCCTGCGTCAGGTCCTCCGCGAGCGCGCGGTCTCCGACGAGCCGCAGCACGTAGTTGTAGACCGGAAGCTCGTAGGCGCGGACGATGAGCGAGAACGCTCGCTCATCTCCTCGCTGCGCCTTCCGCAGGACGCCGAGATCAGGCTGAGGCAGCGACAAGTGCGGCGGAGTATAGCCGCGAAATCACGCGGTGGACGGCCCGGTTTTTGCCGCAGTGGCCAACGGTCCTCCGCTCATCTCGGCCGGGATGTCGAGGCCCAGGAGCCGCAGGGCCGTGGGGGCGAGATCGGCGAGCCCGCCACGCTCCCGCAGCCCCCATTCGTGGGATGTGAGGACGAGCGGGACGGGGTTCGTCGTGTGGGCCGTGTGGGGGCTGACGCCGTCCGCCTCGAGCAGCTGCTCCGCGTTGCCGTGATCGGCCGTGACGAGGCACGCGCCCCCGGCGGCGAGCGTGGCGCCGACGACCCGCCCGAGGCACTCGTCCACCACCTCGACCGCCTCCTTCACGGCCGGGATCGAGCCGGTGTGGCCGACCATGTCGGGGTTCGCGAAGTTCACGACGCAGAAGCCGTGGCGCCCCGACCGCAGCTCCTCGAGGACGCGCGCGGTCAGCTCCCGCGCGCTCATCTCCGGCTTCAGGTCGTAGCTCGGCACGTCACGCGGCGACGGGACGAGGACGCGCGTCTCGCCCGGCCACTCGCGCTCGTCGCCGCCGTTGAAGAAGTAGGTGACGTGGGCGTACTTCTCCGTCTCCGCGGCGTGGAGCTGCGGCACGCCCGCCGCGGCAAGGGTCTCCGCGAGCGTCATCCGCACCTCCTGCTCCCCGAAGACGGCAGGCGCGTCGAAGTCCTCGCGATACCGGGTCATCGTCGTCAGATCGATCCCGGCGACGAGGAGCTTCTCCGAGAGCTGCCGTCCGCGGTCGGGCCGGAAGTTGAAGAAGATCGCCGTGTCGCGCTGCGTCAGCCGCGGCGCCCCCGCGAGCACCACCGGCTGCACGAACTCGTCCGTGATGCCGACGCCGTAGCTCTCGCGCACGGCTCCGACGGCGTCCGTCGCCCGCACCCCCTGCCCCGCGACGATCGCCGCCAGCGCGAGCTCCGTCCGCTCCCACCGCCGGTCGCGGTCCATCGCGTAGTAGCGGCCGACGACGGTCGCGATCCGGTCCGGAGGGAGCTCCGCGAGGTCGTTCGCAGCCGCGGTCGGCGAGACGTCGCGTCCGTCGGTGAACGCGTGGATCCACGTGCGCTCGCCCATCCCCGCGCGCTCGGCGGCGTCGAGCAGCGCGCGCACGTGGTCGATGTGCGAGTGGACGCCGCCGTACGAGACGAGCCCGAGCAGGTGCACGTCGCCGCCACGGGCACGCGCGCGCTCGAACGCGCCGCGGAGGACGGCGTTCTCGAAGAACGACCCGTCGCGGATCGCGACGTTGACGCGCTGGAGGTCCTGGAAGAGGACGCGGCCCGAGCCGATCGTCAGGTGCCCGACCTCGGAGTTCCCCATCTGCCCCGGGGGCAGCCCGACGGCCTCGCCCGACGCATCGAGGTGCCCGTGCGGGAACTCCCGCCAGAGCCGGTCGAAGACGGGCGTGCGCGCGAGCTCGACGGCGTTCCCCGGGCCCGGCGGCGCGCAGCCCCAGCCGTCGAGGACGACGAGCGTTACGAGAGGGAAGCCGCCGTCCGGCAAATCGCCGCGAACGAGTCGGGGTCGAGCGCGGCGCCGCCGACGAGCGCGCCGTCGATGCCGGGCTGCGAGAGCAGGTCGCCCGCGTTCTCCGGCTTCACGGAGCCGCCGTAGAGGACGGGGCGGTCGAGGATGCCCTTGATGAAGGCGTGCGCCTCGCGCGCCTGCTCCGGCGTCGCCGTCCGGCCGGTGCCGATCGCCCACACGGGCTCGTAGGCGAGGACGAGGTTCGGGTGGTCGCCGGCCGCGTAGGCGATCGCCTGCACCTGGATGTTGAGCACGAGCTCCGTGTCGTTCGCCTCGCGCTGCTCGAGCGTCTCGCCGACGCACGCGATCACCCCGAGCCCGGCCTCGAGCGCGGCCCGCGCACGGCGCGCGACCATCTCGTCCGTCTCGCCGAAGAGCTGCCGCCGCTCCGAGTGGCCGACGATCGCGCCCGCGACGCCGAGCTCGCGCAGCATCTGCGGCGAGACCTCTCCGGTGTAGGCGCCCGCCGGCTCCCAGTGCACGTTCTGCGCGTAGACGGTCTGCCCCGCCTCCACGGCCGCCGCGAGCGACGGGTACGGCGGGCAGAGCACGACGTCGACGCCGCTCGGTGCCTCGAAGCCGGTGAAGAACGCCCGCGTCTCCTCGAGGCCCTTGAACATCTTCCAGTTGCCTGCGATCAGCATCTCTCTACTCCTCCGGGATCGCCGCCACGCCGGGAAGCTCCTTGCCCTCGAGCAGCTCGAGCGACGCGCCGCCGCCGGTCGAGACCCAGGAGATGCGGTCGTCGAGGCCGAGCTCGTTGACCGCGCGCACCGAGTCGCCGCCGCCGACGACGGTGTATCCGTCCGCGTCGGCGACCGCCTCGGCGACGGCCTTCGTGCCGCCGGCGAACGGCTCCCACTCGAAGACGCCCATCGGCCCGTTCCAGAAGACGGTTCGTGCGGCGCGGACGTGCTCCGCGAACGCGCGCCGTGACTCCGGCCCGATGTCGAGCCCGAGCCAGCCGTCCGGAAGCGCGTCGTACGGCGCCTCCCGCGTCTCCGCGTCCTCGGCGAACCTCGCCGCCGCGACGACGTCCGTCGGCAGCACGACCTCGAACGGGAGCGGGTTCCCCTCCCGCAGCTCCTCGGCCATCTTGCCGCCGACGAGGACGGTGTCGGCGCGGCCGCCGAGGTGCCGGAGCACGCCCAGCTTGTCGTCGACCTTCGCCCCGCCGGTGACGAGGACGAACGGCCGCTCGACGTCGCCGAGCAGCCGCCCGAGCATCTCGAGCTCGCGCTCGAGCAGCAGCCCCGCGTAGGCCGGAAGGACGTGCGCGACGGCCTCCGTCGAGCTGTGCGCGCGATGTGCGGAGCCGAAGGCGTCGTTGACGTAGAGGTCGCACCCGTCCGCGAGCTCGCGCGCGAACGCCTCGTCGTTCTTCGTCTCGCCGGGGTGGAAGCGCGTGTTCTCGAGCACGGAGACGCGCTCGTCCGGGAGCAGCGAGCGCAGGTGCTCGCGGACCGGCGCCATCGCGTACTTCGCACGATCCTCGTCCGTCTTCGGGCGCCCGAGGTGCGAGCAGACGCGGACCTCTGCCGCGCCGCGCTCGAGCAGCAGCTCGAGCGTCGGCAGAGCCGCGCGGATACGGGTGTCGTCGGCGACGCCGCCGTCCTCGAGCGGCACGTTGAGGTCGGCGCGAACGAGCACCGTCTTGCCGGCGACGTCGGCGTCTCGCACCGAGCGGGGACGTCTCACGCTAGAGCAGGCGGCCGACGAGGTCGACGAGCCGGCAGCTGTAGCCCCACTCGTTGTCGTACCAGCCGAACACCTTCGCCGTCCGTCCCTGCGCCATCGTCAGCTCGCTGTCGAAGATGCACGAGTACGGCGAGTGGACGATGTCGGTCGAGACGAGCGGGTCGTCGCTGTAGCGCAGGATCCCCTCGAGCGGGCCGGCGGCCGCAGTCCGGTACGCCTCGTTGACCTCCTCCCGCGTCACCTCCCGGCCGAGGTTGACGACGAAGTCGGTGATCGACCCCGTCGGCACGGGCGCGCGGACCGCGACGCCGTCCACCTTCCCCTTCAGCTCGGGGAGCACGAGCCCGATCGCCTTCGCCGCTCCGGTCGACGTCGGGATCAGGTTGATCGCCGCGGCACGAGCGCGCCGCAGGTCCTTGTGCGGCAGGTCGAGGACGTTCTGGTCGTTCGTGTACGCGTGGATCGTGGTCATGAAGCCGCTCTCGATCCCGGCGAGCTCGTGCAGCACCTTCGCGAGCGGCGCGACGCAGTTCGTCGTGCACGACGCGTTCGAGATCACGTGGTGCTGCTCGGGGTCGTACTGGTCGTCGTTCACGCCGAGCACGATCGTGATGTCCGGGCCGGTCGCGGGAGCGGAGATGACGACCTTCTTCGCACCCGCGTCGAGGTGGGCCTGCGCCTTCTCGCGGTCCGTGAAGAAGCCGGTCGACTCGACGACGACGTCGACGCCGAGCTCGCCCCACGGCAGGTCGGCGGGGTCGCGCTCCGACAGGAGCTTCAGCTCCTCCCCCGCGGCGCGGATCACGCCGTCGCCGGCCTCGACGTCCGCGTCGAGCGGGCCGAGCACCGAGTCGTACTTGAGCAGGTGCGCCATCGTCTCGATGTCGCCGAGGTCGTTCGCCGCGACGATCTCGATGTCTCCGCTGCGCTCGAGCTGCGCGCGGAAGAAGTTCCTGCCGATGCGGCCGAAGCCGTTGATGCCTACGCGAATCGCCATGCCTGCTCCCGTGTCGTGTCGTCGTCGGCGGCGAGTCTAAAGACCCGCGTTGCGAGGAGGCGCCGGTGAGCGAGCGCTACGCGGCGACGGCGAGCTTGTCGCGCAGGTAGCGCAGGTACGGCCCCGCGTCGATCGGGCCGCCGACGACGCGCTCGAGCGTCTCCTTCGGCGTGAACTTGCGGCCGTGCCGGTGCAGGTGCTCGACGAGCCACGTCCGCAGCGCGCCGAACTCCCCCACCTCGAACTGGTCGTAGAGGTCCGGGATGTCCTCGAGCACGCGCTCCCAGATCTGCGCCGAGATCACGTTGCCGAGTGCGTAGGTCGAGAAGTAGCCGATGTGGCCACCCGCCCAGTGCATGTCCTGGAGCACCCCCACCCGGTCCTCGGGCGGCTCGACGCCGAGGTACGCGAGCATCCGCTCGTTCCACACGCCGGGGAGGTCGTCGAGGGAGACGTCGCCGACGAGCAGCTCCTGCTCCAGCTCGAAGCGGAGGATCACGTGCAGGTTGTACGTCGCCTCGTCCGCCTCGACGCGGATGAACGACGGCTGCACCCAGTTGACGGAGCGGTACCAGTCGTCCAGCTCGACGTCGGCGAGCGCCTCCGGGAAGTGCTCCTGCAGCTGCGGATAGAAGAAGCGCCAGAACGGGAGGCTGCGGCCGACCAGGTTCTCCCACATGCGGCTCTGCGACTCGTGCAGCCCGAGCGAGGTCCCGCGCGCGAGCGGCGTCCGCTCGAGCGTGCGCGAGACGCCGTGCTCGTAGAGGCCGTGCCCGCACTCGTGCATCGTCGCGAAGAGACCGTCGAGGTTCGTCTCGTGGTACCGCGTCGTCAGCCGGATGTCGTCGATCGCGACGGAGTTCGCGAACGGGTGCACCGTCGGGTCGAGCCGCCACGACTGCGGGTCGTAACCGAAGCGCTCGATCACCTTCAGCTCGAAGCGCTGCTGCGCCTCGAGCGGGTAGTGCCGGTCGCGCGCCGGGCGCTCGCCCTCGCTCGCGGCCGCGGCGACGAGCGGCACCTGCTCCTCCTTCAACCGCTCGAAGACGGCCCTCACCTCGGCGGCCGTCATCCCGCGCTCGAAGTCGTCGAGCAGTGCGTCGTACGGCTCGGCGTAGCCGTCGAAGCACTCGACGTAGCGGCGGCGCAGCTCCAGGTTGTGCTCGAAGTGCGGGCGGAAGAGCGAGTAGTCGGACGTCTGCCGCGCCTCCACCCACACCGGCAGCGCGAGCGACGACGCGCGCGACATCTCCGCGCGCAGGTCGCTCGGGATCCGTCGCGCCTTCTCCCAGTCCTGACGCACGACGCGGACGAGGCTCGCCTCGTCGGACTCGTACGGCATCGAACCCTCGAAGCCCTCCAGCCGGTCGAGCAGCCGGCCGATCTCCGGCGACGTGAAGCGCTCGTGCGCGAGCCGGTCGAGCGTCGCGAGCTGCTCGGCGCGGACGGGGCCGCCGCCCGGCGGCATCTTCACCTGCTGGTCCCAGCCGAGGAGAGCGCGCGTCTTGAGGATGTCCATGACCTCCGCGAGGCGCTCCTTCAGCTCGACGTAGGCCGGCTCCACGGGCGGAACCTACCGCACGCGCGGCGGCGACGATTCGGCGAGGCGTACCACTTGCAACCACCCCGTTTGCAACGCGCGTAACAAAATCGCACGATCTCGCGTAGGCTTCGTTCGGGCGGGTCCGTGCTCGACCGGCAGTGGATTCAGACCCCGTCTGCCGCCGGTTCGGAGCGCGGTACCGCGGAGGGGGAGGTCGTCCTCGGAGCTCCCCCTCCGGCCCGCCCTCCGCGTCAGCCGTCGCCGATGCCCGCGAGCTCCTGGAGCCGCCGGAAGCGCCGGTGCACCGCCGCTTTCGTCGCCGGCGGCTCGCACCGTGCGCCGAGCTCGCGCAGCGGGAGCGTCGGGTGGCGGAGCCGGAGGCGCGCGACCTGAGCGAGCGGCTCCGGGAGCTCGTCGAGCGTTCCCGCACGCTGCAGCTCGCGCGCGGCCGCGAGCTGCAGCTGGGCGGCGCGGCTCGTGCGGACGAGGTTCGCGTGGTCCGCGTTTGCGAGCCGGTTCGCGTCCGCGCGTGTCGCCGCGACGACGGCGCGCTCCTCGAGCGCGAGCACGGTGTCGCTCGCGCCTGCGGCGGCGAGCAGCGTCTCGATCGCCTCGATCCCCTTCGCGTACGCGACTGCGTGGCGACCGCGGTCGAGGACGCCGACGCGGGCACCCGCGGCGGCCGCGACGCCCCGCAGGAAGTCGGCGCCGTCGAGCGACGTGGTCCGCAGCTCGAGGTGTGGCGAGCGCGGCCCCGACAGCGAGCCGCCGCCGAGAATCGCCCCGCGCAGGTAGGCGCCTCTGCAGCAGCTCCGGCCGACGACCCGCCGCGGCGGCCGCTCGAGCGGCGCGTGCCGGCCGTCCACGACCCCCGCCTCCACGAGCGTCGGCAGCGCCTGCGGCACGCCCGGCACGTGGAGCTGGTAGCGCGTCGCGCGGTCGAAGGCGCGCCTGCGGTAGGTGCGAAGCTCGGCCGGGAGGCCGAGCTCGCGCAGGAGGGCGAACGCGCGCCGCGCGACGGCGGAGCTCGCCACGTCGAGGTGCAGGTCGATACGGCCGCGGCCGCGCAGGTGCGCGCTGCCGGCGGAGTGGAAGAGCGCCGAGAGCTCGGCGAGGCGGCAGCAGCCGCGCGTCGGGGCGATCGCCGCGAGCTCGTTCCGGAGCTCGTCAGAGAGCGGCATGTCCCTCGAGGCGGAGCAGGCGGCGCTTCGTGTCGACGCCGCTCTGGCCGTAGGCGCCGATCCCGCCCGCCGCGACGACCCGGTGGCACGGCAGGAAGAGCGAGAACCTGTTGCCCGCGCAGAACGTCCCGACCGCGCGGTGCGCGCGCGGGTACCCGGCGAGCGACGCGAGTTCGCCGTACGTGACGACCTCGCCCCAGGGGACGCGGCGGAGCGCTTCGGCGACCGCCCGCTGGAACGGCGTGCACCAGTCGAGGTCGAGCGGCACGCGGGCGAGATCGACGCGTTCGCCCCCGTAGAACCTGTGGACGAGTCGCAACACATCCGCGGCGAAGCCGGCACCCCTTCGTGCGGATTCGGTGCGGAACATGAAGAACGCGATCGTCGCGAAGATCACCGGCTGCAACACGGTGATCAGCACGAAGAAGAGCGAGTTCGTCAGGT
>DATMJW010000221.1:0-8493 GCA_035553355.1 Gaiellaceae bacterium | reverse complement strand
TCGAGCAGGACGATGTGGACGGCGTGCGCGCCCGCTTCCTCACCAGCGGCACCGCCAGGGGCCGCGAAGAGAGCGAGGACGGAGAGGGCCGCCGCAATCGCGACGGGCAGGGACCGCATGTTCTTCATGACGCTCCTCGAGTGGTGGTGACCGGCGGCCGACATTGGCGCGCGCCAAGGTACCCCATTTGTTGCAAAATTGCCAAGCGGAATTGCAACTTCTTTTTCGACTGACGATTCAATCGGTGATTGAATCGTCAGTCATGCAAGGTTCCAGCATTTTTCGGCAGTTGGCTCCCGGTCGGCTTGCGTGTTTCCGCGGACGCACGTTGGACACAACCTCTACGTACGAGCGTCGCCGAGGCTCCGACGACGGAGAGGGGTCATGAACGGGTCAGGGAAGAGAGCGATGATGCGCCGGCTGGCGCTGCTGGGTGCGGCCGCACTCGCCACCGTCATCGCACGGCGGGCACAGCGCGCACCGGAAGTGCCGCGGTCGCCGGCGCCGCCACCGCAACCGCCCCGCCCCGAGCCACCGCGCGTCGAGCCACCGCGCGTCGAGCCACCGCGCGTCGAGCCGACGGGCGTCGTGCCCAGCGTGGCCGCACCGCCGGCCGCACCGCCGGCCAGCACGAAGCCGGTCGTCGTCGAGCCGCCGGAGCCGGTCGCCGCGACGCCCCCAGCTCCACCTCCTGCGGCCACGCCGCGGCGCGAGTCGGGGCTCCACCGCCACGAACCTCGGCCGGCGGCCTTCCCCGTACGCGCCGACCGGCCCCGCCGCGTGCCCGCGTCGAGGTCCCGCGCGAACCGGCCGCGCCAGATGCCTCCTCCGCGCGGGCGCCGCGACCGCATCGCCGCGCTGCTCGCGGGGCTCACGATCCTCCTCGTCGGTGCTGCGGTGGCGGCCATGATCGTGCGAGCGCCCGCGGACATCGTCGATCCGATCTCGAGCGTGCTCGGCACGCAGGCGTCGACGACGGCCGCGGCGACCACCGAGCGCGCGACGACACAGTCCACGCCGGCGGCGACGACGCCGACCACGACGACGCCGACCGCCACGGCCCCGGCTGCCACGACACAGGCCGAGCCCGAGGCCGCGCCGGCAGCGCCGGCAGCGACTGGCCGGACGACCGTCCGCTCGCGCGGCTCTGCGATCCTGCTCGCGGACGACGCCGAACTGGGCGAGTTCGTCGGTGCCCGCGTCGTCGCGCGGCGGGCCCGCGTCGGCGACGTGGTCGGCAACCGCATCTTCTGGATCGGCACCGGATCGGAACGGCTCCTCGTCCACCTCCAAGGCCCGGGCACACGCTGGGGCGTGCGCCGCGGTCAGCTCGTCAGCTTCACCGGCGTCCTCACGCGGACGCGGCCCGGCGCGGCGGCGGCGTGGGGTCTCGAGGCGAACGAGGGCCGGGCCGAGCAGCAGCGGCAGGGGCATCACCTCGAGGTCTACGGGCCCGACATGCGCTTCGACTGCCTCAAGGCCTGCAGCTAGGGCGCGCCCGGCGCGGCGATACCCTACGCCGCGCGCCCCCGTAGCTCAGTGGATAGAGCAGCGGTTTCCTAAACCGCGTGCGCAAGTTCGATTCTTGCCGGGGGCACTGCGCGCTGCCCCGCCGCGGCTCAGGCGAGCTCGCGCGCGCGGGCGAGGAGCGCTGCCTCCGCCGCGGCCTGGCGGTCCTGCGCGTCACGGCTCCACCGCTCGTGCTCGGCGATCGTCTCGGCAACGCAGGCGAGCATCGTGTCCATCGCCTCCGGCGACGACGAGCCGATCTGGCGGCGCGCCGCTGAGCACGCCGCCGCGTCGAGCGCATCCTCGAGTGCCGCCTCGTCGATCTCGACGGTCGACCCCGTGACGGCCTCTGCGGCGGCCGCGAGCCGCTCCGGCGTCAACTGCGACGGGGGCTCGCCCGCCTCGACGAGGTCGCGGACGGCGCGCCCGACGACCTTGTGCGCGCTGCGGTAGTCGACCTCGCCGGAGAGCGCGAGGACGTCCGCGACGTCCGCGGCCGTCACGAAGCTCTCGCGCGCGATCTGCGCGAAGCGGTCGAGCCTCAACTCGACGTCCTCCAGGACGGATGCCGTCAGCCGCGCGATCGCGACCGCCTCGTCGAGCGCGCGCGGCACGGTGCCGTTCAGCAGGTGGAAGTGGTCGGTGCGCGCGGAGCCGGTGTGCAGCGCGACGAGCGCGCCGGCGAGATCGCCCGCCGCCTGCGCCGCCTGCGTCCGAATCGCCGCGAGCGCGTACGGGTTCTTCTTCTGCGGCATCAGCGCGCTCGCGCGGCTGTGCGCGTCGGCCAGCTCCACGAGCCCGAACTCCTGGCTGGCGTAGATCTCGAAGTCCTGCGCGAGCTGGCTCTGGTGCGTCGCCGCGATCGCGACCGCGGCGAGGAGCTCGACGTAGACGTCCGACTGCCATGCGGCGTCCTTCGCGTGCTCCACGAGGCCGTCGCAGCCGAGGAGCTCCGCAAGACGCGCGCGGTCGAGCGACCAGCGCGACCCCGCGCTTCCCCCGGCGCCGGCGACGCTCGCGCCGAGGGCGGCGTGCGAGCGGCGGGTGCGAGCCGCGTCGCGGAGGGCCGGGTACGCGTACGCGAGAAGAAGGTGACCGACGGTCGTCGGCTGCGCCGGCTGGAGGTACGTGTAGTCGGTCGCGAGCGCGCTCCGGGCAGCGTCGGCGTGACGCGCGAGCGCTGCCGCCTGACCGACGAGCGCGTCGTGCAGGTCGCGCGCGCCCACCCGCGCCGTCAGCCGCAGCGCGACGCGGAACGCCTCGCGGCGCGGGCGGCCCGCGCTGAGCCAGCCGGCGGCAGAGCGGCCGACGCGGCGCTCGAGCTCCGCCTCCCGTGCGTTGAACGCGTCGCCGAGCGCCGGGTCCCAGGGGAACTCGTCGCCCGGGATCTCGTGCAGCTCGAGGAGGCCCCGCAGGAGCGCCTTCGCGTCGTCGCCCGCGAGGTCGCCGCCCTCGACGAGCGCGACGGCGTGCGCGATGTCGGCGAGCGAGAGCCCGCGCGCGAGCCTCGGCCCGTGCCTGCTCTCCGCGGCGTACGCGGCGGCGACCAGCTCCTCTGCGGCACCCCCGCGGAGGCGGCCGCCCCGCCCCAGCTCCTCGGTCTCCGTCACGAGCCGCAGACTAGAGGCTCGCGCGGCCGGCCCTCCCTGGTTTTCGGCCATCGCGGCGTGGAAACCGCGGCCGCATGGCCGAGACGCCGCCGGAACCCGACGAGATCTTCGAGCGCACGCGCGCCGAGGGTGCCCGCAGGCTGGCGCGAGGGCCGCTCGAGCTCACGTCGACCGCGTTCCTCGCGGGTGTCGACGTCGTGTTCGGGATCGTGGCGCTCGGAACGGCGCACCACTTCGTCGCGTCGCGGTTCGGGGAGGAGCTCGGCACGCTCGCAGGTGCGCTCGCGTTCGGTGTCGCGTTCATCTTCATCGTCGTCGGCCGCTCCGAGCTCTTCACCGAGAACTTCCTCGTGCCGATCGCCGGTCTCGACCGGCGGAACCGGGGATCGTGGGGCAGCCTGGCGCAGCTCTGGACGATCAGCCCGATCTTCAACCTGATCGGCGGCGCGCTGCTGATCCTCGTCGTGACGACACAGGGCGTCCTCCCGGAGGGCACGGGCGGCGCGCTCGTGACGACGGCAGAGAAGCTCGACGAGAACTCGCTGCTGGCGGCGTTCATGAGCGCGATCGCCGCAGGCGCGCTGATCACGCTCGTGACGTGGCTCGTCGAGGGAGCCACGTCGACGGGCATCCGCGTGCTCTGCGCGTACGTCGGTGGCGTCCTGCTCACGCTCGGGACGTTCAACCACGTGATCGTGGTCACGCTCGAGATCTTCGCCGGGATCCGCTACGGCGCAGACATCGGGTGGGGCGACCTCGGCCAGAACTTCGCGGTCGCAGCCGTGGGCAACCTCGTGGGTGGCGTCCTCTTCGTGACGCTGACCCGCACGTCGCAGGCGCGCGCCGCGGCGAAGCCGTAGCTCGCTTACGCGGGGCGGTGCCGGAGCAGAACGGCGTACGCGAGCGCTCCCGCCGCGAGCACCGCTGCGCCGCCGAGCACCGACGCCCGCGGCAGGCTGAGCGCGAGCACGACGCACCCCACGACGCCGAACGCAGCGAGCGCGCGCGGCCGGCGCCGCTCGTCCCGCGTCAGCGTGAGCGCGGCGGCGTTCGCGATCGCGTAGTAGGCGAGCACGGCGAACGAGCTGAAGCCGATGGCGTCGCGAAGGTCGGCGAAGGCGACGGCGACGACGGCGACCGCGCCCACGGCGAGCTCCGCGCGGTGCGGGACGCGGTGACGCGGGTGGACGGCGGCGAGCTGCCGCGGCAGCTCCGCATTCGCCGCCATCGCGAACGCGGTGCGCGCCACTCCGGCGAGGAGCGAGAGCAGGACGGCGAGCGACGCGATCGCCGCTCCCGCGCGCACGACCGCGGCCGCGGCGTCGAACCGTCCCGCCTCGACGGCGGCGGCGAGCGGCGCCGGCGACGCCGCGAGAGCGTCAGCTCCGGCGGCGCCGAGAACCGCGAGCGCGACCAGCAGGTAGACGGCGAGGACGATCCCGAGCGCGAGCGGGACTGCACGCGGGATCACGCGCTGGGGGTCGCGCACCTCCTCTCCCAGCGTCGCGATCCGCGCGTACCCGGCGAAGGCGAAGAAGAAGAGGCCGGCGGCCTCGAGGATGCCGCGAGGGCCGCCGTCGCCGCCGATCGGCGTCAGCCGTTCCGCATCCCACTCGCCACCCGCGAGGGCGGCGGCGCACGTCGTCGCGAGCGCGAGCAGGACGAGAGCGACGAGGACGCGCGTCAACCGCGCGGTCTTCGTCACGCCGGCGTAGTTGACGGCGACGAGCGCTGCGATCGCGGCGACCGCTAGCGGCCGCGCGGCCTCCGGCGCCACGTAGAACCCGAACGTCAGCGCCATCGCGGCGCAACTCGCCGTCTTGCCGACGACGAACCCCCAGCCCGCGAGGAAACCCCAGAAGCGGCCGAGGCGCCGGCGGCCGTAGACGTACGTCCCGCCGGACTCGGGGTGGAGCGCGGCGAGCGCCGCGGACGAGGTCGCATTCGCGTACGCGACCGCGCCTGCGACGACGAGCGCGAGCAGGATCCCGCTCCCTGCCGCCGCCGCTGCGGGGGCGAACGACGCGAAGACGCCCGCGCCGAGCATCGCCCCGAGCCCGACGACGACGGCGTCGCCGATGCCGAGCTTGCGCGCGAGCCGCGACTCCGTCACGGCTTCCGCGCGAGGAGGACGATCCCCGTCCCGCGCCCCGGCAACGCCCGCTGCAGCGCGCGAAGCGGCAGCGCGGCGGCCCACATGAGCACTCCCGCCCGTTCCGGCGGCTGCAGCCAACGGCCGCTGCCGCCGCTCCCCTGCGGCGGCCGCACGCGCGCGACGACGTCGCGCAGCGCGTGCAGGAGCCGGCCGAGGGGGTTGTAGACGCGGAGCTCGACGACGATGAGCCCCGCGCGCTCCGCGAGCACGCGCAGCGCCTGCGGCTCGTACCGGCGGTGGTGCCCTGCCGCGTCGTCGGAGCGGCCGAAGAGCCGTGGCCACGCCGGGACGCTCAGCAGGACGTGGCCGCCGGGGCGCACGAGCTCCGCCCACTGCCGCAGCACCGCCTCGTCGTCGGCGACGTGCTCGAGCACCTCGAAGGCGCAGAGGACGTCGTACGACCCGCTCGGCGGCACGTCCGCACGGATGCGCCCCGGAAGCCGTCGCTCCGCACGAGCACGCGAGACGGCATCGGGCTCCACGCCCGTGTACTCGTACCGGTGCGCGAGCCGCGCGCCCAGCGCGCCGCCCCCGGCACCGACTTCGAGCACCGTCTCCGCGTCGATCGGGGCGAGCAGCTCGCGGACGACGTCCCAGCGCAGCCGACCCTGGATCGTGAGCGGCGCAGCTGCCATCGCGGCAATTCTGGCGGGACGCGCGTCTACAGTCCGCCCATGCCGAAGAAGCGTGACGACTCGCTCCAGAAGCTCCTGCGCGCGCGACGCGAGCCGCGGGCGCTCCTCACCGTCGAGGAGGTGCGAAGACGCGAGGCGGAGCGCCAGCGGGAGGCGGAGCGCGACGCCGCGCGGACGGAGGCGGCGCGGCTCGCGGCCAGGTGGCGCGAACGCAGCACCGCACCGGGTGCGACCGATGCAGCCGTCCTCGCGGAGCTCTTCGGCATCGACCTCGAGGCGTACTTCGCCTCCGCGCACTGGCGGCGCGTCGAGAAGGCGCAGCGCACGCTGGCGCCGCGGTGCGAGGTCGCACGCTGCGCGGCGACCGGGCGACTGCGGGTGCTCCACCTCACGCACCGCACGCTCGGGCGCGAGGAGCCGGGACGCGACCTCGCGACGGCGTGCGCGCGCTGCGCACGCCGCGCCCTCGCCCGCGGCCGCGCCCGCGGGCGCCCGCTCACGCGCGACGAGCTCCGGCGCGTCGACCCTGCGGCGCCGGTGTTCGACCGCGATGCGATCGCGGCGCTCCGAGCCCGGTTCGCCGCGGCGCCCGACCCGCCCCGCTGACGCAGATCACTCTTTCGAGTGACACGCCGAGCGCTCCGCGCGGCGACGATTGGGACATGCCTGCGGCACCCGCGTCGAAGCGCGTCCTCCTCTCGCTCTCCGCGCTGAGCGGCGGCGCCGTCTTCGCTCTCTTTCTGCTCTTCGAGCGGCCCGGGCTCGGGATCGGGCACGGCTACTACCTCGCGATCGGCCTCGCCGCCGTTGCGCTCGGCCCGATCGGAGGAGCGCTCGCCGGCACAGCGGCGACGGTCCTCTTCGCGATCGGCGTCTACCTCAACGACCAGCTCCCGACCACGGAGATCTTCAGCATCTCGACGTCGATCCGCTGCGTGATGTTCGTCTCCGCCGGAACGCTCCTCGGCTGGTACGCACGCCGCAACAGCGAGCTCACACGCGAGCTGACGGGCGCGCTGGACGAGCTCCGCGTCCTCGCTTCCCGGGACGCGCAGACCGGCCTCGGCAACACCCGCGCGTTCGAGGAGGCGGTGACGCGGCGGCTCGGAGAAGGACGTCCCTTCGCGCTCCTGCTCGCTGCGGTGGGAACCGGAGGCGACGCGGGCGAGTGGGCGCGCGAGCTCGCGGCCCGGCTGCCGCGGCACCTCCCGCGCGACGCAGACGTCGCGCGCGTCTCCCACGACACCTTCGCCGTCCTCGTCGAGTGCGCGGAACGCGAGCAGGCAGGGCTCCTGGCCGCGCAGCTCGAGCGCGCCCTGCTCGCGCAGGAGACGGCGGTGACGATGGGCTGGGCCACGACGCCGGCCGACGGCGCCACGCCGCTCTCGCTCTACCGCGCGGCCGAGGAGCGCCTCTACGTGCGGCGCATGGTGTTCGCCGACCGCGCGGATCCCGCGGTCGCCTTCGCTCCCTAGACGACGAGGCGCCGCTCGAGGTACGCGGCGAGGCGCGTCAGCGGGAACGAGATCACGAAGAAGACGAACGCGACGAAGCCGAAGATCTCGAGCGCGTGGATCTCGTAGAGCCCGATCGGGGGCAGCGCCGCGATCCGCTCGTTCTGCCGCTCGCCCGCCTCGAGGAGGTCGAGGCCCCCGATCACCTGCGCGAGCGTCGAGTTCTGGAGGATGTTCACGAGCAGGCTGACGAGCGGCGGCAGGAGCCGCCGGAGCGCCTGCGGGAGGATCACGTTCGTGTGCCGGCCGACCCAGCCGAAGCCGAGCGCCGACGCGGCCTCGTGCTGCTCGTGCGGGATCGACTGGACGGCACCGCGCGTCGCCTCCGCGACCTGCGCGCTCCCCCACAGGACGAGCGCGACCGCGGCCGCGTTGAGCGGCCCGAACTCGAGCTCGGGGACGACCGCGGGCAGCCCGAAGAAGACGATGAAGACCGTCACGAGGATCGGGAGGCCGCGGAAGATCTCGATGTAGAGGCGGATCAGCCACTGGAGCGGCTTGAACCGGATCGTGATCAGCGTGCCGAGGAGGATGCCGATCAGGACGCTGCCGCTGACCGCGATCGCGGCGACGCGCAGCGTCCCGGGGAGGCCCTCCTCGAGGATGTAGCGGACGACCGGGCCGTACCAGTCCGGCAGCTCAGGCCCTCCCCGGCACAGCGAGGCGTCGCTCGAGCAGCCGCACGAGCGCGGACAGAGACCAGACGAGCGCGAGGTACGTGGCGGCGAGCACCGTCAGCGCCTCCATCGTCTCGAGCGTCAGGTTCGAGATGTTGATCGCCGTCGTCGTCAGCTCCGCGTAGCCGATCACGTACATCAGCGACGTGTTCTTGAGCACCGAGACGTACGTGTTGATCGACGACGGCAGCGCGATCCGCCCCCCGATCGGCAGCGTCACGTTCAGGAACGTGCCGAGCTTGCCGAAGCCGAGCGCGTGTGCCGCCTCACGGGTGCGGTACGGCACCGCCTCGAACCCGGCGCGGAAGTTCTCGCTGTTGAACGCGCCGCCCCAGATCATCACGGAGACCCACGCGACCGTGAACGCGTCGAGCAGGATCCCGAACTGCGGCA
>DATMJW010000220.1:0-14278 GCA_035553355.1 Gaiellaceae bacterium | reverse complement strand
GGTGCTCCGCTCGATCGCTCCGCTCGTGCACCGCGCCGGCGGCACGCTCGACTGCCACCTGATGGTGACGAACCCGGCGCACCACTTCCCGGAGATCGCCGCGTCCGGCGGCGACAGCGTCACCTTCCACGTGGAGGCGGTCGACGACGTCTCGGCGGTGATCGCGCAGGCGCGCGAGCACGGACTAGAGGTGGGCGTCGCGTTCAATCCGGAGACTCCGGTCGAGACGGCGGCCGAGGCCGCGAACGCCGGCGCCGACCTCTGCCTCTGCATGTCCATCGTGCCGGGGTACTCGGGGCAGGAGTTCATGGACGGGGCGCTCGAGCGGATCGAGCGGCTGCGCACGCTCGTCGACTGCTACGTCCAGGTCGACGGCGGCATCAACCAGGACAACGTCCGGGCGGCGCACGACGCGGGCGCGGACCTGCTCGTCGTGGGGAGCGGGATCTTCGCGCGGGAGGATCTCCCGCGCGCGTACCGGCGCCTCGTCCAGGCGCTCGCGTGAGCCTGGAGCGCGCGCTCGCGGTCGCCGCGGCGGCCCGCGGGCGCGCGCACCCGCGCCCGACGGTCGGCGCCGTTCTCGTCCGTGACGGCCAAGTCGTGGGCGAGGGGGCGACCGAGGCGGACGGGCGGCACGGCGAGGTGGTCGCGCTCGCGGCCGCGGGCGAGCGCGCGCGGGGTGCGACGCTCTACGTCACGCTCGAGCCGTGCGCCCACCACGGCCGGACGCCGCCGTGCGTCGACGCGATCGTCGCGGCCGGGGTGCGGCGGGTGGTCGTCGGCGCGACCGACCCGAACCCGGTGGCGGCGGGCGGTGCCGATCGGCTCCGCGAGGCTGGGGTGGAGGTGGAGGTGGTGGACTCGCCGGAGGCGAGGCGGCAGCACGAGGCGTGGCGCACGTGGGTCTCGCTCGGGCGCCCGTTCGTGACGTACAAGGTGGCCGTCACCCTCGACGGTCGCGTCACCGTGCCGGGGTCGCGCTGGATCTCCGGCGAGGCGTCCCGGCGGCTCGTGCACGAGCTTCGTGCCGCGAGCGACGCCGTCGCCGTCGGGATGGGGACGGTGCGGCTCGAGAACCCGCGGCTCGACGCCCGCGGTGTGGACGCGCCCCGCCAGCCACGGCGTCTCGCGTTCGGCCGCGGGCCGTTGCCGGCCGGTTCGGAGCTCGAGCTGCTGAGCGGGCCGCTCGAGGGGGAGCTGCGCGCGCTCGCGGCCGACGGGGTGCAGTCGCTCCTGCTCGAGGGCGGGCCGACGCTCGCGGGTTCGTTCCTTCGCGAGGGCCTCGTCGACAAGCTGCTCCTCTTCGTCGCGCCGACGCTCTCGGGAGCCGGGCCCCCGCTGCTCGACCGGCTCGACGCGCCGCTCCGGCTCTCCGCGCTCTCCTCGCGCCCGGTGGGGGAAGACGTCCTCCTCGAGGCGTACCTCCGCGAGCCGTAGCACCAACCGCAGCAAGGCGCGAGGCGCGGGGACAGGCCCCGGCGGACCGGGGACAGGCCCGGGGACAGGCCCCGAACGGAAGTGCGACAGAAGGCGCACGCATGTGTGCCTGGCGCAACGTCCCGGTGGCGGCGGGAGGCGGTTCGACGGGCGCGATCAGTTCCAGGGCCGGGGACAGGCCCGGGGACAGGCCCCGAACGGAAGTGCGACAGAAGGTGCGCGCAATCGACACGAGCACGCCGCGGATCTCGCACACGACCGCGGGGGCGCGACCGACGGGGTAGCCTCGGGTCGTGTTCACCGGGCTCGTCCGCGAGGTGGGTCGCGTCGCCGCGTTCGAGGGCTCGCGGCTCGCGGTCGAGTGCGCGATCGAAGCCGCGCTCGGCGACTCCGTCGCGGTCGACGGCGTCTGCCTCACCGTCGTCGACACCCGTCGGGGCCGGCTCGCCTTCGACGTCGTGCCGGAGACGCTCTCGCGCGTGAAGCCGTTTCGCGCCCGCGTCAACCTCGAGCCGGCGCTGCGGGCGGGGGAGCCGCTCGGCGGCCACTACGTCCAGGGCCACGTCGACGGCATCGGCACCGTCGAGCGCGTGGCCGAGGAGGGCGACGGCGCGCGCGTCGCGATCGCCGCCCCGGACCTCGCGCGCTACCTCGTCGAGAAGGGCTCCGTCGCGGTCGACGGCGTCTCCCTCACGGTGGCAGCGCTCACCGACACAGGATTCGAGGTCGCTCTCGTCCCGCACACGCTCGCGGCCACGACGCTCTCCGGGCTTCGCCGCGGCGACCTCGTGAACCTCGAGGCGGACGTCCTCGCGAAGTACGTCGAGCGCCTGCTCGGAGCTAAGGTGGACGCGTGACCACGACGGCCGAGACGCCCACCCGCAGCCCCTTCGCCACGATCGAGGAGGCGCTCGAGGAGATCCGCGCCGGCCGCTTCGTCGTCGTCGTGGACGACGAGGACCGCGAGAACGAGGGCGACCTCACGATCGCCGCGCAGTTCGCGACGCCGGAGGCGGTGAACTTCATGGTCACCCACGCCCGCGGCCTCGTCTGCCTCTGCCTGACCGAGGAGCGCTGCGACGAGCTCGGGCTGCGGCAGATGACGGACCAGAACGAGACGCCGTACGGCACCGCGTTCACGGTCTCGGTCGAGGCGCGCGAGGGTGTCACCACCGGGATCTCCGCGCACGACCGCGCGCGCACGATCCAGGTCGCCGTCGATCCCTCCTCGACGCCGCACGACCTCGTCCAGCCGGGGCACATCTTCCCGCTGCGCGCGCGGCGCGGCGGCGTCCTCCAGCGCGCGGGTCAGACCGAGGCGGCCGTCGACCTCGCCCGTCTCGCCGGCCTCATCCCGGCCGGCGTGGTGTGCGAGATCATGAACGAGGACGGCTCGATGGCGCGCGTCTCCGACCTGATCCCGTACTGCGAGCGCCACGGCCTGAAGATGGTCACGGTCGCCGACCTGATCGAGTACCGCCGCCGGCACGAGCAGCTCGTCGAGCGCGTGACGTCGGTCCGGCTGCCGACGGCGCACGGCGACTTCACCGCCGTCGCCTTCCGGGAGACGCTGACGGGGAAGCATCACGTCGCGCTCGTCAAGGGCGAGGTCGCCGGCGAGCCCGAGGTGCTCGTGCGCGTCCACTCGGAGTGCCTGACCGGTGACGTCTTCCACTCGCTGCGCTGCGACTGCGGCGAGCAGCTCGAGCTCGCGCTCCAGCGGATCGAGGCGGAGGGGAAGGGCGTCCTCCTCTACCTTGCGCAGGAGGGCCGCGGCATCGGCCTCCTCAACAAGCTGAAGGCCTACGAGCTGCAGGAGCAGGGGCTCGACACCGTCGAGGCGAACGTCCGGCTCGGCTTCTCCGCCGACGCGCGCGAGTACGGGATCGGCTCGCAGATCCTCGCCGACCTCGGCCTCTCGACGATCCGCGTCCTCACGAACAACCCGAAGAAGATCACCGGCATCTCGGGCTTCGGCCTCCAGGTGACCGAGCAGGTCCCGATCGAGGTGCCGCCGAACGCCGAGAACCGACGCTACCTCGAGACGAAGCGCGAGAAGCTCGGGCACGCCCTCCATCACCAGCGGTTGCGCTTCGAAGCGGACTTGCGAGAGGGTTCGGAGGCGTGAGCAAGCGAAAGTGGCCGGAGGTGCCCGACTTCGACGGGACGCCCGACGAGAGCGCCGACGAGCCGAGCTCGACAGACGCGGAGTCAGAGGCGGAGGTCGACGAGCCGGCCGCGCCGGCGGCGTCGAACGGCAGCGGGCCTGCGCAGCACGCGGACGGCGAGCTCGAGGTCCCCGACGGGTACGGCGTCCTCGAGGGAGCTCCCCGAGGCGAGCGCCGCGCCGTCGGCATCGTCGTCAGCCGGTTCAACGGGGCGATCACGAGCGAGCTCCTCGCGGGGGCGCTCGCGGAGCTCGACCGCGCGGGCGTCACGCGCGAGGCGATCACGATCATGCCGGTGCCCGGCGCGTTCGAGCTCCCGCTCGCGGCGATGGCGCTCGCGAAGACGCGCCGCTTCGCGTGCATCGTCGCGCTCGGCTGCGTCGTCCGCGGCGAGACGCCGCACTTCGACTACGTCGCCGGTGAGGCGGCGAGCGGCCTCCAGCTCGCCGCGCTCGAGACCGGCGTCCCGGTCGCGTTCGGCGTGCTCACGCTCGAGACCGCCGACCAGGCGGCGGAGCGGCTCGACAAGGGCGCCGAGGCCGTCCGGACGGCGCTCGAGATGGCCGACGTCTTCGCCCAGCTCCGCGCTGCCGCCGCGCGCTAGCCGCCGCGAGGCCGCTGCTACACTCCGCGCGCGATGTCCAAGGTCTGCTCCGTCTGCGGCAAGAAGCCCTCGTTCGGCAACAACCGGAGCCACTCGATGGTGGCGACGCGCCGGCGCTTCGAGCCGAACCTGCAGAAGGTCCGGGTGCTCCTGAACGGCGTCGCCAAGCGGGCCTACGTCTGCACCCGCTGCCTCAAGGCCGGGAAGGTCCAGAAGGCCGTCTAGCGCCTCGGCGCTGCAACCGCCGTGCCCGCAGCGGCGGTCTAAGCTCGCGGCGTGGACCGCGCGCACCTCACAGCTGCCTCCGACCTCGGCCGCATCACCATCGCCGCGGATGCGATCGCGCAGATCGTCGGGCACACGGCCGCGGAGTGCTACGGCGTCGTCGGCATGGCCGGCAAGGGCCTCAAGCGGCTGCTCGCCCGCGACCGTCTGACGCAGGGGATCGAGGTCTCGCAGCGCGACGGCCTCCTCGCGCTCGACCTCTACGTCGTCGTCGAGTACGGCCTCAACCTCGCCGAGGTCGCGACCACCGTTCGCTCCCGCGTCGCGTACGAGGTGGAACGGCTGACGGGCCTCCGTGTCGGCGCCGTCGAGGTGCACATCGAGGACGTCCGGAGGAGCGCGTGAGCGAGCTCGAGCGCGCGCGGGAGCTCGCCCGCGCTGCGCTGCGGACGCTCGAGGCGAACCGGCGCCGCATCGACGACCTCAACGTCTATCCGGTGCCCGACGGCGACACCGGGACCAACCTGACGATGACCGCGCGCGCGATCGTCGAGGCGCTCGACGCCTCGTCGGCGCGCGACCGCGCCGCGCTCGCGAAGGAGCTGACACGGGCGGCGCTGATGGGCGCCCGCGGGAACTCGGGCGTGATCTTCTCGCAGATCGTGCGCGGTGCCGCCGAGGTGCTCGGGGAGGAGGGGCCTCTCGACGCCGCGCGGCTGAGGCGCGCCGCCCGCGGCGCAAGCGACGCGGCGTACCGCGCCGTCCGCCGCCCGGTGGAGGGGACGATGCTGACGGTGATCCGTGAGCTCGCCGAGGAGGCCGAGAGCGCGCGGGACGCCTCGCTCGAGGCCGCGGCGCTCCTGAAGGCGATGCTCGCGCGCGGCGAGGACGCGCTCGCGCGGACGCCTGAGCAGCTCGCCGTCCTCAAGGAGGCAGGCGTCGTCGACGCCGGCGGCGCAGGGCTCGTCGAGATCGTCCGCGGGCTCGTGGCGGCCGTGGCCGGGGAACCCGTGCCCGCGGCGCCGGCAGAGGACGCGCACGAGGCGGGGCTCGACGCGCTCCACCAGGAGCTCTCCGAGTTCCGCTACTGCACCGTCTTCGTGATCGAGGGCGTGGCGCTCGACCTCGACGAGCTCGAGCGGGAGCTCGAGCCGCTCGGCGACTCGCTCCTCGTCGTCGGCGACGCGACGGCCGTCAAGGTGCACGTGCACACCGACGAGCCGGGATCGGCGCTCGCCGTCGGGACGCGGCGCGGCACGATCGAGGGCGTCGAGATCGCGAACATGCACAAGCAGACCGAGGAGCGGGCGGAGCGCCTCCTGCGCGACGGCGACGTCCCCGACCTCGGCAACACGCTCGAGACCGGGGTGGTCGCGGTCGTCCCCGGCTCCGGGAACCGGCGGCTCTTCGAGAGCTACGGCGCGACGCGCGTGATCGAGGGCGGGCAGACGATGAACCCGTCGACCGCGGACATCGTCGCCGCGATCGAGGCGACGCCCGCGACGGAGGTGCTCGTCCTCCCGAACAACTCGAACGTGATCCTGTCCGCCGAGCAGGCGGCGAAGCTCGCGTCGAAGCCGGTGCGCGTGATCCCGTCGCGGTCCGTGCAGGCGGGGCTCGCGGCGATGGTGCGGTACCTCCCGTCGCTGAACGCCGACGAGAACGAGGCCGCGATGCTCGACGCGCTCGGCGGCGTCGCCACCGGCGAGGTCACGATCGCCTCGCGGGACGTCGAGCTCGACGGCGTCGTCGTCGCGAAGGGCGCATTCCTCGGCCTCGCGGGCGGCGAGGCAGTCGCATCGTCGGCGAGCTTCGAGGAGGTCGCCTGTGCGGTCGTCGAGCGGCTGCTCTCGAACGGCGCCGAGGTGCTGACCATCCTGACGGGAGCGGACGAGCCCGAGCTCGACGGCGTTCTCCGCGCCGTCCGCGAGCGCCATCCGTCCGTCGAGCTCGACGTGCAGGCGGGCGGGCAGCCGCACTACCCGCTTCTCCTGGCGGCCGAGTAGCGCCTATGGTCTCTCCGTGGCGGCCGACGGCAAGCCGATCCGCGTCCTGCTCGTGGAGGACAACGACGTGTTCCGGCAGGCGCTCGAGCTGCTGCTCGGGCTCCAGGACGACCTCGAGGTCGTCGGCGCCGTCGGTGAGGGCACGGCAGCGGTCGCGGCGTGCGAGGAGCTGCGGCCGGACGTCTGCGTGATGGACTTCCGGCTGCCCGGGATGGACGGGGTCGAGGCGACGGCGGCGCTCCGGGCGGCGTGCCCCCAGGTCGCCGTCGTGGGGCTGACGGCTTCGGCGAGCCCGAGCGAGCTCAAGGCGCTCGCCGGCGCAGGCGCCGTCGCGTGCCTGCGCAAGGATCAGGAGCTCGACGAGATCGTCTCGGCGATCCGTGAGGCGTCGTGGGCGACCGACGAAGGGAAGCGATGAACCTCACGACGGAGAACACCGCGATCGTGCTCGACTCCACCGCCGACTTCCCGGAGGCGGAGGAGCGCTTCCCGAACGTCCGCGTCGTGCCGCTGTACGTCCGGTTCGGGGAGCAGAGCTTCCGCGACTACGTCGAGCTCGACCCGCACACGTTCTACACGCGCCTGAAGTCGGCGCCGACGCTGCCGACGACGTCGCAGCCGACGCCGCAGGATTTCTTCTCCGTCTACCGCGACCTCGAGCGCTTCGAGCGCGTGTACTCGCTGCACATCTCCTCGCGCCTCTCCGGGACGTACGGCAGCGCGAGCCTCGCGGCGCAGCAGATGGCCGAGCAGGGGCGCGACGGCATCCGGATCGTCGACAGCGAAACGGCGTCGATCGGGATCTCGATGCTCGCCCTCGGGATCCAGAGGCTGCTCGAGCGCGGGACGACCGATGCCGAGGTGGACGAGCTCGTCGCGCGCCACCGGCGCGACGCCGGGCTCCTGTTCACGGTCGACACGCTCGAGTTCCTCGCGAAGGGCGGTCGCATCGGCCGCGCCCGCGCGCTCGCCGGCAGCCTGCTGAACGTGAAGCCGATCCTCACGATCGACGACGGCGAGGTGGTGCCGCTGACGCGCGTCCGTGGCCGGGCGAAGGCGCTGGAGGAGTTCCGGCGGCGGTTCGAGGAGGCGACGACGACGGGGCCGGGGCTCCGCGTCGCGATCGCGCACGCGGAGGCCGAGGAGACGGTCGCGCAGCTGCGGGAGGTCGTCGAGCGAGCACGGCCGAACGCGGAGATCGAGCTCGTCACCAGCCTCGGCGCGGTCGTCGGGACGCACGCCGGTCCGGGGACGGTCGGCTTCTTCTGGTTCCAGGACGCCGCGTAGCGGCTCCGGCCGAACCCGCTGCCATACTCGCGCCATGAGCCGGCTCCCAACCGGTTTCGCCGCCGTGGACCCGCCCGCGGGGAACTCGCCGGCGGAGCAGTGGCCGCCGACGCGCGGCCGCTTGCGGCCGGAGCGGCTCGAGCAGCCGCTCGACGCGCTCCCGGGTGTGGGGCCCGCGCTGAAGAAGCGGCTGGCTGCGCTCGGGCTGCACACGCTCGGCGATCTCCTCGACCACCGGCCGCGCAGGTACGAGGAGCCCGCACCGCGGAAGCGGATCGCGGATCTCTGGGGGGAGGAGGAGGCGGTGATCGAGGGCGACGTCCTCTCGGCGTCGCTCCGCCGCGGCCGCGGCCGGCTCCAGATCCTCACGGCGCAGGTCTCGGACGGCAGCGGCCGCATCAGCGCGACCTGGTTCAATCAGCCGTGGCTGAAGGAGCGCCTGCAGCCGGGGACGCACGTACGCCTACGCGGCGCGCCGAACCGCTTCGGGTTCCAGGTGCGCTCGTTCGACCTGAACGGCGGCGCCGCAACGGCCGATTTCGCACCCGTCTATCCGGCGGGCGAGGAGGTCGCGAGCGGGAAGTTGCGAGACCTCGTCGAGGCCGCACTCCCGTTCGCCGCCGACCGGCCGGACCCGGTGCCCGCGGCGGTGAAGGCCGAGCGTGCGCTGCCGTTCCGCGGCGACGCCGTCGTCGCGCTCCACCGCCCGCGTTCGCTCGACGAGGCGGAGCGCGGGCGGCAGCGGCTCGCGTTCGACGAGTTGCTCGTGCTCCAACTCGCGCTCGTCCGGCGGGCGGCGGAGCGGGACGCGGCGGTCGCGGCCGCGCTGCCGCCTCCCGGCGAGCTGATCGAGCGCTACCGCGCGGAGCTTCCGTTCGCGCTCACCGAGCACCAGGAGGCGGCGATCGCGGAGCTCGACCGCGACCTCGCGCGGACGACGCCGATGCAGCGACTGCTCCAGGGCGACGTGGGCTCCGGCAAGACCGTCGTCGCGCTGTACGCGCTCCTGCGCGCCGTCGAGGCGGGGCGTCAGGGGGCGCTGATGGCACCGACCGAGACGCTCGCGGAGCAGCACTTCCTCACGATCGAAGGCGTGTGCGCACGGCTCGGCGTCCGCTGCGCGCTCGTCACCGGCTCGGTGAAGACGCGGGCGGCAGCCGACGCGGACGTCATCGTCGGCACCCATGCGCTCATCGCGGAGGGTTTCGAGCTGCGCGACCTCGCCGTCGCCGTCGTCGACGAGCAGCACCGCTTCGGCGTGGAGCAGCGCGCCGCGCTCGTGGAGGGGAGGGCGCCGCACGTGCTGCACATGACGGCGACGCCGATCCCGCGCACGCTCGCGCTCACCGTCTACGGCGACCTCGCCGTGAGCGAGATCGCGAAGCCGCCCGCGTCGCGGAAGCCGATCGTGACGGCGTGGGTGACGGAGGAGCGGAGCTCGGAGGCGTACACGCGCCTGCGCGCGCACCTCGCGGAGCGGCGGCAGGCGTACGTCGTCTGCCCGCTGATCGAGGAGTCGCAGACGACGGTCGCGCGCGCCGCCGAGCAGGAGGCCGAGCGGCTGCGCGAGGGCGAGCTGAAGGGCTTTCGCGTCGGGTGCCTCCACGGCCGCCTGAAGCCGGCCGAGCGGCGCGAGCTGATGGCGCGCTTCAAGGCCGGTGACCTCGACGTGCTCGTCGCGACGACGGTGATCGAGGTCGGCGTCGACGTCCCGAACGCGACGATCATGATCGTCCAGGAGGCAGACCGCTTCGGCCTGGCGCAGCTGCACCAGCTCCGCGGTCGCGTCGGCCGCGGCGCCGAGCAGTCCTACTGCCTGCTCGTCTCGCGCGCGAAGGACGAGCTGACCGAGACGGCGCGCGAGCGGCTCGAGGCGATGGTGGCGACGACCGACGGCTTCGAGCTGGCGGAGCGCGATCTCGAGATCCGCGGTGGCGGCCAGCTCCTCGGCGCACGGCAATCCGGCCTCTCGGACCTGCGCTTCGCGCGCATCACGCGCGATCGCGACCTGCTCGAAGCCGCGCGCGACACCGCCCGCGCGCTCCCGCTCGACGCGATGGCACACGAAGTCGACGCGCTCCTCGGCCGTGCCGAGCACCTGGGGGAGTCGTGACGGGCATCGAGTCGACGCACGAGCGGCTCGTCGAGGTCGTGCTGCGGCTTCGTGCGGAAGGCTCGCCAATCGTCGGCGGCGATGCGGACGAGTTCGCGCGCCGCGCGCTGCGCCGCTGGCTTCGCACCGCGTACGCCGACGGCGAGCGCGGGACGACGGAGCGTCGCCTCGAGGACCTCGCGCTGGCGCTCGCGCAGACGTTCGTGCCGCACCCGCCGCCGCCCCTCTCGGAGTACCGCCACGTCGCCGCGCGTCTCGGCGAGGTCCTGACGGAGGTCGAGGCGCTGCGCGAGGCGGCGTAGCCCCCGACGGGGAATGGCCGAGACGCTCGCGGGATCCTGCCTCTGCGGAGCCGTTCGCATCGCGCTCGCGGGAGCTCCGATCCGCGTCGGGATCTGCCACTGCCTCGACTGCCGAAAGAAGACCGGTTCGGTGTTCGCCGTCTGGGCGATCTACCGGACCGATCGCCTCGAGGTCGCAGGAGAGACGGCGACGCACGAGTCGAATGGCTACACCCGCCACGTCTGCGCCGCTTGCACGACGCCGCTCTACGAGACGCAGGCGGGCGCCGACGAGGTCGAGGTCTTCGGCGGGGTGCTCGACGAGCCGAACCGGCTGACTCCCGCGTACGAGCTCTGGACGGTCAGGCGGGAGGGATGGCTGCCGCCGCTTCCGCTGGAGCGCCACCACGTTCGCGACCCGGAGAGGAGCGCCGGCAGCGACTCCTGACGGGCCGCGCGGACGCGACATCGAGAATCCGTTGCTACTTTGCGCGCGGCGCGGATTGAGGGATCCCCGGGGGGGTCATCTTTTCACGAATTCCGGGGGGTCGGGATGCATCGCTCGTTCTTGCGGGCCGGGTTGGTTGCCGCGCTCGCGTCGCTCGTTTTGGCCGGGGTCGCGGCTGCGGCGCCATCGAACGACAGGCTCTCGGCGCCCGTCGTGCTCGAAGGTACGACCGGCTCGGTCTACGCGTCGAATGTCGATGCGGGTTTCACGGACGACGAGCCCGCCGCTGCATCGTGGTACGACGGCGCCACCGTCTGGTTCGCGTGGGATGCGCCGCAGAACGGCACGCTGCAGCTCGGCGCCGACGCCGACTGGGAGACGACTCATGTCGCGGTGTTCGCGGGCGAGCCGACGGCTGCGTCCGAGCCGGTCGTATCGGAGTACGCAGGCGTGACCCTCGAGGTCGTCGGCGGCACGCGCTACTACATCGCGGTCGACACCGAGTGGAGCCCCGGCGACTTCTTCGTCACGTGGAGCTTCGCCGGGTCGTCGGCGCCCTCGAACGACATGTGGTCGTTTGCGCAGCCGATCGCAGGCGTCTCCGGTGGCGTGTCCGGGACGACAGTGGGTGCGACGGCCGAGGCGGACGAGCCGGGAGACGCCGCGCACAGCGTCTGGTTCCACTGGATCGCGCCGGAGGACGGCGTCGTCGTCTTCTCGGTCGATGGCGGCCAAAGCGTTCAGGCGTACAGCGGCTTCTGGCTCGGCGGGCTGAAGTCGCTCGGAGCGAGCGGGCCCGTGACGGCAGGTGACGTCCTCTCGGTTCGCGTCGCAGGCTCGACGCCGTCGCCGTTCACGCTCGCCTGGCAGACGGCACCTGCTCCGGCGCCGACCGTCACCGTCCCCCGAGCGTGACCGACGCCGACTCGCCGCACGGCCGCACCGTCGAGTTCGCTGTGTCGGCCGTCGACTGGAGGGGCCGCTCCATCTCCGTCGGCTGCGCGCCGTCGAGTGGCTACGTCTTCCCGATCGGGACGACGACCGTCACCTGTAGCGCGGCCGACGCCGGCGGCCGCACCGCCTCGGAGAGCTTCACGGTGCGCGTGAACGGCGTGCCTGAGCAGCTCGCGGCGCTTCGAGCTGCGGTTGTCGCGGCGGGCCTCGAGACCAAGACGACGGAGAAGCTGACCTCTCAGCTCGACGACGTGCGCAAGCAGCTGGAGGCGACGCGCACGACGGCCGTCTGCGGCGGGCTCTCCGACTTCGTCGACGCCGTTCAGAGGCAGTCGGGGAAGTCGAGTGCGGCGGCGGATGCAGACGCGTTCGTCGCGGGAGCGCAGCGGATGCGCGCCGTTCTCTCCTGCGCCTGACCGAGCCGGTCGTCTCGCCGATCCGGTGACGCGGGTGTCCGAGGAAGTCGGACACCCGCGTCCGATCGTCGTCGCGGCTAACCCGGACAAGCGTTCAGGAACATCGATGCCGGACGAGGCGCCGGTGATGACCGCGACGCGGCCGCTCTTCCGGCGCGGAGTCACGCAGTCGTCAGCGCCTCGTCGAGCGAGAGGGATGTCGAGAGGTCACGGTACGCTTCGATCTGCTGCTGGCGCTCGGCGAGCTTCGCCTCGGCCGCCGCGATCGCGTCGGCGCCGGCGATGAAGCGAAACGGTGGCCGCTCCTCGCTCGCGATCGTCAGGAGCGCCTGGGCGAGCTTCGACGGGTCGCCGGGCTGCTTCCCGTTCATATCCTCGAAGAAGTCGCGCATGGCGGCGCTGCGTTCCGCGTACTCCTGGATCGAAGCCGGCGCGTAATTGGTCGAGTCTTCCGTGAGCAGCTCGGTGCGGAAGAACCCGGGGTTGACCACGGTGGCATGGATGCCGAACGGCTCGATCTCCGCGGCCAGCGACTCCATCCACCCGTCGACCGCGAATTTCGACGCCGCGTACGCGCTGGTGTACGCGGAGCCCGCGAACCCCGCCACCGACGAGATGGTGACGATGTGTCCCGCCTGCTGCTTGCGCATAACCGGCAGGACCGCGCGCGTGACGTTCATGGGCCCGATGAGGCTGACGGCGAGCTGACGCTCGATCTGCTCCGGCGTCAACTCCTCGAAGAACCCCGCCTCGAAGCTGGCGGCGTTGTTGACCAGCACGTCGATGCCGCCGAAGCGCGCGGCGGCGGCCGCTGCGGCCGCGTCGGCGTCGTCTCTACTGGTCACGTCGAGCTTGACGACCAGTAGATCTTCGTCCGCGCCGACCGCGTTCGAGACGGCATCCGGGTCGCGGCCGGTGGCCACCACGTTGTGACCGGCGGCCAGCGCGGCCTTCCCGAACTCGACGCCCATGCCGCGGCGGGCGCCGGTGATGAACCACGTCTTCTTGTCACTCATGTGAGTCTCCTTGTCGTTGTTCACGCTCCAAGGGAAGCAGCGAGTAGCCCGGGTTGAGGGAGCCTCTTGAGAGGGGTACTGGCGCGGTCTGCCAGGCGGCGAGCGCCGCATCTACGCTGGATGTCGTGGACACGAAGGAGGCGATTCGAGAGTTCCTCACCTCCCGCCGCGCCCGGATCGCGCCCGAGCAGGCGGGCTTGCGGTCGTACGGCAGTCGCCGCGTTCCGGGACTACGCCGTGAGGAGGTCGCCGTGCTGGCTGGCGTCAGTGTCCCGTACTACACGCGCCTCGAACGCGGCGACATCGGCGGTGCGTCTGAAAGCGTGCTCGAAGCGCTGGCTCGGGCGCTACAGCTTGACGACGCGGAGCGCGCCCACCTCTTCGACCTCGCCCGCGCCGCTCAGCCCGCGGCACGCCCCCGACGGCGCCTACCCAAGCAACGCATACCGTCCGAGATCCACTGGACACTGGATGCCATCACCGGCGCTGCCGCGTACGTGAGCAACGAGCGCCTCGACATCCTGGCTACAAACGTCCTCGCACGCGCCTTGTTCTCGGAGTTGTACGCCGACCCGGCGCGGCCGCCCAACAGCGCCCGGTTCGTCTTTCTCGATCGCCGTGCCCGGACGTTCTACGCCGACTGGGACCGCGCTGCGCGCGAGACCGCCGCGATCCTCCGCGCAGCGGCCGGACGAGACCCGCACGACCGCGACCTCTCAGACCTCATCGGAGAGCTCGCGACGCAGAGCGAGGCGTTTCGCGCCCACTGGGCGACACACAGCGTGCGCTTTCACGCGACGGCCGCCAAACACTTCCACCATCCCGTTGTCGGCGAGCTGACCCTGAGCTTCAATCGCTTCGACATCGCCGCGGACGAGCGGCTGAAGCTCTTCACGTACGCGGCGGAGCCCGGCTCGCGATCACACGAGGCGCTGATGCTCCTCGGCAGTTGGGCCGCCGCAGCCGATCACGAAGCGACGCCGCGCGAGAGCAACCAACGCTAGGCGGCACCAGAGGGCTCGGCTGTGCGAGCGCCCCTTCGGCCCGAGAGCCGGTGGTAACAATGTGGCCACGGTGGAGCCCATGGAAATCGGAGCTATTCCCGCCCGGCGACCACGACGGCCGCGCCGCGGTCGGGAAGCGACGACAATGCAGCGAGCACGCGCTCACGCTGAGCTGGGGCGAGGCCGCTGTCCGAGATCACGAGCACGTTCGCCCTCCGGGCATCAAACGAGTCGCGGGTCTGCTGGGAGCTGTAGTCACGCCATCCGTCGTCGACGGCTCCGTCCGACCCGACCACGACGAGGAACGGCTGCCCGCCAC
>DATMJW010000219.1:0-5158 GCA_035553355.1 Gaiellaceae bacterium | reverse complement strand
AGCTCGACGAGCCGCTCGGGCTCGCTCGGGACGGAGCCTGCGTCCTTGTCGCCGAGCACCGCCGCCTTCGCCGCCGTCGTCGCGATCCACCAGCGTCCGCGGAAGGTGCCCGTGTCGAGCCAGCGCTTGTCGTCCCAGCCGGCGACGTTCGGCGGCAGGAAGAGCCGCTGCCCGGTCATCGGGGCGAGCCACGACCAGTCGGTCGTGTCGAGCGGCCGCCCGACTGCGCGCAGCAGGCCGGCCGTGTAGACCACGGGCGGCTTCACCATCCGCGGCCCCGTGTAGAGCGCGGGGTGCTGGAGGATGCGCTCGACGACCGGGCGGATCCGCCCGTCCTTGCGGTAGACGGCCTCGAGCGACCGGCGCGTCGCCGCCGGCGGGCGGCCGGGGACGAAGTACCCCCAGAGCTTCTCGACGAGGAAGGTCGGGTGCCGCGGGTGGCGGAGGCAGAGCCGCACCGCGTCCTCCCAGTCGTAGCGACCGCTGCGGCCGAAGATGCGCTTCGTGCCGCCGTCGTGGCGGTCGCGGTCGAAGCGGAAGTGGTGCGGGCCGACGCCGCGGCGCCAGCTGTTGCGAAAGCCGGTGAGGGCGCGCGCCTGCTCGCGGACGTCCCGCTCGGTGTAGCCGCGCCCGGCGCCGAGCGTGAAGAGCTCCATCAGCTCGCGCGCGTAGTTCTCGTTCGGCGACCACTTCGTGTTCTCGGTGCCGGAGAGCCAGAGCAGCATCGCCGGGTCGCGCGTGATCTCGCGCAGCAGCGCGGGGAACGAGCCGAGCGCGTGTCGGCGGAGGAGCGCGTTCTGGCGCAGCATCAGGCGCTGCGAGCCGACGCCGTCGAGCGACGTCGCGAACCAGTCGTGCCAGACGAGTGTCATCCGCTCGACGAGCGGGCGGTTCGTGCGCACCATCCGGTCGAGCCACCAGACGTGGTCGTGCCCCCACGCGTCGGCGGGTGCGAGCGGGCGCCCCTTCGCGTCGCGCGGCGCCGGTCCCTCGAGGCGCTCGCGCGGGGGCCGGGTCAGCGAGCGGACGGCCGCTTCGAGCCCGAGCGCCGCGAGCGCCTCGGCCTCGCCCCGCCGCGGCCCGAAGCCGGCGCGCCAGAGCAGGCGCTCCGCCTGCGCGCGCCCGAACGTCCCCCGGTAGACCCCTGCGGCGGCCATGCCGTACGCGTATCGGCGCGTACGGCTCCGACTTTCGAGCCGCAAACGGGGGATCCGGCGGAGCGATACGGGCGCCCGCCGCGAGGGCGGGCGCCCGGGCCTCGGCTACTGCGAGATCTGCTCGACGACCTCGCCCGTGAGCTGGTCGTGGCCGCTCTGGGCGAGATCGGCCTGCGCGAGGATGCCGACGAGACGGCCGTCCTCCTCGCAGACGGGGAGGCGCCGCACCTGGTGCTGCGCCATCAGCCGGCCGGCCTCCTCGAGCGTCTGCTGCGGGTCGATCGAGACGAGGTCCTTCGACGCGAGCTCGCCGACGGTCGCGTCGATGCGGCCCTCGGCGACGGCGCGGATCGCGATGTCGCGGTCGGTGATCATCCCGACGAGGCGCTCGCCCTCGACGATCGGCAGCGCGCCGGTGTCCTCGTCGCGCATGAGGCGTGCGGCGTCCTCGATCGAGGAGCTCGGCTCGACTGTGGCCGGGCTCGCGGTCATCACGTCGCGGACCATGTGGTGAGACATCTGTGTTCCCCCTTCGCTCTTGCGCTTGTCGCCCTTCGGCTACCCGTCGCCGAACGCGCGAAAACCGCGCGACCGGTGCGCGGCGCTAGTCGGCTTCGGGGATGTCGTCTGCGCCGGTGTCGTTCGCCTCGGGGTCCGGGACGGGGGACGCGTCGACCTCCTCGTTCCGGTCGTCCTCCCGCGGATGGGCGTCGGCGAACTGCTCAGTATCCTGCTCTGCCATGAGAGTGGTGCTTCCCGACCGGACGGAACTCGAACTTCCCGACGGCGCGACCGGCCTCGACGCCGCACGCGCGATCGGGCCGAAGCTCGCCGAGCAGGCGGTGCTCGTGCGCGTGGACGGCCGCGTGCAGGACCTGCGCCTGCCGCTCGAGGACGGGCAGCCGATCCAGATCCTGACGACGCGCGACCGCGGCGACGCGGATGCGCTGTACGTGCTGCGTCACTCCGCGGCGCACCTGCTCGCAGAGGCTGTGCGGCGGCTCTACCCGGGCGTCAAGATCGCGATCGGGCCACCGGTCGAGAACGGCTTCTACTACGACTTCGAGTTCCCGCAGCCGATCGCCGAGGCGGACCTCGAGCGGATCGAGGAGGAGGTGCTGCGCCAGATCGCGGAGGGCCGCGAGTGGACGCGGCAGGAGGTCGAGGCGGACGACGCCCGCGCGCGCTTCGAGGCCGAGGGAGAGCCGTACAAGGTGGAGCTCGTCGACACCGCAGAGGGGCGGATCTCGCTGTACACGCAGGGGGACTTCACCGACCTCTGCCGCGGCCCGCACCTCCAGAACACGGCGCCGATCAAGGCGTTCAAGCTGACGTCGCTCGCCGGCGCGTACTGGCGCGGCGACGAGCGGAACACCCAGCTCACCCGGATCTACGGGACGGCGTTCTACGACCAGAAGGACCTGGACGCGTACCTCGAGCGGCTCGAGCAGGCGCGTGCGCGCGACCACCGCCGCCTCGGGCGCGAGCTCGACCTCGTCCACTTCGACGAGCACTCGCCGGGGTCGCCGCTCTGGCACCCGAAGGGGATGGTGATCTGGAACGTGCTCGAGGACCTGCGGCGGCGCGAGAACGCGCGCCGCGGCTACCTCGAGGTGAAGACGCCGATCCTCTACGACACCGAGCTCTGGGTGACGTCGGGCCACTGGGAGAAGTACCGCGAGAACATGTTCCTGATCGAGCAGGAGGACAAGAGCTTCGGGCTGAAGCCGATGAACTGCCCCGGCCACATGCTGCTCTTCGGCAGCGACCTGCGCTCCTACCGGGAGCTCCCGGTCCGCTTCGCCGAGGCGTCGACGCTCCACCGGGACGAGCCGACGGGGACGCTGCACGGCCTCCTGCGCGTGCGCCACGTGACGCAGGACGACGCGCACATCTTCTGCACGCGCGAGCAGATCGAGGACGAGATCTTCGGCTGCCTCGACTACGCCGCGTTCCTCTACGACCTCTTCGGGATGGACGCGCGCTTCGAGCTCTCGACGCGGCCGGACAACAAGATCGGCAGCGACGCCGAGTGGGACTTCACGGAGGGCGCGCTGCGGGCGGCGCTCGAGCGCCGCGGGATCGACTACGAGCTGAACGAGGGCGACGGCGCCTTCTACGGCCCCAAGATCGACCTGCACATGACCGACGTGCTCGGGCGCTCGTGGCAGATGGGGACGATCCAGCTCGACGCGCAGATGCCGCAGCGCTTCGATCTCACCTACATGAGCGGCGGCAACGAGGCCGAGACGCCGTACGTGATCCACCGCGCGCTGCTCGGGTCGCTCGAGCGCTTCATCGGCATCTTGATCGAGCACTACGGCGGCGCGTTCCCGGTCTGGCTCGCGCCCGTCCAGCTGCGTCTGATCCCGGTCGGCGAAGCGCACCGTGCCGCCGTCGACGACCTGCGCGCCCGGCTCCTCGCGGAGGGCATCCGCGTCGACGTCGACGTCCGCGACGAGACCCTCGGCAAGCGGATCCGCGAGGCGGAGGTCGAGAAGGTTCCGTACACCGTCGTCTACGGCGACCGCGAGTCCGACGAGGCGCTCGCGGTGCGGGAGCGCGGCGGCGGGCAGTCGACGCGCAGTCTCCAGGAGCTTTTGGTGGACCTGCGCGCGGCAGTTGCTACGATCAGCGCCTGAAAGAAGGAGCGGACCACGCCCCTCACCTCCGCGGCCGCAGAGCCGTCGGTGGTTCAACCGAGTCGAAGAGGACGAGGATCGTGGCCGCTGCTTGCAGCGGTTTTGTCGTTAGAGGAAAGGAACCGAGCAGCTTGGTGAAGAGCCTTTGAGGCCCAGACGGCGTCCGGACGACCGGCGCGTCCCGCAGCCGCAGGACCGCATCAACGAGCACATCCGTGTGCCGCGCGTGCGCCTGGTGGACGAGGACGGGACGCAGATCGGGATCAAGTCGACGGACGAAGCGCGCGAGTACGCCTACTCGAAGGGGCTCGACCTCGTCGAGGTCGCGGCGCAGGCCGACCCGCCCGTCGCGCGGGTCATGGACTACGGCAAGTACCGCTACGAGCAGGAGCAGAAGGCCAAGCTGGCCCGAAAGCACCAGCAGCAGATCAACGTCAAGGAGATCAAGCTCAGGCCGAAGATCGGCATCCACGACTACGAGACGAAGAAGGGCCACGTCGTGCGCTTCCTGCACCAGCGCGCGAAGGTGAAGGTGACGATCATGTTCCGCGGGCGCGAGAACCTGCACCCGGAGCGTGGGCGTGACCTCCTGATGCGTCTCGCCGACGAGCTGAAGGAGCTCGCGACGATCGAGTCGCCGCCCCTCCTCGACGGACGCAACATGGTGATGCTGCTCGGGCCCACGAAGAACGCAGGAGTGAAAGCAGATGCCCAAGGTGAAGACAGCGAGCGGAGCGAAGAAGCGGTTCAAGGTGACGGGCAGCGGCAAGCTGCTGCGCCGGCACGCGATGAAGAGCCACAACCTGGAGCACAAGTCAGCTAAGCGGAAGCGCGCGTTCACGAAAGACCACTCGGTCGCCGAGAACGACGTGCCGCGGATCAAGCGGCTTCTGGGGATGAGGTAGCGGGATGGCACGCGTCAAGCGGTCCGTCCACGCGCGCAAGAAGCGCCGCAAGGTGCTCGCGGAAGCGAAGGGGTACTGGGGGCTCAAGAAGTCGAGCTACCGCTACGCGAAGGAGCAGGTCGAGCACTCGCTCGTCTACGCCTACCGCGACCGGAAGAACAAGAAGCGGACGTTCCGCCAGCTCTGGATCGTCCGGATCAACGCGGCGGCCCGCGCGAATGGGATGTCGTACAACCAGTTCATCTCGGGCCTGCACAAGGCGGGCATCGAGCTCGACCGCAAGGTTCTCGCCGACCTCGCCGTCAGCGATCCCGCCGCGTTCGCGGCGATCGCCGAGCGGGCGAAGGCGGCGCACGCCGAAGCGGCGTAGCGCCGTGAGCGGCCAGGCGGTGGCGTTCGGCCGCCGGGCGGAGCACTGCGAGCGGCAGGGATCGGAGTCGGCCTCCGGTCTCTG
>DATMJW010000218.1:0-19609 GCA_035553355.1 Gaiellaceae bacterium | reverse complement strand
GCGCTCGGCGTCGCGCTCGCCGCCGCATGCCGCAGCGCCACGACCTGACCGGAGGAGACATGGCAGAGAAGACCATCATCCGCACCGAGAGCGCGCCTGCGCCGTTCCAGGGTGCCCCGTACAACCAGGCCGTCCGCATGGGCGACTTCGTCTTCGTCGCGGGACAGCTCGGGCTGCGTCCGGGGGAGTCGCAGATGGTCGGCGACGGCATCGCCGAGCAGACGGAGCAGGTCCTGACGAACCTCGCCGCGATCCTCGAGGAGGCCGGCAGCGGCATGGGCAAGCTCGTCAAGACGACCGTGTTCCTCACGAACCTCGACGACTTCGCGGCGATGAACGAGGTGTACGCGCGCCACGTCGGCGACCGTCCGCCGGCGCGCTCGACGGTCGAGGTCTCGCGGCTCCCGTCCGGGGCGCTCGTCGAGATCGAGGCGATCGCGCACCTCTAGGCGCACGCCGTGTTGCGGCAGATCGAGGACTACGTCCGCTCGCTCGGGCTCGACGCGTATCTCGTCGGCGGTGCCGTTCGCGACGAGCTGCTCGGGCTCGAGTCGAAGGATGCGGACTTCGTCGTGCCCGGCGTCGACACCGCCGGTCTCCGCAGCCGGCTCGAGCCGCACGGGCGGATGGAGGACCTCGTCGTCGCGGATCGTCTCGTCGGCGTCCGCTTCTTCCCCGAAGACGCCGAGATTCGGAGGCTCGTACCGACCGGCATCGAGTTCGCGCCGCCGCGCCGTGAGGAGAGCACCGGCCCCGGCCGCCATGACTTCGCGATCGTCGCCGACGCCTCGCTTCCGATCGAGAAGGACATGGAGCGGCGCGACTTCACCGTCAACGCGATCGCACGGCGGCTCGAGGACGGCACGTACGTCGACCCGCTCGGGGGGCGAGGAGACCTCGAGCGGCGGGTCCTCCGCGCGGTCTCGCCGCGCAGCTTCGCCGAGGACCCGCTCCGCCTCGTGCGCGGGCTGCGGCTCGTCTCGCAGCTCGGGCTCGAGCCGGACGAGGAGACGCTGCAGCAGATGCGCGAGGAAGCGCGCGCCGTCGCGCTCGTCTCTCCGGAGCGGATCGGCGGCGGCGTCAAGGCCGACGGCCAGGGCGAGCTCTCGAAGCTCCTCCTGGGCCGCGAGCCGGCGCGGGCGCTACGCCTCGCCCGCGACACGGGCGTCCTCGCCGAGGTGATCCCGGAGTTCGCGCCGGCCGTCGGGTACGCGCAGACGAGCGACCGGCAGCATCTCCCGCTCGACGAGCACCTCTTCGCGGTGGTGCAGGCAGCCGGCGACGCCGGAGCGCGGCTCGAGGTGCGGCTGGCGGCGCTCCTCCACGACCTCGGCAAGCCGGAGACCGACCGGAGCGGGGGCGAGCACGCCGTCCGTGGCGCGGCGATCGCACGCACCGTCCTCCGCCGCCTGCGCTACCCCGCCCGCCTGCAGGCGTACGTCGGGCGGCTCGTGCACGAGCACGCGTTCCACGAGCTGCCGGACCCGCAGCCCGTCGATGCGCGCCGGTTCCTCGCACGTCACGGGAGCGAGCTCGCGCTCGACCTCCTCGCCCACAAGGACGCCGACCTGCGCGGCAAGCGCGGGACCGAGGCGGCTGTCGCGGCGCTCGCGCGCTTCGGCGAGCTCCTGCAGCAGGAGCGAACGCAGCCGCACGATCTCTCGCACCTCGCGGTCGACGGCGGCGACCTGATCGCGCTCGGCTTCCGCGAAGGGCCGGTGCTCGGTCACGTGCTCCAGGCGCTCCTGCGCGACGTGGTGGAGGAGCCCGCGCGGAACACGCGCGAGTGGCTCCTCGAACGCGCGGCCGGCGAGCTCGAGCGCGCGTAGCCTGACGTCGTGATCCGCTGGAGCGCGCCCGGGCCGTACGAGGTCGTCTTCTCGACGAGGCGCGGGGGTGTCAGCGAGGGGCCGTACGAATCGCTCAACCTCGGCCGGCTCACCGGCGACGAGGTGTCGCGCGTCGACGAGAACCGGCGGCGGCTCTGCGCGGAGGTGGGGACGGAGCCGGAGCGGCTCGCGCTCAACCGGCAGATCCACTCCGCGCTCGTCCATCGAGCCGACCCGGCGCGCCGCGGCGAGCCCGGCGACGGGCTCTGGACGGACGAGCCGCGGCTCCCGCTGCTCGCGTTCACCGCCGACTGCCTGCCGATCGCGCTCGTCCGCGCCGACAGCGGCGCGCCGGCTGTCGCCATCCTCCACGCGGGCTGGCGCGGGCTCCTCGGCGGCATCGTCGCCGCGGGCGTCGCGGCTCTCGGCGGCGACGGCCTCGCCGCCTGCGTCGGCCCCGCGATCGGCCCGTGCTGCTACGAGGTGGGGGAGGAGGTCGGGGATCCGTTCTCGGCGACGTTCGGCGACGACGTCCTGCGCGGGCGCAACCTCGACCTGTGGACCTCCGCCGAGCGGTCACTCCGAGCCGCCGGCGTCCAGGCGGTCGAGCGGGTCGACCTGTGCACGGCGTGCAACCCCGACCTCTTCTTCTCGCACCGGCGCACCGGGAAGCCGCGCGGCGTCCAGGGGGTGATCGCCTGTGTCGCCTGACGCCGTTCGCGACGCGCTCGCGCGGATCCGCGGTGAGGTCGGTGCGGAGGTCACGGTCGTCGCGGCCACGAAATACGTGTCGGTGGAGGAGATGGCCGTTCTCGCCGAGGCCGGGGTGGAGGTCGTCGGCGAGAACCGCGCGCAGGACCTCGAGCGCAAGCACGCGGTCTACGGGGACACCTTCCGCTGGCACTTCATCGGCCACCTGCAGTCGAACAAGGCGAAGGTCGTGAACCGGATCTGCGAGCTCGTCCACTCGCTCGACTCCGAGTCGGCTGCGCGGCGGCTCGAGGTGCCCGCGCTCGTCGAGGTGAACCTCAGCGGCGAGGCCTCCAAGCACGGGGTCGCGCCGGACCGGCTGGCTGAGTTCCTCGCCGCACACCCGCATGCGCGCGGGTTGATGACGATGCCGCCGGCGACGGCGGACGCCGAGGCGTCGCGCCCGTACTTCCGCCGTCTGCGCGCGCTCGCCGCCGAGCACGGCCTGCCGGAGCTCTCGATGGGGACGTCGCAGGACTACCGCGTCGCGGCCGAGGAGGGCGCGACCCTCGTCCGCGTGGGCTCGATCCTCTTCCGGGGGTAACATCCCGCACAACCATGGGCTTCTCGGACATGTGGAACCGCACGCTCGTCTACTTCGGCATCGCCGAGGACGAGGACTGGGACGAGGACGGCTACGTCACGAACGAGGAGATCGAGCGCTCCTACAGCGCGCGCGAGCGGGCGAACGTCCGGAGGCTGCAGCCCCGGCGGGGCCGCGACTTCGACGACTGGAGCGACCCCGAGCCCTCGCCCGCGGCGGCGACCGCGATCATGCGCCCGACGCGGCTGCGCGGCGTCGAGTCGGCACCGAGCCCGGCGTCGGTGAAGGTGCATCTCGTGCTGCCGCGGAGCTTCAACGACGCGCAGCAGATCGCAGACCGGTTCAAGGACGGCGTCCCCGTCATCCTCAACCTGCAGAGCGCCGACCAGGAGCTCTCGAAGCGGCTGATCGACTTCGCGAGCGGCCTCACGTACGCGCTGGACGGCGGGATGCAGCGTGTCGCCGACAAGGTCTTCCTGCTCACGCCGCGCAACGTCGAGGTCTCGGCGGAAGAGCGGGCGCGGATGCTCGAGCGCGGCGGCTTCTTCAACCAGGCGTAGGAGACCGCCCTCCGGGGACGAACGAACCACCATGGGCGACGTCTTCGCCACCTCGGTGCTCGCACTCGGGCTGCTCGCCGACCTCGGCGATTCGATCGCGCAGTTCGTGACGACCTTCCTGACGGTCTACATCCTGCTGCTCTTCGCGTACGTGATCACGTCGTGGATCAGGCTCCCGTACCGGCCGTGGCTGAGCCGCGTGCAGCGCTTCCTGTACGACGTCTGCGACCCGTACCTGCGCCTCTTCCGCCGGTTCATCCCTCCGCTCGGGCCGATCGACCTGTCGCCGATGCTGGCGATCTTCTCGCTCGTGATCCTGCGCGGGATCCTCGACTCGCTGATCCGCAACGTGCTCTAGAGAGGAGACGCCATGGCGCTCACACCGGTCGAGATCAGGCACATCCAGCTCCGGAAGGGCTTTCGCGGCTACCGCCGCGGTGCCGTCGACGCGCTGCTCACCGAGATCGCGGAGAGCTTCGAGGACGTCTGGCGCGACCGGGCCGACCTCGCGGACAAGGTCGAGGCGCTCGAGAACGACCTGAGGCGGCACAAGGAGCTCGAGGAGCTCCTGCGCACGACGCTCGTCTCCGCCGAGAAGTCCGCGGCCGAGATGCGCGACCAAGCGCGCCGTGAAGCAGCGAACATCGTTGCCGAGGCGCACGGCGAGGCACGGGCCGTCACGCGGCGCGCCGCGGCCGAGCGCGAGCGGCTCGAGGGCGAGATCCGCCGGATGAAGGGCCTCCTGCGGACGGCGCTCGAGACCGTCGAGGAGGCGGAGACCGATCGTCGCGAGCCGGTGGGCGAGGCGACGGGCGAGATCCGCCGGCTGATCTCCTAGCTCCGTATCCTTCGCCGCGTGAGCGGCGCACGGACATCTCTGCGGCTGCGCGTGCACCCCGTTTCGGGCTCCCGCGCGCGCGACAAGATCGTCAGGTTGGCTCCGACGGGGCCGACCGAGATCGACGGACGCCGCGCCTCGGCAGGCGGAGAGGAGAGAGCATGAGCCAGGGCATCGACACCGATCGCTTCCGCACAGCGCTGCTGGAGCACCGCGAGCAGCTCCAGTCGCAGATCGAGCACCACGACATCGGGCGGGACGACCTCACCGGCGAGACCGGCGAGCTCGTCTCGTCGAGCGCCGACAACCACATGGCCGACACCGCCTCGGAGACGTACGAGCGCGAGTTCGACGAGGGGATCGAGGAAGGCGCACAGCGTCAGCTGCGTGAGGTCGACGAGGCTCTCGCCCGGATCGACGAGGGCACGTACGGCACGTGTGCGGCCTGCGGGAACCCGATCCCGGAGGAGCGGCTCGAGGCGCTGCCCTGGGCGACGCTCTGCATCGACGACGCGCGGAAGCAGGGGCGCTGACCGAGGTGAGCGAGCCGGCGCCCCGAGAGCGGCCGCGGCCGCTCGACGTCCGCGTCGGGTCGGCGACGAACGCGCTCCGCCCGGTCTCCGCGGCGGAGCGGCCGCTCGGAGCCGGACGGCGCCAGTGGGGAGCGCTCCTCGCGATCGCCGGAGCCGCCGTCGCGGCGGATCAGCTGACGAAGCAGATCGTGTCGTCCGCGCTCGCGCTCGGCGAGGAGGTGCACGTCGTCGGCCCGCTCTCGATCCACCACGTCCAGAACTCCGGGATCGCGTTCGGCCTCTTCTCGGACTGGACGTCGATCGTGATCGCGCTCACCGCCGTCGCCGTCCTCTGGATGGTCGTCTTCTTCGCGCGTGCCGCGCAGCGGCATCCGGTGCTGCCGGTCGCGCTCGGGTTCGTGCTCGGCGGCAGCGTCTCGAACCTGCTCGACCGGATCCGGCTCGGTCACGTCACGGACTTCCTGGACATCCGCTACTGGCCGGCGTTCAACCTCGCCGACACCTTCATCGTCGCCGGGGTCGCGATCCTCTTCCTCGCGCTCGGAGCCGCCGACCGCCGGCCGAGGCGGCCGACGCCGCTTGACGACTCTCCGTTTCTCCGCGGCTGAGCCCGGCCGCCTCGACCGGGTCGTCGCGGCACGGCCGGAGGTCGCGTCACGGTCGCTCGCGGAGCGGCTGATCGGCGACGGCGCGGTCACCGTCGACGGGCGGCCGCGGCCGAAGAGCCACCGCCTCGAGGGCGGGGAGGAGGTCGTCGTCGCCCTCCCTGCGGAAGCGGGACCGCTCGAGGCCGAGGAGATGGACGTCCCGGTCGCGTGGGAGGACGAGCACCTGCTCGTCGTCGACAAGCCGCCGGGCCTCGTCGTCCACCCGTCGGGGAGCACGACCACGGGAACGCTCGCCCATGGGCTCGTCGCGCTCGACGCCGCGGGCGGAGAGGACGACCGGCCCGGGATCGTGCACCGCCTCGACCGCGACACGTCGGGCCTCCTCGTCGTCGCGCGCTCGCAGGAGGCGCACACGCGGCTCCAGGAGCTGATCCGCCGTCGGGAGGTCGAGCGGCGCTACGTCGCGCTCGTGCGTGGGCGCCCGCGCTCCCGGAGCGGGAGGATCTCCGCGCCGATCGGCCGCGACCGCACCGACCGGACACGCCACTCGCTCGACAGCGCGACCCCGCGCGACGCCGTCACGTGGTTCGAGGTGGTCGAGCTCCTGCCGGCGCACGCGCTGCTCGAGGTGCGGCTCGAGACCGGGCGCACGCACCAGATTCGGGTGCACCTGGAGGCGATCGACCTGCCGGTGTCCGGCGATCCGGTCTACGGGGTCGAGGGCGACCTCGGCCTCGAGCGCCAGTTCCTGCATGCGGCGAGCCTTGCGTTCACGCACCCGTTCACCGGCGAGCGCGTGGAGGTCGCCTCGCCGCTCCCGCCCGATCTCGCCGCGGCGCTCGACCGAGCCCGTTCCGCCGCCTGACGCGCGCGAATCGCTCGGAGGAAGCGACGCGGGAGCCGCTACACTCCCGGCGTTCCTGTCCCGTCTCCCCGGCGAGGAGCACGACGGGTGGGGGTGCCGCGGCGTTCCGCCACGGTTCCATCCGCGCCGCGCCGGCAGCAGCTTCCGAAACCAACATCGAAAGGGGCCAGACCCTTGGCAGTCGTCTCCATGCGTGAGCTCCTGGAGGCCGGAGTCCACTTCGGCCACCAGACCCGCCGCTGGAATCCGAAGATGAAGCGCTTCATCTTCACCGAGCGCGGCGGCATCTACATCATCGACCTCCAGCAGACGTCCGAGCTGCTCCAGGAGGCGCACGACTTCGTCCGCAACATCGCGAGCCGCGGCGGCACGATCCTTTTCGTGGGCACGAAGAAGCAGGCGCAGGACGCGGTCGCCACCGAGGCGTCGCGCGTCGGGATGCCCTACGTGAACAACCGCTGGCTCGGCGGGCTGCTCACGAACTGGAAGACGATCACCGACCGGATCGCGCACCTTCACGAGCTGCGCCGCCTGAAGGCGGAGGGGCAGCTCGACCTCCTGCCCGCGAAGGAGCGGATGGCGATGCTGGCCGAGCTCGAGAAGCTCGAGGCGAACATCGGCGGCGTCGCCGACATGCGCCGCCAGCCGGACGCGGTCTTCATCGTCGACCTGAAGAAGGAGCAGCTCGCGGTGCGCGAGGCGCGGCGGCTCGGCCTGCCGATCATCGCGCTCGTGGACACGAACGCCGACCCCGACGAGGCCGACTACGTCGTGCCGGGGAACGACGACGCGATCCGCTCGTGCAACCTCATCGTGCGCGCGATCGCGGACGGCATCGCCGCTGCGCAGACGCGCGTGACGGAGCGCGAATTCGAGACGGCGAATGCCAACGGGAACGGCGCGCCCGCTGCGGAGGAGCCGCAGCACGAGAGCGCGGCGTCCGACCCGGCGCTGCTCGACACGACGCCCGCCGACACGGAGCAGCTCTCGCAGGGGGAGGCGGCCGTCGAGCCGACGACGGCCGACGAGACGACCGGCTGGGTCGCGGCGAACGAGCCCGCGGTGATCGCGGAAGAGACGACCGACGAGGGGGAGACCCAGTGAGCAGCACGATCTCGGCCAGCCTGGTCAAGGAGCTCCGCGACGCGACGGGCGCGGGGATGATGGAGTGCAAGCGGGCGCTCGAGGAGACGGGCGGCGATGTCGAGGCCGCGCGCACGCTCCTCCGCGAGCGCGGGATGGCTCGCGCCGGCAAGCGCGCGGACCGGGCGACGTCCGAGGGCGTCGTCCTCACGCTCGTGAACGACGAGCAGGGGACGCTCGTCGCCATCGGCTGCGAGACCGAGCCGGTGTCGAAGAACGACGAGTTCCGGCTCTTCGCGCAGAGCGCGCTCGAGGCCGTCGCGGACGGCGGGCCCGACGCCGTGACCCAGCTCGAGGAGCAGCGGCTCGAGCTGATCGGGAAGCTCGGCGAGAACATCGTCGTGACGGGCGCGGAGCGCCTCGAGGGCCACACCCTCGGCGCGTACATCCACCCGCCCGCGAACAAGATCGGCGTGCTCGTCCAGCTCGAGGGCGGCGATCCGGCGCTCGCGCGGCAGGTCGCGATGCACATCTCGTTCGCCGCGCCGGAGTGGGTGCGGAAGGACGAGGTCCCGGCCGAGGCGGTCGAGGCCGAGCGGCAGATCTACCTGAACTCGGACGAGCTCGCGGGGAAGCCGGAGGGCGCGAAGGAGAAGATCGTCGAGGGCATGCTCGGGAAGCGGTTCTACGCGGCCGCTCCCGGCGGCGTGCTCGAGGAGCAGGCCTGGATCCACGACGCGTCGCAGACGGTCGGGCAGGCGCTCGCGGCGCAGGGGGCGCGGGTGCTCGCGTTCAGGCGCTTCTCTGTCGCAGAATAGGGCCGTGGCCGTTCGCGGCGAGGAAACGGCGGAGGCGGCGCCCGCGGCGGTGGGCGCTGCTCCCGCATTCCGCCGCGTCCTCCTGAAGCTCTCCGGCGAGGCGCTCATGGGCGAGCGGGAGTACGGGCTCGACCCGCGGACGGTCGAGGTGGTCGCGCAGGAGATCCTGGAGCTCCAGGCGGAGGGGATCGAGCTCGCGATCGTCGTCGGCGGAGGCAACATCTACCGCGGCATGGCGGCGGCGGCAGAAGGGATGGACCGCGCGACCGGCGACTACGCGGGGATGCTCGCGACGGTGCTGAACGCACTCGCGCTACAGGACGCGCTCGAGCGCCTCGGCGGCGTCACGCGCGTTCTCTCGGCGCTCGAGGTGTCCGAGGTGGCGGAGCCGTACATCCGCCGGCGCGCGATGCGCCACCTCGAGAAGGGACGCATCGTCATCTTCGCCGCCGGCACCGGCAACCCGTTCTTCACGACCGACACGGCCGCCGCCCTGCGCGCGCTCGAGATCGGCGCGCAGGCGATGCTGATGGCGAAGAACGGGACGAACGGCGTCTACGACGGCGACCCGCGCCGCGACCCGGACGCGCGCTTCCTGCCCGAGCTCACGCACCTCGAGGCGATCGAGCGCGGTCTCCGCGTGATGGACACGACCGCGCTCTCGCTGTGCATGGAGAACGGCCTACCGATCTACGTGTTCGAGCTCGCGCGCGGGAACATCCTCCGCGTCGCGACCGGGGAGCGCGTGGGCACCCTGATCTCGACCCCCACGACCGAGGAGAGCTGATGCCGACGATCGAGGAGTTCCTCCAGGACGCGCAGCGGCGCATGGACGCCGCGATCGAGCACACGCGGGAGACGTTCAACGGCGTCCGCACCGGACGTGCGTCGGCGGCGCTCCTCGACCGGATCACGATCGACTACTACGGGACGCCGACGCCGCTCCGGAACATGGCGACGATCAACGCGCCGGAGCCGCGGATGCTCACCGTGCAGCCGTTCGACCCGACGCAGATCCGGGCGATCGAGAAGGCCGTGCAGGAGTCCGACCTCGGGCTCACGCCGTCGAACGACGGCAAGGTGATCCGCCTGCCGATCCCGCAGCTGACCGAGGAGCGCCGGCGCGAGCTCGTGAAGCTGCTGCGGAAGTACGGCGAGGAGGGCAAGGTCGCGATCCGGAACGTCCGCCGCGACGTGATGAAGCACCTGGAGGAGCTCGTCCGCAACGGCGAGGTGGGCGACGACGAGGAGCGGCGCGCCGAGGCCCAGGTCCAGAAGCTGACCGACGACCACGTGAAGACGATCGACGACCTCATGAAGCACAAAGAGGCCGAGATCATGGAAGTGTGAGCGAGGTCGCCTCGGAGCTCGCGCCGACGGACCTCGCCCGCAGCGTCGCGATCATCATGGACGGGAACGGCCGCTGGGCGGAGCGGCGCGGCCTCCCCGTCTCCGAGGGGCACCGAGAGGGCACACGCGCGCTGCGACGAACCGTCGAGGCCGCGATCGACCTCGGCGTCACCTCCCTCGCCGTCTACGCGTTCTCGACCGAGAACTGGGCCCGGCCGCCGGACGAGGTGGCCGCGCTGATGGAGATCTTCGGCGAGACGATCGAGCGCGAGCTCCCCGACCTCGCGAAGCAGGGCGTTCGCACCCGCTTCATGGGGCGGCGCGACCGTGCGCCCGAGTGGCTGCTCGAGCGGATGGAGGCGCTCGAGGCCGAGACCGCCCATCTCGACCGTCTCTCGCTGTGGGTCGCGTTCGACTACGGCGGCCGCGCCGACGTGGTCGAGGCGGCGAGGAGGCTCGTGCAGGACGGGGTGCCGCCGGACGAGGTCGATGAGGCGGCGTTCGCGCAGCGTCTCTACGCGCCCGAGCTGCCCGACCCCGACCTCCTGATCCGCACGTCCGGCGAGGTGCGGGTGTCGAACTTCCTCCTCTGGCAGCTCGCGTACTCGGAGCTCGTCTTCGTGGAGACGCTCTGGCCCGACTTCGGCGAGGCGGACCTCCGCTCGGCGCTCGGCGAGTACGCGAGCCGGCGGCGACGGTTCGGCGGACGCTGACGTTGAACCAGCTCCTCTCGCGCGTCGTCGTCACGGTCGTCACCCTCCCGGTCGTCCTCTACTTCGTCCTGCGCGGCGGCTGGTGGATCGCCGCGCTCGCGGTGCTCGTCGCGCTGATCGCGCTCCACGAGCTGTACGCGATGGCGCGCTCGCTGCGTCCACTCGTGCTCGCGGGCTACGTCGCGGCGGTCGCGACGGTCGTGGGGGCGCATGTGGGCGGCGCCGAGTGGATGGTCGGCGGGTTCATGCTCACGCTCCTCCTCGCCTTCCTCTTCTACGGGATCGCCGAGACCCGCCAGAGCGGCACGATCACGATCGGCACCACGATCCTCGGCGCGGCGTGGATCCCACTCGGCCTCGCGCACCTCGTGCTTCTCCGCGACCTCCCGGAGCACGGACGGCTCGCGATCCTCACCGTCCTCCTCGCCGTCTTCGCGAGCGACACGATCGCCTACTTCGCAGGCCGGCTCGTCGGCAGGCACAAGCTCGCGCCGGCGATGTCCCCGGGAAAGACGTGGGAGGGGTTCGTCGCGGGAACCGTCGCGGCCGTCGCGGTCGCCTTCTTCGCCCTCTACGAGCAAGGCTTCCTGACGATCCCGGAATCGATCGCGCTCGGCGGCGCGATCGCGCTCGCCGGTGCGGCGGGCGATCTGTTCGAGTCCGCGCTCAAGCGCGACCTCCAGGTCAAGGACTCGGGCCGCCTCCTGGGCGGCCACGGCGGCGTCCTCGACCGGATCGACGCGCTCCTGTTCGCGGCCCCCGCCTCGTTCTACGTGATCCTCGCGCTCGGGTAGGAGCCGACTCCGCCTACACTGGCCCGATGCGGCGGGTCGCGATTCTCGGTGCCACGGGCTCGATCGGAACGCAGGCGCTCGAGGTCGTCGCGCGCCACCCGGAGCTCGAGCTGTGCGCGCTCACGTCCGGTTCGACGCCGCTCGACGACCTCGCGCGCGAGCACGGGGTCGAGCACGTGCAGGTCGGCGGCGACCCTCTCGCACTGCTGCAAGCCGCCGAGCCGGACGTCGTGCTGAACGCCGTCGTCGGCTTCGCCGGGATCGCCGCGACGCTGTGGGCGCTCGAGGCCGGCGTGACGCTGGCGCTCGCGAACAAGGAGAGTCTCGTCGCAGCCGGCGACCTGGCGCGCGCGGCGCACGCGCGCGGCGGCGGCCTGCTGCTGCCGGTCGACTCCGAGCACTCGGCACTCTTCCAGTGCCTCGAGGGGCGGGCGCCCGAGACGATCCACTCGCTCGTGCTGACGGCGTCGGGCGGGCCGTTCCGCGGCCGGACGCGCGCCGAGCTCGAGGACGTGTCGGTCGCGGACGCACTGGCGCACCCCACCTGGCGGATGGGCCCGAAGATCACCGTCGACTCCGCGACGCTCGCGAACAAGGGGCTCGAGCTGCTCGAGGCGCACGTCCTCTTCGGCGTCCCGGTCGAGCGGATCGAGGTCGTGGTGCACCCGTCGTCGGTGGTCCACTCGCTCGTCCGCCTCCGCGACGGCGCGGCGCTCGCGCACCTCGGCTACCCGGACATGCGCGTCCCGATCTCGTTCGCGCTGACGTACCCCGACCGCGCGCCGACCGACGTGCCGCAGCTCGATCTCGCCGCCGGGCTCACGCTCGAGTTCGAGGCGCCCGACCTGGACACGTTCGCGCTGCTCCCGCTCGCGCGCGAGGCGGGCGAGCGCGGCGGCACGTTCCCGTGCGCGTACAACGCCGCCAACGAGGTCGCCGTCGCTGCGTTCCTCGACGGCCGGCTGCCGTTCCTCGGGATCGCCGAGACCGTGGAGGAGGTGCTCGCGGCGGCGTCGGGGTCGCCGGCGCGCGACCTCGACGACCTCGTCGCAGCGGACGCAGAGGCACGCCGCCTCGCCGAGGACGCGCTCGCGGAGGTCGCGGTCGCATGAACGTCGCGATCGCGATCTTCGGGCTCGCGCTCCTCATCCTCATCCACGAGGCCGGCCACTTCTTCGTCGCGCGCGCCGTCGGGATGAACCCGCGGAAGTTCTACATCGGGTTCCCCCCGGCGCTCGTCAAGACGCGGCGGAACGGCATCGAGTACGGGATCGGGACGATCCCGCTCGGCGGCTACGTGAAGATCCCCGGCATGCACCGCCCGGCCGCGGGCGACCTCGACCTCCACTTCGGCCGTGCGGTCGCCGAGGAGCCGGTGCTCACGCACCCGGTCGAGCAGCTGCGCCGCCGTCTCGACGAGGAGGCGCACGACGCGGCACGCGACGCGTTGCGCACGGTCGAGGAGGGCGTCGAGCGGGCCGAGCTCTCGCCGGCGGCGCGGCGCTCGGCCGAGCGTGGAGTGACCGAGGTGGGCGACGCGCTCGCGCCGGACGCCTACTGGCGCGCACGGACCTGGAAGCGCGTCGCCGTCATCTTCGCCGGCCCCGGCGCGAACCTCGTGCTCGCGGTCGTCCTGTTCGCGGCGCTCTTCATGCTCGGCGGCGGGAAGGCGACGCGCACGATCGACGAGGTCGTCGCCGGCAGCCCGGCCCAGGCGGCCGGGCTCCAGCCGGGTGACACGATCGTCTCGATCGGCGGCGAGTCCGTGGACGCGGACGAGATCTCGCGCACGATCGGCGCGTCCGACGGCCGCCCCCTGACGCTCGTCGTCGACCGCAACGGCCGCCGCGTCGAGCTCGGCCCGGTGCGCCCGCGGGAGGTCGAAGGCGCATACCGCCTCGGGTTCGTGCTCCGCGGCGAGGGCCTCGGCTTCGGGGAGGCGACGTGGCAGGCGGTCCGCGTGACGGGGCTCGTGACGAAGGAGATCGGCGCGACGATCGGCCGCCTCGTCACGGGCGAGGGGCGCAACGAGATCTCGAGCCCGGTCGGGATCGTCCAGGGGTCGTCGCAGGCGGCGGAGCAGGGGATCGACAACTACCTGTGGGTGCTGGGGCTGATCAGCCTCTCGCTCGCGCTCCTCAACCTGCTGCCGCTCCTCCCGCTCGACGGCGGCCACATCACCTTCTCGCTGATCGAGGGCATCCGCGGCAAAGCCGTGGCGCGCGAGGTCTACGAGCGCGCGTCGGCGATCGGGATCGCGGTCGTCCTGCTCCTCTTCTTCATCGGCCTCTCGAACGACATCGGCCGCCTGAGCTAGCCGCGCAGCCAGCGGTCGAAGAACGCCGTCAGCAGCTCCGCGACGTGCGCCGCGTGCGGCGACTCGTCCTGGCAGACGTCGTGCGGGGCGCCTTCGAGCGTGACGAGCTCCTTCGGCTCGTGCGCGGCCTCGTAGACCGCGACGCTCTCGGCGTACGCGACGGTGTCGTCGGCGCTGCCGTGGACGAGGAGGAGCGGCAGCGACCGCAGGTCCGTCGTCGCGAGCTCGCCGTGGAAGAGGCAGCCCGCGACGGCGGCAACGGCCCGGACACGGTCGTCGGCGAGCCGAGGGTGGAGGCCGAGAGCGAGCGCCGTCTCGCCGCCGAGCGAGAACCCGGCGACGCCGATCCGCTGGGGGTCGCCGATCTCGCGCGCCACCAGTTCGTCGAGCACGAACGACAGGTCGCGCGGCTGCTCGACGACGTCCTCCATGAGGTAGGGCGGCGGGTTGTCGTCGCTCGTGTGCGGAAAGGACGGCGCCGCGACGGCGTACCCCGCCCGGGCCCACCGCTCGAAGAGCCGCCGGAACTTCCGCGGCGCGCCCCAGAACCCGTGCGCGAACAGGATCAGCGGCGCGTGCCGGCCGTGGGCGGGGAGGAGGAGCGTCGTCGGCAGCGGGCGCCCGCGCGCGACGTCCTCGAGCGCCAGGACGAACGATTCCACGCCGGTACCCTACGAAGCGATGGCGAGCGAGCGGCAGATCAGGGTCGGCGGCGTCCCGATCGGCGGCGGCGCCCCCGTCGTCGTCCAGTCGATGACGCTGACGAAGACGCACGACGTCGAGGCGACCACGGCGCAGATCGCCGCGCTCGCGTCCGCCGGCTGCGAGGTCGTGCGCTGCGCCGTCCCGAAGACCGAGGACGCGGAGGCGCTCGCGCGGATCGTGCGCTTCTCGCCCATCCCGGTGATCGCCGACATCCACTTCAACGCGAGCCTCGCGCTGAAGGCGATCGAGTCGGGCGTCGCCGCGGTGCGCATCAACCCGGGCAACATCGGCGGCCCGGACAAGGTCGCGCTGGTCGTCGACGCGGCGCGCCGCGCCGGGATCCCGATGCGGATCGGCGCGAACTCCGGCTCGCTGCCGAAGCACCTCGCGGAGCTGGCACAGCGGGATCAGGCGGAGGCGCTCGTCGAGGCCGCGCTCGAGGAGGTGCGGCTGCTCGAGCAGCTGGACTTCCGCGACTTCAAGATCAGCGTCAAGTCGAGTCACGTGCCGACGATGATCCGCGCGTACCGGATGCTCGCCGCGAAGGTGCCGTACCCGCTGCACCTCGGAGTCACCGAGGCCGGAACGCCTTTCGCGGGGTCGATCAAGAGCGCGGTCGGGATGGGCGCCCTCCTCGCGGACGGGATCGGCGACACGCTCCGCGTCTCGCTCACCGCAGACCCCGTCGAGGAGGTGAAGGTCGCGTGGGAGATCCTGAAGGCGCTCGGCCTGCGCGAGCGCGGGCCGGTGATGATCGCGTGCCCGTCGTGCGGCCGCGACAACGTGGGCGTCCAGCGGCTCGCCGAGCGCGTCGAGGCCCGCCTCGCGGGGTACCCGCAGCACTTCGAGGTGGCCGTCCTCGGCTGCGCCGTGAACGGCCCGGGAGAGGCGGGCGACGCCGACTTCGGGATCGCCGGCGGGCGCGACGTGGGCTTCGTCTACGCGCACGGGCGCGTGCTGAAGAAGGTCAGCTCGGACATCCTGATCGACGAGCTCTTCCACGAGATCGACCGCTGGATCGAGGACGGGATGCCGCGACCGAAGCGGCTGAAGATGGCGAAGCCGGCTGCGCTCGCGATGGCCGAGGCCTCGCTGATCCCGCTCGACTAGGCTCAACGGCTCCCGATGATCGCCCGAGCCTCCCAGCTCCACCTGCCGACCCTGCGTGACGCGCCGGCCGACGCCGACGCCGTCTCGCACAAGCTGCTCGTCCGCGGCGGCTTCATCCGCCAGGTCGCGACGGGGCTCTGGACGTTCCTGCCGCTCGGGTGGCGTGTGCACCGCAAGGTCGAGCAGATCATCCGCGAGGAGCTCGACGCGATCGGCGCGCAGGAGTGGTACGCGCCGGTGCTCACGCCGGCGGAGCTCTGGGAGCAGACCGGCCGGCTCGGGATCCCCGAGCTCTTCCACGTCCACGATCGCGCGGGGCGGCGCTTCGTGCTCCCGCTGACGCACGAGGAGACATTCACGTTCCACGCGCTCGAGCTCCAGAGCTACCGACAGCTGCCGCAGTCCTGGTACCACTTCCAGACGAAGAACCGTGACGAGCCGCGGCCGCGCGGCGGCCTCCTGCGCGTGCGCGAGTTCGTGATGAAGGACTCCTACTCGTTCGACCGCGACGAGGCCGGTCTCGACCGCAGCTTCGAGGCCCACCGGGGCGCGTACGAGCGAATCTTCGCGCGCTGTGGCCTCGAGACCCATGGCGTCCAAGCCGAGAGCGGGATGATGGGCGGCAGCGAGTCGTTCGACTACCTCGCGCCCTCCGGCTCCGGCGAGAACACGCTCGTCACCTGCGCGAACGGCGACTATGCCGCCGATCTCGAGATCGCCCGTGGCGTCCCGCGCCCGCCGCAGTTTCCGGCGCCGCTTGCTGCGCCCGAGCCCGTCGAGACGCCTGGTACCCGCACCTGCGAGGCGCTGTCACAGCTGCTCCACGTCGACGTCGCGGCGACGACGAAGGCGATGCCGGTCGTGAAGCCGGACGGGACGCTCGTGCTCGGTCTCCTGCGCGGCGACGACCGGCTCGAGGAGGCGAAGCTGCAGTCGGCGCTCGGGAGCGACTTCCGTCCCGCGACCGACGAGGAGATCCTCGCGGCCTTCGGAGCCGAGGGCGGGTCGCTCGGCCCGGTGGGCTTCGCAGGCGAGATCGTCGCCGACGAGACGCTGCGCGAGGGCGAGTTCGTCTCCGGCGCGAACCGAACCGGCTGGCACCTCCGCGGCGTGCGCGCCGGCCGCGACTACGAGCCGCGCTTCGCCGACATCCGGCAGCCGAAGGAGGGCGACGCCTGCCCGCACTGCGGCGGCGCCCTCCATTTCCAGACCGCGATCGAGGTCGGCCACATCTTCAAGCTCGGCACCCGGTACTCCGAGCCGATGGAGGCGACGTTCCTCGACGAGGACGGGACGGAGCGCCCTCTCCACATGGGGAGCTACGGGATCGGCCCCGGCCGCGTGCTCGCGGCGGCGGTCGAGCAGTCGCACGACGAGCGCGGGATCATCTGGCCCGCCGCGATCGCGCCGTACGACGTGCACGTCGTCGCGCTCGCGGCCGGGAACGAGGAGATCCTGGCGCGGGCGGAGGGTCTCGCGCGCGAGCTTTCCGACGCGGGCCTCGACGTCCTGCTCGACGACCGCGACCTGCGCCCGGGCGAGAAGTTCGCGGACGCCGACCTGATCGGTTGCCCCGTTCGCGTCACCGTCGGCAACAAGACGCTCCAGGACGATGCCGTCGACGTCCGCTCCCGAGCCACCGGAGAGGAGGATCGAGTCGCGCGTTTGGACGCGGCAAATCGGGTAGTGGCGGCCTGATGCCGCGCCGCAGGAAGTACAGCGACGAGCCGTTCGGCAAGACGATCGAGCGGCTCATGACGGAGACAGGGCTGACGTACCGCGGGCTCGCGGCGAAGACGCAGCTCTCGGCCGGCTACCTCAACCACCTCGTCCACGGGAACCGCCCGGTGCCGTCGACCGAGGTCGTCGAGCGCCTCGCGGCCGCGCTCGACGTCGAGCCGGAGCACTTCCGCGAGTACCGGCTACGCGTCATCACGGACCGGCTCGAGGAGATGCCGGACCTGATCGACCGGCTCTACAAGCGCCTCGCCGTCTGACGGTTCGGCGTTTTCCACAGCGGGTACGGACGTTCTGTGAAGCCGTTCGCACATCCGGTCGAGCGCGAGCTCGCCGCCGTCTTCGACGACCTCGGGATCGCGTGGGAGTACGAGCCGCACACGTTCGTGCTCGAGCAGGACCCCGACGGGCGCGTCGTCGAGGCCTTCACCCCCGACTTCTACCTTCCCGAGCCCGACGTCTACGTCGAGTGCACGACGATGCGGCAGAAGCTGACGACGCGGAAGAACCGGAAGATCCGGAAGCTGCGCGAGAGCGGCGTGGTCGTCGGCGTGCTCTACCGGCGCGACTTCGAGCGCCTGCGCGAGCGCCACGGCTTCCCGTTCGAGCTCGCCGCCTAGGCGCGCCGCGGCGCGTCGCGGAGCGCGTTCAGGAGCTCGCGACCGGCTGCGATCCCCGCCTCGACCGCAGCGAGCGGGATGCGCTCGTTCGGGGCGTGCTGGTCACCCTCCGGCGACCCGAGCGGCACGAGGATCGCGGGGATCCCGAGCTCGCCGAATGCTGCGACGACCGGAAGCGTGCCGCCGCTCCGGACGAGGAGGGGCGCCGTGCCGAGGGCGCGCGTGAGCGCCGTCCGCGCGAGGGCCACGACGGGGTGGCCGGCGGGCACACGCGCCGGCGGAACGCCGTCCCAGCGGACCTCGACGTCGGCCCCCTGCGGTGCAGCCTCGCGCAGCAGCCGCTCGGCCGCCGCGCCGATCTCCTCCGGCCGTTGGTCCGGGACGAGCCTGATCGAGAGCTCGGCCTGCGCCCGCACCGGGATGCTCGTGTTCCGCCTACCGGGCTTCCCACCGAGAAGCCCGTTCAGGTCGAGCGACGGCTCCGCCCAGCGACGTTCGTAGTACGCCTCGAGAGCCCCCGCGAGCGGCTGCGCGCCGCGCCGTTCGAGCTGCGGCGCGCCGGGCTCGAGCTCCCGCCAGCTGGAGAGCTCCTCCGGCGACGGCGGCACGACGCCGGAGCGGAGCTCCGGCGGGAGCGTCCCGTCGCGAGGGAGAACAGCCGTCAGCATCTGCGCGAGGACGGTTGCCGCGTTGAGGGCGACGCCGCCGTAGTGGCCCGAGTGGAGGTCGACCGCGCCCGTCGTGACGACGACGTCGACCGCGACGAGGCCGCGGGTCGCGAGCACGAGCTCGGGCGCGCCGCTGTCGCTCGGGCCGTCGAAGACGATCGCGGCGTCGGCGCCCGCGGCATGCTCCCGCAGCCACTCCCAGGCGCGCGTCCCGCCGACCTCCTCCTCGCCGTCTGCCACGACGACGACGTGGACGGGCAGCGCGCCGCCGCGCGCGAGCTCCGTCGCCGCGTACAGGAGCGCGAAGAACTGGCCCTTGTCGTCCGTCGCGCCGCGCGCGTGCAGCCAGCCGTCGCGGATCGTCGGCTCGAACGGCGGCGTCTGCCAGAGGTCGAGCGGCTCCGGCGGCTGCACGTCGACGTGGCCGTAGAGGACGACGGTCGGCACGTCTGCGGCTTCCGCGGCCGCGAGGCGCGCGACGCCGAGTCGACCGTCCGCGACGACCTCGCCGGTGCCGCCCGCACGCTCGACGTACGCGACGACCCACTCGCAGGCGGCGCGGACGTCGGCCGCCCGCGCGGGGTCCGCGCTCACCGACGGGATCGAGAGCAGCGCGCGGAGCTCGTCGAGGTGGTCCACGACGGCGAGCGTACGTTTCGGCGGCGTCGAATGTGGCAGGCTCGGCGGGTGGAGCTCGCCGCTGGGATCCTCGTGCTCGTCGTCAGCGTCGTGAGCGCGATCGCCGTCCTCGTCGCCTTCGTGTGGGCGGCACGGAAGGACGGGGAGGAGGACCGGGCGCTGCAGCGGCGCCTCGGGATCCGCCGGCGCACGCGCCTCGGCCGCTGAAGGCCGGCTCCGCGCTTGGTACCGTGTCCCGGGTCGCGGGGCGTGGCGCAGCCTGGTTAGCGCGCTAGTCTGGGGGACTAGAGGTCCCGAGTTCAAATCTCGGCGCCCCGACTCACGAAACCCTCGCACAGCGGGGGTTTCGCGTCTAGGCCGTTGGCGAGCCGGCGTGCGGGCAAGCCGCTGGGCAAGTTCCTAAGAAGATCGCGCCGTGCGGGGCTCGCTGCGTTGCGTCGAGTGTGGTGCCCAGAGCGCCGCACTATCATCCTTCGCAGGCGGTGGCCGATTCGAAGACAACGGAGGACGCCCCGGCAGTCTCGGATG
>DATMJW010000217.1:0-6132 GCA_035553355.1 Gaiellaceae bacterium | reverse complement strand
ATCTCTCCCACCATCACGACGTCGGGGTCCGAACGCAGGATGGAGCGCAGCGCCGCCGCGAACGTCAGGCCCGCGCGCTGGTTGATCTGCACCTGGTTGACGCCGTTCAGCCGGTACTCGACCGGATCCTCGACCGTGATGATGTTGATCTCCGGGCGGTTGATCGTCGTCAGGCCCGCGTAGAGCGTCGTCGACTTACCGGAGCCGGTCGGCCCCGTGACGAGGAGCGCGCCCGTAGGCCGCTTGATGATCGACGCGAGCTGCTCGCGCATCGCGTCCGAGAGCCCGAGCTCTTCGAGCGTCGGCGCGCGTCGCGACTTGTCGAGGAGACGCATGACGACCTTCTCGCCCTCGACCGTCGGCAGCGTCGCGACGCGGACGTCGAGCATGCGGCCGGCGGCCGCCGCGTTGAGCGAGATGCGGCCGTCCTGCGGCTTCCGCCGCTCCGCGATGTCGAGCTTCGCGAGCACCTTGAGGCGCGTCGTCACCCCCGGCGTCATGCGCTTCGGGATCCGCTGGACCTCCTGCAGCACGCCGTCGATGCGGAACCGGACGACGAGCGCGTCCTCCTGCGGCTCGAAGTGCACGTCGGAGGCGCCGTCCTCGGCCGCCTGGAAGATGACGGAGTTGACGAGGCGGACGAGCGGCGCATCGGAGATGCCGTCCTCCGCCTCGAGGTCGTCGACCTCCTCGTCCTCCTCGGACCCGAGCTGCTCGTCGACCTCCTCGATGACGGCGCGACTACCGAACGCCTCGGAAGCGCGCGCCATCCGGCGCAGCTCGTGGAGGATGTCCTCTCGGGAAGCGACACCGAGATCGAGCGTGAAGCGCGTCGCGAGTCGGAGCTCGTCGAGCCCGTGGAGGTTGCCGGGATCCGCGATCGCGACGCGGAGCGTCTCGCCCTCGCGCGCGTACGGGATGGCGGCGACGCGCTCGAGCACGTGCAGCGGGATCTGCTGCGCGGCATCCTTGTCGACGCCTGCGAGCGCGAGATCGACGAGCGGGATCTGGTACCGGACGGCGAGGGTGCGGGCGATCCCTTCGGGGGCGGCGACGCCCTCCTCGACGATCGCCTGCGCGAGCGATCCCTGCCCGGCGCGGCCGCGGACGAGCGCGAGCTGGTCAGGCGGGAGCAGGCCCGTCGCGGACAGGAGGTCGACGACGAGCTCGACCGACTCGTTGACGCCGTGAGACGGCGCGAGCGGTGAGACCGCGGGGGGCGTGATGGCGGAGTCGGCGGGCGTGCCGACGGTACGCAGGCTCGGTGGACGGTCGTTGTCCATATCCCTCGTTCGAGGTATCGGCAGCGGAAGCGGGTCCCTTGACCCCTTTCCGACAGGGGTCCCGAACGTTCGCCGGTCGTGCCGCGCCTCCTCGCACGTTCCCTCGAACGAGGGACGGCGCGGCCGGCGCTAGAGGAGCGAGAGGTACGCGTCGAGCAGGCGGTCGCCCCAGAAGAGCGCGACGATCGCGCCGAGCGACAGGAACGGCGCGAACGGGATCGCAATCTTCCGTGCCGCGCTCCCGTGCCGCGCGAAGAGGACGGCCGACGGCACGAGCGCCGCGATCATCCCGACCATCAGCGCCACCGGGACGTGGCGGCCGAGCATCGCGCCGAGGAGGAGCGCGAGCTTCACGTCGCCCATCCCCATGCCCTTCGGGTACGCGAGTGCGGCCAGGAAGAGGAAGAGCGACGCGCCGAATGCGCCGAGCGCCCACTCCGGGCTCGGCTCGAGCACCGTCTGCGCCACGAGGACGACGAGCGTCGCCGGCAGCACGATGGCGTTCGGGACGATGCGGTGCGACAGGTCGGTTGCGGACACGGTCACGAGCACCGCGCAGAAGAAGGCCGCGACGAACGCGGTCCCGCTCCAGCCGAACGCGAGGAAGCATGCCGCGACGAGGAGCGCCGTCGCGAGCTCGACCGCAGGGTAGACCCAGCCGATCGACGTCCCGCAGCCGCGGCAGCGACCGCGCAGGAGCAGGTACGAGAGCACCGGGACGTTGTCGTACCAGACGACCGCCTGGCCGCAGCTCATGCAGGCCGACGGCGGCCGCACGATCGAGCGCTTCTCGGGGACGCGGGCGGCGACGACGTTGAGGAAGCTGCCGACCGCGAGCGCGGGGACGAAGGCGACGGCGGCGACGGCGGCGTTCGCGAGCACGTCAGCCCTCGTAGACCGGTGTCGCCGGCTCGGCGTGCACGTTCGGGTTGGCCGGGGCGCCGAGCGGAAGCTCGCTGATCGCCGGCAGCGGCTTCAGGATCGCGTTGTTCTTGAAGGTGATCGTCCCGCAGATGATCGGCCCCATCAGGGTCGCGTTCGTCCCGCTGATCGTCACCTGGGAGTTGGGGTTGCAGAAGATGCCGCCCTGGAACTTGTGGTTGTTGTTCGCGAAGTGGAAGGCGGAACCGCCGCCGTTCGAGGCGATGACGAGCATTTCGGTGTTCGGGTTCCACGTCGTGAAATCGCAGAGCGCGTTCGCGCAGAGCCGCGCGTCGTTCCCGCTGAAGGTGAAGGACCCACCGACGTAGAGCGTCGCGCTGCCCTCGTACGACGCGAGCGTGCTGCTCGACGTGACGTTGCCGTCGATGAAGATGACGCCCTTGACCGTGAGCACCTTGGTCACCGCGTTCCAGGAGAGCTCCCCGACCTGTGTCCCGCCCGTCGCGCCGCCGACGTACGTCTTGCACTGGTAGCTCGTCGCCGGCGTCAGGTCGAACGTGCCGTCGTTCCCGTCCTGCACGTTGTCGGTGTCGAACGTCGAAGGCGCCAGGTTCGCCGGGTTCGTCGCCGTCACGCAGTCGTGGTTCGGCCCCGGGCTCGCGCTCGAGAAGTACCCCGCGAAGTCGGCCGTAGGCTCCGTGATGCTCTGGAACGTCCCGGTCGTGCCGACGAAGTAGCGCGTGGTGTTCCACGGCGCGCCCGTGCACGGCGTCGCGGTCGCCGAGACCGACGACGCGCAGCCGCCGGCGATCGCCGCGCTCGTGATCGGGTCACTCGAGACGCCGATCGACGCGTTCGCGGCCGTGAACACCGCGCGACCGCCGACGCGGACGTCGATCGGCTGGGGTGCGGGGTTCTGGCCCTCGCCCTGCTCGTCGATGTAGCCGCCGTTGTTGGTGAAGCAGAGGTCGCCCTTCACGTACACCGGTACGTCGATGACGACGTTGTTCGCGTCGAGCGTGAACTCGCAGCTCCCGGCCGTGTTCGTCTTCGTCGAGTAGACGTAGTTCCACGCGGCTGCGTTCGCCGGCTGCGTCGTGTTCCACGTCACGGCGACCGTCGCCCTCAGCGTCTTCCTCAGTGGTTGGCCGCTCGTCGGGTTCGTCACCTCTCCGGTCGACGTGATCGTCCAGGTGGACGTGTTCGAGTTGAGCACGCCGTACCACGTCGCGGTGCCGCCTTCGTAGGTGGAGACGATCGGCGTGCACGAGCTCCCCGACGAGTCGCAGCCGAGCAGCGTCGGGTCGTACGCGTTGTTCTGAAGCGTGGCCTCGTCCCAGTAGTTGAGGACGGCGAAGGCGTTCGCGAGGCCGGCCTCAGCGAGAGACCGCGCGCTCACCTGCGCCTTCGCGACGTTTGCGGTGCGGCCGCTCGAGCTCGAGTACTCGACGATCGTGACGAGCATCGCCCCGGTCGCGACCATCACTGCGAGCGCCATCGGGAGCGCCATCCCGCGCTCGCCGCCGACGAGTCGAAGCACCCGCCGGCTCATGCGCGCGTGCTGTTCCGCAGCACGAGGTCGTCTTGCAGGCGGTAGACCCGCTCCGGCTTCGACGGCGTCAGGTTGACCGCGAGCGTCACCGAGATCTTCGCGAGGCTGCCGGTGGGGGTGGTGTACGTGAAAGCGCCCTGCGTCGTCAGGTACTGCGCGATCCGGACGTACGACCCGGTGCACGAGCCTGCGACGTACCGCCTGAGCTCGTATGCGCCCGCGGAACCGGAGACGCAATACGTGATCTGTGTCCCCCCGCTCGACGGGCACACGCCGCCGGACGCGTAGGTGAGCGTGACGGAGGTCGCGTTCGTCGCAGCGGACGACTTGCAGGCGCCGTGCACGTCCTTCCGCAGGCGGTCGAGCGCGAGCCTCGCCTGCGTCTGCGCCTGGAAGCGCCGGTTCATGTCGACCTCGGCGCGGGTGCCGGCGACGATCAGCTGCGTCAGCCCTGCCATCACTGTGAGGAGGATCACCATGGACGTGAGCAGCTCGATCAGGGAGTAGCCGTGCTCCTCACGGAGGAGCTCGAGCCTGCGCCGCACTCGCGTCACTGCGACCTCGCTTCGACCTCCGCGAGCGTCCGCCGTGCGAGCTCCTCGCTCCGCCCGCCGATCCCCCACAGCTCCTGGACGCGCGCGTCGACCGCGACGAGCGTCCGCAGCGCTTCGGCTCCGCCCGACCACCCGTACAGGGCCCCGGTGACGATCCAGTTGTGCTGGTAGAGCCAGTGGTTGACCGTTGCGTCCGATGGCTTCGGGTTGCGCTCGAGCCACGCCGCGAGCTGGCGCGCGCGCTCGGGGAGCGCGATCTCGTCCTGCGGCTCGGCGGGCGCGCCGGGCACGACGAAGTCCGGCTTCCGCGGCTGGGTCTTCGCGACCTTCTTCGCCTTCGGCGCGGCTGCGGCCTTCTTCGGCGCGTTCACCGGCTTCGGTTCGGACGCGGCCGGACGGGCGACGGGCTTCGGCTTCGGCGCGTCGGCGAGCCGGAGCGGCGTCCCCGGGTAGGGCGATGCGTTCTCCGGGAGGCCCTCCTCCTCGTACCCCTTGTTCCGCTCGAGCCGGAGCACGACGACCGGTGCGCCGTTCGGAACGACCTTCGTCCCCGGCGCGGGCGTCTGCGCTGCGACGACGTTCGCCGCGAAGCCCTGCACGGCACCCTCGACCTTCCAGGCGAAACCGGCCTGCTCGAGCGACCCCTTGGCGAACACGTAGGCCTGCTTGCGGACATCCGGGACGACGAGCGGCTGCGGCTCTGCCGCGGCGGTGACAGCGGGTGCCGGAGGCGTCGACGGCGTCGACGTGGCGGCGAGCGTCAGCGTCGCCGTCGCGAGGAGGACGACCGAGGCGGCCGCGACGACCCGCGGCACACGTCCGAAGACCGCAGTCATGCCCCTCCCATCGGCACGAACCGCAGCGGACTCAACCCCTCGTGAGCGTGAAGTCGACGACCTCGTCGCTCGGCTCAGCTGGCGAGGCGAAGACCGGGCCGCCCGACGGTGTGGGCGTCGGAGCGTCCTGCCACGAGAAGGCGACGCCTGCGTACTGCTCGAACCACGGCATCTCCTGCGGGTACCGGGCCGGCTTCAACCCGAGGTGCAGGTGCGGTCCGGTCGAGTTCCCGGTCGAGCCGACCAGACCGACGGGCCGTCCGGCTTCGAGGAAGCTCCCGGGGACGATCGACGGGTCGCGCTGCAGCAGGTGGCAGTACACCCACGTCAGCCCTTCCTCGGTGCGGAGGATGAGACCGATGCCGCAGCGGGAGTCGTCGACGATGCTGAGGACGACCGCGTCTGCGAGCGCCACGACGGGCGCTCCCGACGGCGCGGCGATGTCCGCGGCGGGGTAGTCGTGGTGCCCGTGGGCGACCGAGACGATGCTCGGGCCGCCGAGCACGGGGAAGACGTAGCCGTCCTCGCGCGCGGGGGCGGCGAGCATCCTGCTCGCTGCGGGCGCGAACGACGACGCCTCGGCGCCGGCGCGCGCCTGCTCGACGACCGCCTCCGCGTCGGTCAGGGCCGCCCGGAGGCGCTCGACCTCCGCGAGTGCCTCCGCGTGTCGCGTCTGCGCCGCGAAGTGCTCCTTCTGCGCCGTGAGCCGGTCGGAGACGAGGAGCGTGAAGTCGTTGGCGCGCATGGCAGCGCGCTCGACCGCGGCGCGGAGCTCCGTCTCGCGCGCCTCGGCCGCGGCCACCGCCTCCTGAGCCTGCAGGAGCGCCGCCTGCGCCGCGTCGACCGCGGTTGCGAGCCGGTCGAGCTCGAAGACGGCGCCGCTCGGGGTCTCGCCGTCGCCGAACAGCGCGGCCAGCTCGAGCACGTCGTCGACGTACCACTGTGCGTGGTTGTAGGCGAAGATCGCGCGCGGGAGGTCGGTCGCCGCACCCGCCGCCGCGAGGTACCGCGCAGCGGAGAGGATC
>DATMJW010000216.1:0-5075 GCA_035553355.1 Gaiellaceae bacterium | reverse complement strand
GAGACGTACCGCCACCAGCGGTTGTAGAAGCCGAAGAGCGCGAAGACGGACACCTTCAGCACGACGAGCAGCGCGATCACCGGCCACTCGAGGTAGTCGTCGTAGTAGACCGGGATCCGCGGATCGAAGCGCAGCTGGAAGGCGAAGAACCACGCGGCGGCGACGATGAGCGCGTCCGCCACCAGCTGGGGCAGCCGGTGCCTCGTGATCGGGAACCTCATGGCGGCTAGCGCGCGGACGCGACGCCGACGGCCGAGCGCACGACATCCACCACGCGCTCCTGCTGCTCGGCGGTGATACCGGCCCAGAGCGGCACCGAGAAGTTCTCGTTCGCAGCGCGCTCCGTCTCCGGGAGCGCGCCCTCCTCGTAGCCGAGGTAGCGGAGCGCCGGCTGCAGGTGCAGCGGCGGCAGGTAGTACTCGGCGTTCCCGATGCCGGCTTCGGTGAGCGCGGCCCGGATGCGGTCGCGCTCCGGCGACCGCGACACGAACAGGTGGTAGACATGACCCGGCTCGTCGACCGGTACCTCGCACAGCTCGCCCAGCCCGAGCTCGACGTACCGTGCGGCCGCCTCCCGGCGGAGCGCCGTCCAGCGGTCGAGCTCGCGCAGGAAGATCCGCAGCGCGGCCGCCTGGATCTCGTCGAGCCGCGAGTTGTAGCCGACGTACTCGAACGTCTTCTTCGCCTTCGAGCCGTGGAAGCGGAGCATGCGGATGCGCTCGGCGAGCTCGGGGTCGCGCACGGCGACGAGGCCGCCGTCGCCGAGGCCGAACAGGTTCTTCGTCGGGTAGAAGCTAAACGTCGACGCGACTCCCGTCTGCGCGATCCCGGGCGAGCCGAACGCCTGCGCGGAGTCCTCCACGATCGGCAGCCCGAAGGCTGCGAGCTCGGCGAGCGGGGCAGGCCGGCCGAAGAGATGCACCGGGAGGAGCGCCTTCGTCCGCGGCGTGATCCTGCGCTCGACGTCCGCCGGGTCGAGATTCAGCGTGACCGGGTCGATGTCTGCGAAGACCGGGGTGGCGCCGACGCGGGCGACCGCCTCGGCGGTCGCGAAGAACGTGAACGCGGGGCAGATGACCTCGTCGCCGCTGCCGATCCCGAGCGCGTCGAGGACGAGGACGATCGCGTCGGTGCCGTTGGCGACGCCGATCGTCTCGGGCACGCCGAGATACTCGGCCGCCTCCTGCTCGAACGCCGACACGTTCGGCCCGAAGACGAACTTGTTGCTCTCGAGCACCTCGTCGATCGCGCGCCGGATCTCGGGGAGCAGCGGCGCGTACTGCGCCTTCACGTCTACGAGTGGGATCGTCACGACACGTCAGTGTAACCGGGCTCTTGCGGCGCCCTTCGCCGCCGCAACGTCTTCACGGCGACGTACGCGATCCCTGCAGCGATCGCCGCCGCGATCGCGTACTCGACGTACCGGAACGCGTGGTGGAACTCCTCCCAACGCGACCCGAACCACCAGCCGGCGGCGGCGAAGGCGAACGCCCACAGCGTCGAGCCGAGCAGCGTCAGCCACGTGTAGACGCCGAGCGGCTGCTTGAAGACGCCGGCGGGGATGGAGACGAACGAGCGCACGACCGGCGAGATCCGCCCCAGGAAGACGCCGAGCTGGCCCCAGCGCTCGAACCACGCCTCGGCGCGGTCGAGCCGCTTCTCGTTCAGGTGCACCCAGCGGCCGTGACGCTCGAGGAACTGCCTCCCGCCGCGGGCGCCGATCCACCAGCCGATCACGCCGCCGAGCGTGTACCCGACGGAGCCGGCCGTCGCCATCGCGAGGAACGCCTGCCACCCGTCCTCGAAGCGGTGGCCGAAGAGGACGGTCTCCTGGCCGGCGAACGCGCCGGCGGCGACCGCGCCCGCATAGACCATGACGAGCTCGCTCGCAGCCGGGAAGACCGCGTCGAGCGCCATCAGGAGGAAGACGGCGTAGAGCCCGTGATCGCCGATGAGGGCGGTGAGGAGCTCGGTGATCTGGTGGAGAACGGACGCGGCCGGCACGAGCGCGGCCACTCTATCCGCCCCGAGCGGTCCGCTTCGGCGGCTTCGGCTTCGGCTTCGCGGCCGCTCGGATGACGGTGAACGGGCGGCTGGCGAGCTCGACGGCGCCGAGCTCGTTGACGGCGCGGAAGCGCAGCACGTAGCGGCCGCTGTAGACGAGGTTCCTGCCGCCGTTCGTCGTCCCGGGCCACTGCAGCGTGAGTCGCCCGGCCGGCGCCTGCCGCACCGCCGCGATCGCGACGCGGACGCCGCTCGGCGTCTCGATCGTCGCCGTCACGCGCGCCGGCCGCGTCAGCGTCACGCCCGCACGGAGGCGCTGCCCGCCGCGCGGCCGGACGACGATCCGCGACGAGGCGAGTCGCACGAAGCCGAGGGTGTTGTTGACCGCGAACTGCTGGCGCGTCGTCGAGGTACGGCCGAGGTCGTCGGTGGCGGAGACGTCGAGGCGCCAGCGACCCTCCGCGGGAGCCGGCGGGGCGGCCGGATCGCCCCCGGGCGGCACCGGCGGGAACGCGACCGGGTGGACACCGGGCGTCCGCGCGACGGTCTCGGCGAAGGCGACGCTGCCGTCGGGCGCCGTCAACCGCACGACGACGTTCGAGGAGCGCACGACCTTGTACGCGAGGCGCTGCGTCTCGTCGACGCCGTCCGCGTTCGGCGAGACGACGGCGACCGCGGGCGGCGCGTACACGCCGTAGTACATGAGCTGCAACGACGTGGACACGGCCCGCTCGCCGCCCGGGTCGGAGGGCCGGTTCAGCACCTGCCCGTCGAAGGCGAGCGTGCTCGAGCCGCCGGCGTCGAGCGCGGACGCGGTGACGGCGCCGAGCCGGACCAGCGTCTGCGCGAGTTCGAAGTTCGTCATCCCGACGCTGTAGCCGGCGCGACGGCCGTCGGTCACGACCAGCAGGATGCGGCCGTCGGGAAGCTGCCCCACGGCGGTCCGGGGGTTCCGCGGCAGGAGCTGCGTCGCCTCGAACGCCTCGAGCGCGCGGAAGACGGGGGCGCCGTTGCGCACGATCACGGGACCGCCGCCGATCGCGTCGGTGATCCCCGTCCACTCCGGGCGGAAGATGATCCGGACGGTGACGTTCGTCCCGGGCGGCGCCTCCTCGGCGAGACGCTGCGCCGCGGTACCGCGCGCGACGAGGACGGCGCCACCGGCCGGGATCGCCGTCCCACCCCCTGCGTGCTGGACGACGGGTCCCGTCAGGTCGGTGTTCGGCGTCGCGGGCGGCAGGGGGTCGAGGACGGCCTCCACGACACCCGGCTGCACGGGGGTCGCGGCGCCGTAGCTCGGGGTGAAGAGCGCGATCCCGTTCGCGCCCGGCAGCTGGTTGAGGGCGTTGATCGCCCGGCGCTGGCCGGTGCCGCGCCAGGTCCCGAAGAACTCGATCCGGCGGACGTCGAGCGCGCCCGCGGCCGAGATCCCGACGCTCGAGCGGTCGCCGTACGGCTGGTTGTCCACGACCCCGTTGCGCATCAGGATCCCGCTCGGCCTGCCCGTCTCCCAGTTGAACATGTCGCCGTTGACGCCGACCATCGTCGCCTGCGTCGAAAGCCGCCTCTGCATCGCGCTCACGCGCTCGGTCCCGGTCACCGTCTCGTTCGAGAGCACCGGCTTGAGGGCGTAGAGCCCCGTCGGGCGCGGCCCCCTCACGACGTGGAGCGCGACCGGCCCGTGCGGCGTGAACTGGACGGCGCGCTCGTACGTGACACCCGGCAGGAGCGTCTGCGTCGCAGCGCCTGCAGGCGCGACGACGGCGCCCGTGACGAGCGCGGCGATGAGCAGCTTGCGAAGCACGACCCCGGCCGAGGCTAGCTGAAGCTTCGGGCGGCTTTGCAGCCGTTTACGGAATCCGAACGGGACGGCGACGGCGCCACCCCCCGTCCCGCTAGGTTGACGGCATGAGCACGGCCGCCGCGGAGTCGCGCACCGGCCTCGTCGAGAGGCTGATGGCGCGGTTCTCGCACATCCCCCGCGAGGCGGTGCTGAAGGAGGATCTGCTTCGCACCGGGATCGCGTTCGACGAGGCCGCGCTCACCGACAACCTCGACGGCGAGGTGAAGCCGAAGTCGTACTTCATCTTCTCGTTCGACCAGAAGCCGCTCGCGGAGCTCGGCGAGGCGGCGAGGCGACGGCCGCCGGAGGAGATCGCGCTCGCCGGCGGGCCCTACGAGCTGCGCCGCACGATCGTCTCCGTGCGCGTGAACCCCGACTCGCCGTACCGCGTCGCGCGCGGCGCGGACGGGACGCTCGCGCTGTCGCTCGAGGGACGCGGGATCGCCACGGTCTCGCTGCCGCCGATGCCCGAGTACTACCGGCACACGCTCGCGAACGGGAAGACGGTGATGGAGACCGCGCCGACGATCCAGTGGGGCTACTTGATCTACCTCACGGTGCTCCGGCTCTGCCAGTACTTCGGCGCGAAGGAGGAGTGTCGCTTCTGCGACATCAACCACAACTGGCGCCAGCACAAGCGCGAAGGCCGGCCGTACACGGGGGTGAAGCCGGTCGAGGACGTGCTCGAGGCCCTGACCCTGATCGACCGCTACGACGTCGACCGCACGAGCAAGGCATACACGCTGACGGGCGGCTCGGTCACGTCGACGGTCGACGGGCTCGCGGAGGCGGACTTCTACGGCCGCTACGCGCAGGCGATCGAGGAGCGGTTCCCGGGGCGGTGGATCGGCAAGGTCGTCGCCCAGGCGCTGCCGCGGGCGGACGTCCAGCGCTACAAGGACTACGGGATCACCATCTACCACCCGAACTACGAGGTCTGGGACGAGCGCCTCTTCAAGATCATCTCGCCGGGGAAGGAGCGCTACGTCGGGCGCGACGAGTGGCACCGGCGCATCTTCGACGCGGCAGAGGTGTTCGGAGCGCGCTACGTGATCCCGAACTTCGTGGCGGGGGTCGAGATGGCGAAGCCGTACGGCTTCGCGACCGTGGACGCGGCGATCGCCTCGACCAGGGAGGGTCTCGAGCACTTCATGAGCCGCGGGATCACGCCTCGCTTCACGACGTGGTGCCCGGAGCCGACGACGCCGCTCGGCCGCGACAACCCCGA
>DATMJW010000215.1:0-5079 GCA_035553355.1 Gaiellaceae bacterium | reverse complement strand
CGGCGAGTACCGCGAGTACTACGAGCGGCAGTACGCCGCCCGCCTGGCAGCGACCTAGCCGCAGCGCTCCTGCGCCTGCGCGCGGAGGCGCGTGATCTCGCTCCGCCGGCCCTGGACCGCCTCCGAGCGGTCGAGGAGCTGGAGGACGCCGTCGCAGCTACCGAGCTGGAAGCGCGTGAACGCCAGGTTGTAGCTCGCGTACGCCTCGGTCAAGGAGCCCGACCCCGAGAGCTGCGACACCGCCTGCTCGAGCAGCGGCAGCGCACCCTGGTAGTCGCCCGCCTGCATGCGGCGGAAGCCCTCGTCGTTCAACGCCGCCGGCCCGGCCCCCGACGGCTGCGTCGGCTCCGGCTCCGGCTCCGGCTCCGGCTCGGGCTCGGGCTCCGGCTCCGGTTCCGGCTCGGGCTCGGGTTCGGGCTCCGGCTCGGGTTCCTCGGCCGGGAGCGTGACGGTCTCGCTCACGGTCGTCCCCGGCAGCGTCACCGTCGTCTGCACCGTCTGCGGCCCCGTCGCCGTCTCCGCCGCGGTGTCGCCGTCGCCGCGCGTGAGCGCGAACGCGACGGCGGCGCCGAGGAGCGCCAGCCCGACGAGGGCGGCGAGCACGAGGGGAAGCCGGCTCCGCCGCGGCGGCAGCGGCCGCGTGGGCAGCGGCGCGCCCGCGACCGGCGCGGTCACGACGGTGTGCCCCGCGGCAGCGTCGAGCGCCTCGCGCAACGCGCCGACGAAGTCGCCGCAGGCGCGGTAGCGGTCCTGAGGCTGCTTCGCGAGTGCCGTCGCGAAGACGTCGTCGAGCTCCGGCGGCAGGTCCGCGTTCACGGAGGAGGCGGCGGGAACCGGCGCGTTCACGTGCGCCGCCGCCTCGGCGGTCGGTGAGTCGCGCTCGAAGGGACGGCGCCCGGTCAGCAGCTCGAACGCGACGATCGCGAGCGCGTAGAGGTCGCTCTGGGGCCCGGCCCGCTCGCCGCGTGCCTGCTCGGGAGACAGGTAGCCCGCCGTGCCGAGGACGGTCCCGGCGGCCGTGAAGGAGTCGAGGCCCGCGGCGCTCGCGACGCCGAAGTCGGCGACGTGGACGCAGTCGTTCTCGTCGAGCAGGAGGTTCGCCGGCTTCACGTCGCGGTGCACGACGCCCCGGGCGTGGGCGGCGTCGAGCGCGGCGGCCGCCTGGCCGAGCCAGCTCAGCACGCGGTTCGGCGGATGCGCGCCGCGCGCGCTCAGCTGGTCGGCGAGCGACCCGCCGGGGAGGTACTCCATCACGATGTACGGCGTCCGCTCGTGCTCGCCGACGTCGAAGATCGTGACGGTGCTCGGCGCGTTCGAGAGTCGGGCGGCGGCCATCGCCTCCCGCGTGAACCGTCGACGGATCGACTCGTCGCCGGCGTACGTCTCCCCGAGCACCTTGATCGCGACGACGCGGTTGAGGACCGTGTCCTCTGCCCGGTACACGGTGCCCATGCCGCCCCGTGCGATCAGCTCCGGGTCGCGGTACCGGTCGGGCAGCGGCACGGGAGGAGGCATCCGCTCTCGGGTGCCCGTGCCGTCGCAGCAGAAAACGCAGGCTCATCAACATTCGGTAAGGAGCCCGGAGGCCGCGCTCGTCTTCGGCTAGCCTCGATCGGGGTCAGATGCCGCGCCGCGCCCTCCTCTTCCTGCTCGCGCTCGTCGCCGCGGCACTGCCCGCGACTCCCGCGTCGGCGCGTCTGGATGCCGTCGCACCCGCGGCGCAGCTGCCCCCGGTGACCGCGACGACGTTCGTCTTCAGCGGCCGTGGCTGGGGGCACGGAGTCGGCATGAGTCAGTACGGCGCCCTCGGGATGGCGAACGACGGTGCGACGTACGACGCGATCCTCACCCACTTCTACACCGGCGTCGAGCTCGGGCCGGCTCCCGTCGCGCGCGTGCGCGTCCTCGTCGCCGAGGCGCGGGCGGCGGTCACCGTCGCGTCGGCGGCGCCGTTCCGTCTCCGCGACGCCCTGGGTGCGACGCACCAGCTGCCGGCGGGCCCTCTTCGCCTCACGCGCGCGCTCGAGGTGGAGCTCGAGGGGCGGCGCGAGCGGCTGCAGGGGCCGCTGACGGTGATCCCGGGGCGTGCGCCGCTCGAGGTGGGCACGCCGTACCGCGGCCAGCTCGTCGTCTCCGTGGTGGGTGGGAAGCTCGACGTCGTCAACGACGTCGGCCTCGAGCAGTACCTGCAGGGCGTCGTCCCGCGCGAGATGCCGGCGGCGTGGCCGGCGGAGGCGCTGAAGGCGCAGGCGGTCGCGGCGCGGTCGTACGCGCTCGCCCACCGCGTGCGCGGCAAGCACTTCGACATGTACGCCGACGTCCGCAGCCAGGTGTACGGCGGCATCCGCGGGGAGGACGCGCGCGCGAACGCGGCGATCGCCGCCACTGCGGGCGAGGTGATGCTGTTCGGCGGCGCCGTCGTCGACGCGCTGTTCCACTCGACCTCCGGCGGGCGCACCGCGTCCGCGGCCGAGGTCTTCGGCGCCGACGTGCCGTACCTCGTCCCGGTGGACGATCCGGGGAGCGCGCTCTCGCCGGTGCACCGCTGGGGCCCCGTCGCGGTCGGCGACGTCGTCGTGCGGAAGGGGTTGCGACTCGCGACGCCAGTGCGGGCGCTCCGCCTCGGTCGAACGTCGTCGGGACGGGTGGCGACGGCTGTCGTGACGACGACTGCCGGAGAGCGCACGGTCCGCGGCAGCGAGCTCCGCAGCGCGCTCGGCCTGCGCTCGACGTGGATCACGCAACTGCGCACGCTCTCGCTGACCCGCCCGGGCGGTCCCGTGCCGCACGGCGGCACGGTGCTGCTGACGGCGCACGCGCCGGGACTGCGAGACGTCGCGCTCGCGCAGCGTGTCGGCGGCGCGTGGCAGCCGGTGCCGACGACGAGCGCGGCCGGGAAGCTGACGGCGAAGGTGAAGCTGACGGCGCCCGCGACGTTCAGGCTCTCGGCGGGGTCGCTCGGCGGCCCCTCGCTGCACGTCCCCGTCGCTCCTCGCGTGACCGCACGGCTCGCGGCCGAGCGGACGGTCGCCGGCACGGCGTCGCCCGTCGCGCCCGGGACGACGGTCGACCTGCAGCTCGCCGGCGAGCGCGGGTGGTTCACGGTCGCCCGGACGACGACGGCGGCCGACGGCTCGTACTCCGTCGCCGTCGCAGACCCTGGCGTCTACCGCGCGCGCGTCGCGCCCGTGCGGCCATACGCCGAGGGACTCAGCCGCCCGGTCCGCGTCCCGTGAAGCGGCTCGTCGCGGTCGCTGCGGCGGCCGCCGCCGCGTTGGCGGCGTCTGCGAACGCCGCCGCCTTCGTCCCGAACGACCCGCTCGCGCCACGGCAGTGGCACCTCGAGGCCACCCGCGCCTTCGACTTCTGGAGCGCGCTGCCCGCGCTCAGGCGCGTACGCGTCGCCGTCGTCGACTCGGGGATCGACGGCTCGCATCCGGATCTCGCCGGCCGTGTCGTCGCCCACCGGAGCTTCGTCGGCGGCTCGGCGCTGCAGGACGCGCAAGGGCACGGAACCTTCGTCGCGGGTCTCATCGCCGCGCACGTGGACAACGGCGTGGGTGTCGCCGGGATGGCCCCGTCGGCGGATCTGCTCGTCGCGAAGGTCGTCGACGCCGAGGGCACGATCGACGTCGCGCAGGAGGCGCGAGCGATCCGCTGGGCCGTCGACAACGGGGCGCGCGTGATCAACATGAGCGTCGGCGGGATCCGCGACCCGCGCAGCCGCTCGCGCGACACGTTCTCTGCCGCCGAGGCCGCGGCGCTCGCGTATGCGAAGCGGCACGGCGTCGTCGTCGTCGCGGCGGTCGGGAACTCCGACGCGGCACCGCGGCAGCCATGGCCGTACGCGAGCTACCCGGCCGCGCTGCCGCACGTCCTCGGCGTGGCGGCGCTCGCGCGCGACGGTTCGGCGCCGCGCTTCTCGAATCGCGACCGCGTGTACGTCGACCTCGCCGCACCGGGGCACGCGCTGCTGTCGACGGTCCCGCGCGCGCTGACGGCCGAGTCGCCGGACTGCGCCGAGCAGGGCTACTCGACCTGCGCCGACCGCGAGCTGCGGTCGGGCGAGGGGACGTCGTTCGCGGCGCCCCAGGCGGCCGCCGCCGCGGCGACGCTGATCGCGCTCCGCCCGCAGCTTCGGCCGGAGCAGGTGACGGCGCTCCTGACGCGATCGGCGACCGACGCCACGCCCGCGACCGGGTGCCGCGCGTGCGTGTCCGGGCGGGACGCTGCGACCGGGTGGGGTCGGCTCGACGTCGCCGCCGCCGTGCGCGCGCTCGCCGCCCGGCGCGTCCCGCCGCGCGACGTGCTCGAGCCGAACGAGGACGCGGGCCCCGCTGCGCTCCGGCTCGGCGGCCGCGTGAAGCGGCTCGTCGCGACGCTCGACTACTGGGACGACCAGACCGACGTCTACGCCATCGAGCTCCGGCGCGGCCAGCCGGTGTACCTGAGCGTCACGGGGCCCCGCGGCACCGACACGAACCTCATCCTGTGGCGCCCGGGCACGAGGCACGTGGACGACCTCGCGGCGGTGGAGATGCGGGCGCGCCAGTCCGCACGTCCGGGCCCGCGCGAGTACCTCGCCTACCGAGCCGCGCGGTCGGGCTGGCACTACGTGCAGGTGAAGCTCGGGTCGCGCGGCGCGGGCGAGTACCGCCTCGCGATCGTCAAGGGGTAGCCGCCGCTACTGGTTCTCGAGGAGCTCGTCGTCCGGGACGTCGCGCAGGACGCGCGCCGGGTTCCCGACCACGAGCTTCCGGGGCGGCACGTCCTTCGTGACGACCGACCCTGCGCCAACGAACGCCTCCTCGCCGACCTCGATCCCGGGGCAGAGGATCGCGCCGCCGCCGACGCGCGCGCCGCGGCGGATCGTCGGCCCCTTCATCAACGCCAGCCGCTTCTCCGTGCGCCCCATGAAGTTGTCGTTCGTCGTGACGACGCACGGCGCGATGAAGACGTCCTCCTCGACGGTCGAGTACGCGGTCACGTACGCCTCCGCCTGGATCTTCGTGCGAGCGCCGATCGTGGTGTCGTTCTCGACGAGGGAGCCGCGCCCGACGACGACGTCGTCCCCGATCG
>DATMJW010000214.1:0-9142 GCA_035553355.1 Gaiellaceae bacterium | reverse complement strand
ACGAACGTGAACGCGACGGGGTCGTAGCGCGGGGCGTACCGCTCCATCAGCGCGATCTGGAGCGAGAAGGCGACGGCGCCGAGCAGCACGAGCAGGTCGCCCGCGCCGGACGCGCCGCCGACGCCGGAGAGGAGCGCTAGGCCGGCGGTCGAGAGGGCGACACCCGCCCACACGACGCGCCCGAGGCGGATCCGGAGGATCGCGACCGCCGCGAGCGGCGTGAAGACGACGTAGAGCCCGGTGATGAAGCCGGCGTTCGACACCGTCGTCCGCTCGAGCCCTGCCGTCTGGAGCCAGTAGCCAGCGGCGAGGAGCAGGCCGAGCAGCGTCGCCGCGCGCCACCCTCGGCGCCCCAGCGTCAGCGTCGGGCGGAGCGCGAAGGGCGCGAGCACCGCCGTCGCGATGAGGAAGCGGACGGCGAGGAACGCGAAGAGCGGGTAGAGCGCGACCGCGTCCTTCACCTGGACGAAGGTCACGCCCCACACGGCCGTCACGGCGACGAGCGCGAGCAGAGGGAGCACCGATCGAGGCTACAGCGCGATAATCGCGCCGATGCGGGTCTGCCTGATGATCGAGGGCCAGGAGGGCGTCACCTGGGACGAGTGGGTCGCGCTCGCGCAGGCGGCGGAGGAGTCGGGGCTCGAGGGCCTCTTCCGCTCCGACCACTACGCGGGGCTGATGGGCGACGAGACGCGCGGCGCGCTCGACGCGTGGACGACGCTCGCGGCGCTCGCGGCCGTGACGAGGCGGATCCGCCTCGGCTCCCTCGTCTCGCCCGTCACCTTCCGCCACCCCGCGCTGCTCGCGAAGGCGGTCACGACCGCGGACCACGTCTCCGGCGGGCGCGTCGAGCTCGGCATCGGCGCCGGCTGGAACGAGCGCGAGCACGCCGCCTACGGGTTCCCGTTCCCCGACCTCGGCGAGCGCCTCGAGCGCCTCGAGGAGCAGCTCGAGCTGATCGTTCGCCAGTGGACGGAGGACGAGGTCACGTTCGACGGACGGCACTACCGCACCGACGCGCTGCGCGCGCACCCGCGGCCGGTGCAGCGCCCGCACCCGCCGGTGATCGTCGGCGGCGCGGCGAAGCCGCGGACGGTGCGGCTCGCCGCCCGTTTCGCGGCGGAGTACAACACCGTCGGTGCGACGCTCGAGGAGCTGCGCGAGCGGCGGGAGCGCGTCGTTCGCGCCTCCGAAGCAGCCGGGCGCGAGCCGCTCACGTTCTCGTTGATGACCGGCTGCGTCGTCGGCGCCGACCGCGCGGAGCTCCACGAGCGAGTGGCGCGCGTCCTCGAGCGGGTGCGCCGCCCCGGCGATCCCGCCGAGTTCGTGCGCGAACGGAGCGGGACGTGGATCCTCGGCACGACCGAGGAGGTGGTCGAGCGGCTACGGACGCTCGCGCAGGCGGGCGTGCAGCGCGTCTTCCTCCAGCATCTCGCGCACGACGACGTCGACATGGTGCGGCTGATCGGCCGCGACGTCGTGCCGGCGGTGGCGTAGCCCCGGCGGGCAACGCCACCGCGTCACGCAGCTACGGGCTACAGCCGCTTGTCGACGGCGTCCGTGGCGTCGTCGGCCGCGTCCTTGGCGCCGTCCCACGCGTCCGAGGCCGTGTCCTTCGCCTCGCCCCAGGCCTCCTGCGCCTTGCCCTCCGACTCGCGCTCTTCGTCGCCGGTGAGCTTGCCCTCACCCTGCTTCAGCGTGCCTTCGATGCGATCGTCCACGTCACCCTCCTCGATCGGTTGTCTCCGCGATTCCCGTCGATGCGCGCGACGAACCCTCTCGCGAAGGGAAGGGGCCGGCCGGCGCCGCGGAGCGGGATCCGGCTCCACCCGCGGTACGCTCGACGGTATGCAACCGCTCGACACGCTCGACCGCCCGCTGCGCGACCTGCGCATCTCGATCACCGACCGCTGCAACTTCCGGTGCGTGTACTGCATGCCGAAGACCGTGTTCGGCTCCGAGTACCGCTTCCTCGACCGGAAGGAGCTGCTGACGTTCGAGGAGATCGAGCGCGTGGCGCGCGTCGCCGTCGGCCTCGGCGTGCAGAAGCTGCGGCTGACGGGGGGCGAGCCGCTGCTGCGCCGGGAGGTGGAGCGGCTCGTGGAGATGCTGGCCGCGCTGGACGTGGAGGTGACGCTGACGACGAACGCCTCCCTCCTCACGAAGAAGGCGCGCGCGCTCGCTGCCGCGGGTCTCGCCCGCGTCACCGTCAGCCTCGACTCCCTCGACGACGACGTCTTCCGCGCGATGAACGACGTCGACTTCCCCGTCGCGCGCGTGCTCGAGGGGATCGACGCCGCTGCCGCCGCGGGCCTGCCTGTGAAGGTGAACGCCGTCGTCAAACGCGGCGTGAACGACGGCGGCGTCGTCGAGATGGCACGCGTCTTCCGCGAGCGCGGGCACACGCTCCGCTTCATCGAGTACATGGACGTGGGCGCGACGAACGGCTGGCGCCTCGACGACGTCGTGCCGGCGGCCGAGATCGTCGAGACGATCGGGGCCGCCTTCCCGCTCGAGGCGGTCGACGCGCAGTACCGCGGTGAGGTCGCGCGGCGGTGGCGCTACCGCGACGGCAGCGGCGAGATCGGCGTGATCGCGTCCGTGACGCAGCCCTTCTGCGGCGACTGCACCCGCGCGCGGATCTCGGCGGAGGGCCGCCTCTTCACCTGCCTCTTCGCCGTCCGCGGGCACGACCTGCGTGCGCTCCTCCGCGGCGGCGCAACCGACGACGAGCTCCGCGAGGCGCTGTCCGGGATCTGGCGTCGGCGCAGCGACCGGTACTCCGAAGCACGCACGGAGGCGACGGCGCGGCTGCCGAAGGTCGAGATGAGCTACATCGGCGGCTGACGCCGCGGCTACAGCGCCGCGAGGCCGCGCAGCCGCCCGACTGCGGCGTCGAGCTGCTCCGGCGTGAGGTACACGGCGAGCCCGCGCTCGAGCTCGGGGAGCGCCTGCCTCAGGCCGAGGGGATCGACCGCCGTCGGCGTCACGCCGGCGCGGATCAGGAGCCGCGTGATCGTGAACGGCGCGACGAGCGGCGCGAGCCCGCTCGCCTCGACGACGTCGTCGAAGAACGTCCGCTGCGGCGCGGCGCTCATCCGTTCTCCCGCGCGCGGTCGGCTGCCTCGACCGTGTCGTACTGCCACGCGGCCATGAACTCGGCGATCCACCGCGCGGCGCCGTCCCCCGCCTCCTCGGGAAGCACCCGCGCGACTCGTGTCGCGAGGAGGATGCCGAAGACCGTGTTCGACCGAGCCAGCGTCGCGGGCGTCTCGCTCTTCGCGACGACGGCCGGGATGGCCGTCTGGATCATCAGGTCGCGCGCCTCGGAGCCCGCGCCCGTCAGCGCCTCGCGCAGCGTCATCCGGAACGCGTGCAGGAGCTGCGCCAGCTCCTCGTCGCTGTAGACACCCTCGCGGCCGGTGAGCCGGAGGGTCTCGTGCACGACGTCGTCGACGAGCGCAGGGTCGCGATCGAGCAGGTCGAGCAGTGCGTCGTCGGCGGCCATGCCCTTTCTCTACCAGACGCCGTCGGGAAGCGTAAGGGCGCCCGGTTAGAATCGGCCCTCAGATGACGGCGTACACGGAAGCCGCCGACCGCCGTCTCCCCCGCGGCTGGGCGCACCTCGCGCTCCAGTTCGCGATCTGGATCGGCTTCTACGTCGCGTACCAGATCGCGCGCGGCGCAGCCGACCGCAGCGAGGCGGCCGCGTTCCGGAACGGGCAGTGGATCATCGACTTCCAGCGCAGCCTCGGCTCGATGATCGAGCTGCCGCTGCAGCGCTTCGTCGAGCGCTCGACGTTGCTGATCCAGGCGACGTCGTACACGTACTGGCTCTCGCAGTTCGCGGTGATCGGGCTCGCGCTCCTCTGGGTGTACTTCCGCGCGCACGGCCGCTTCTTCGCGTTCCGCAACACGCTGATCCTCGCGAACCTGATCGGGCTCGTCGGCTACGTGACGCTGCCGACGGCGCCGCCGCGGATGTTTCCGGGGGCCGGCTTCAACGACACGCTCGCCGACCACGCCGCGGTGACGCACCAGACGAGCCTCGTCGCCTTCGCGTCGAATCCGTACGCGGCGATGCCGAGCCTGCACAGCTGCGACGCGCTGATCGTCGGGCTCGTGATGGCAGGCGTGGTGCGGAACCGCTTCGCGAAGGCGCTGTGGCTCGCGTGGGCGCCGTGGGTGTGGTTCAGCGTGATGGCGACCGGCAACCACTTCTGGCTCGACATCGCTGCGGGGATCCTCGTGGCGGCGGTGGCCGGAGCAGTCGTCTACCGGAAGCCGTTGCGGCGGCGGCTCGGGCGCGGATGAGCTTCAAGGAGGCGTACACGACGGGCGCGCGCGGCCTCGCCTCGCGCTCGATGACGGGTCTCGCACGCACACGCGTGACGCCGAACATGCTGACAGCGGCCGGAGTCGCGCTCTGCGCCGCGGGCGCCGTGCTCGTCTACTTCGAGTACCGCGACGAGATGACCTTCTTCTGGCTCGGCGGCCTTGCGTTCGTCGTCGGCTCGATCCTCGACATCCTCGACGGCGCCCTCGCGCGCGCGGGCGGGAAGCAGTCGGCGTTCGGCGGCTTCCTCGACTCGACCCTCGACCGGGTGGGCGAGGGGCTGATGCTCGGCGCCATCGCGCTCGTCTTCATGCGCGACCGGAACGAGCTCGCGCTCGCGCTCGCCGTCGCCGCGATCGGCGGCTCGTTCCTCGTGCCGTACGCCCGCGCCAAGGCCGAGGGGCTCGGGATCAAGGGCGACGTCGGGATCGGCTCGCGGGCGGAACGGGTGGTCGTGATCGCCGTGGGCCTCGCGCTCGCGCCGTGGGGCGTCCTGCCGTGGGCGATCGGCGTGCTCGCCGCGACCGCGTGGGTGACGGTGGTGCAGCGCATCCTGCACGTCCGCCGCGAGCTGCACTCGCGCGCCGTGTGACTCCGCGCACAATGCGTCCGTAACGGCACCGCAATGCGGCGCCCCTACGCTGACCTGCACCGGCCGAAGTCTTTCGTGCCGAGAATTTCGACGCAGGGAGGCAGCATGAAGCTCGCACTCGTCTTCGTAGTACTCGTCGCTGCCGCCGTCGGCGCAGCGGCGGCCGGCGTCGGCGCCGCCCCGGAGGCGGCACCCACCGCAGCCGAAGCTCAGCGCGCGACGCTCACGGTCCGGAAGACCGCCTACGGCCCTGCGCTCTTCGACTCACGCGGTCAGGTGCTCTACGGGTTCACGCGCGACCGCCGCGGCCAGCCCAGCCGGTGCTACGGCGACTGCGCGCGCGCGTGGCCGGTGTACTTCTCGCCCGGCGTCCTCCGTGCCGGCAAGGGCGTCAAGCAGTCGCTCATCGGGACGACGAAGCGGCGCGACGGCCGCCGCCAGGTCACGTACAACGGCTGGCCCCTCTACTTCTACGCGCACGAGGGCCCGGGTGAGGTGAGGTGCCAGAACATCGTCACCCACGGCGGCACGTGGCTCGTCGTCTCGCCGACGGGACGCCTGATCCGGTAGCGCGCGCGGTATTGCTAGCACCGGTGTAATCGCCGGAGGAGCGTGCTACGCTTGCTAGCAGTTTGGCTGCTAGCACTTCCTCCGGCAGGAACGGCGAACGCACGAGCATCCTCGTGCGGATGCCCGGCTCGGTCAAGCGCGCCCTCGTCCGCGAGGTCGCGCGCCGCGAGTCGAACCTGAACGACGTCGCCGTCGCGCTCCTCGCGGAGCGCTTCGGCGTCTCGTTCACGCCGAGCGGCAGGCGCCGCAAGGCGATCCCCGGCGCGGCCGGCGCCGTCGTGCTGCGCATGCCTCCCGAGCTTCGCCAGGAGCTCAAGCAGACGGCGCGCCGCCGCCGGCTGAACGTGAACGACCTCGTGCTGCTCACGCTCTCCGAGGCGCTCGCGATCCCCTTCGCAAGCAATCGAAAGGACACCATGGCCTCCACCAACGGCTCCAGCAACGGGTCGACGAACGGCCGCGGGCGCTCGCAGGACAAGGTCCGCGTCGCCATCGTCGGCGTCGGCAACTGCGCGAACTCGCTCGTGCAGGGCGTGCACTACTACAAGGACGCCCCCGACGACCAGTTCGTCCCCGGGCTCATGCACGTCAACCTCGGCGGGTATCACATCCGCGACATCGAGTTCACGGCGGCGTTCGACGTCGTCCAGGGCAAGGTCGGCCTCGACCTCGCCGAGGCGATGTGGGCGCACCCGAACGACACGATCAAGTTCGCCGACGTGCCGAAGACCGGCGTCACCGTCGCGCGCGGGATGACGCACGATGGGATCGGCAAGTACCTCTCGGAGGTGGTCGAGAAGGCGCCGGGCGAGACCGACGACATCGTCGGGATCCTCAAGGAGACGAAGACGGACGTCGTCGTGTCGTACCTCCCGGTCGGGTCCGAGATGGCCGCGAAGTGGTACGCGGAGCAGTGCCTCGAGGCGGGCGTCGCGCTCGTCAACTGCATGCCCGTCTTCATCGCGCGGGAGAACTACTGGCAGCGTCGCTTCGAGGAGAAGGGCCTGCCGATCATCGGCGACGACATCAAGTCGCAGGTCGGCGCGACCATCACGCACCGCGTCCTCACGAGCCTCTTCCGCGAGCGCGGCGTGAAGCTCGACAAGACGATGCAGCTCAACGTCGGCGGCAACTCCGACTTCCTGAACATGCTCGAGCGCGACCGGCTCGAGTCGAAGAAGATCTCGAAGACGAACGCCGTCACCTCGATGCTCGACTACGACATGGGCGAGAAGAACGTGCACGTCGGCCCGTCGGACTACGTGCCGTGGCTGACCGACCGCAAGTGGGCGTACATCCGCATGGAGGGCTCGTCCTTCGGCGACGTGCCGCTGAACGTCGAGCTCAAGCTCGAGGTCTGGGACTCGCCGAACTCGGCCGGCATCGTCATCGACGCCGTCCGGATGGCGAAGCTCGCGCTCAACAACGGCGTCGCCGGCGCGCTCGAGGGCCCATCGAGCTACCTGATGAAGTCGCCGCCGAAGCAGATCGTCGACGACGAGGCGTACGAGCTGACCGAGCGCTTCATCGCGCAGAACGCGCGCAAGAAGCAGAAGGTCGCCGCGACCGCCTGATGCGCCGCGTCGGCTTTCGCCGGCTCTTCTGGATCGGGGCGGCGGTGCTGCTCGGCGCCGCCGCCCTGGTCTCCATCACCGCGCTCCTCCGCGGCGCGTTCACCGACACCGACGGCAAGATCCTCGGCACGCTCGGCGCCGCGTTCCTGACCGGCTCGGTGGCGCTGTCGGGGCTCGCGCTCGTGGAGCGGCGCGACCTCCCGGCCGTGGGCGCAGCCGTGGCGGCCGTCGGGCCGCTCGCCTTCGCCGTCCTCGCGTGGGAGGTCTGGGCCGGATTCCGCAGTGAGGATCTCGCGTTCACCGCGATCGTCGTCTGCGTCGCGGGAATCCTCGTCGCGAGCGCACGGCTCCTCCACCGCAGGCTCGAGGCGCTCTTCTGGGGCAGCGCGGCGCTCACGACGGTGACGGCGGCGGTGTACGTCTGGGCGATCCAGGCCGATCCGCACGGCGGGACGTGGCCGAAGATCTTCGGGACGCTCGGCATCCTCACCGTCGTCACGTTCTTCCTCGTCCCGGTCGCCGAGCGGATCCGGTCGCAGGAGGCCGACCGCGTCGTCGGCCGCGGGCCCGGCCGGGTCGAGGTCGAGCTCGCCGACGGAGAGGAGCTCGTCGTCCGCGCGGCGCGATGAGCGTCGCATTCGTCCCCGCGAAGACGCTCGACCTCGCGGCTCGCGCGCGGCTGTTCACGGCGTCCTACGAGGAGTACGTCGTCCCGTTCGCGGTCGACGAGGAGCGGCTCGCGTTCTTCGAGCGCGCCTTCGGCACCGACCTCGACCGCTCGCTCGTCGCGACGGTCGGCGGCGAAGGCGTCGGGCTCGCGAACCTCGCGCTCGACGGCAAGGACGGCTGGGTCGCCGGCGTCGGCGTCGTCAAGCCGCACCGCGGCACCGGGCTCGGCAGGGCGTTGATGCAGGAGCTGATCGAGGAGGCGCGGAGCGCGGGCGTGCGGCGGTTGTGGCTCGAGGTGATCGTCGAGAACACTCGGGCGCGAACGCTGTACGAGCGTCTCGGGTTCGAGCACGTGCGGCTGCTCGACGTCTGGCGGCTCCCTGGCGCGCCGGCGGAGACGCCGCTTGCCGCACTCGAGGACGCGCTCGCCTTCGTGCGCGCTCACCGCGCCTCCCGCGAGCCGTGGCAGCGGACGGACGCGACCGTCGAGCGCCTCCGCGCGCTCGAGCCTCCGCCAGGCGGACTCGTCGTCGAAGGCGGAGCCGCCGTGGTTCGCGTCGCGGGCGACGCGGCGTCGCTCGTCCAGCTCGCTGCGACCTCCGAGGCGGGGTACGACCGTCTGGTCGCCGCCGCGCGCGGACTCGCCGCCGACGTGGTCCTGCTCAACCTCCCGGACGACGATCCCGCGAGGGCCGCCGTCGCGCGCGCGGCAGGGGAGCCGGCGATGCGCCAGCACGAGATGGTGCTGGAGCTCTAGGCCTGCGGCAGGTCGTCCGACGACTCGGCCGCCTGGCGCACTGCCCGCGTCGCCGCCTGGAATCCCGTCTTCGAGTGCGTCGCGTCGCAGAACGGCTTGTTCATCGACCCACCGCACCGGCAGAGCGCGACGGCCTTCCCCGCCGGGAGCTCGAACTCGTTCCCGTCGGCGTCGACGAGCGTGAACGGCCCGGTCACGACGTACGGGCCGTTCTCGCGCACCTTGATCGTGACGTGCTCGTCGGCGCGCTCGCTCACGGCGCAACCTTAGCTGCGCAGGTGCGGGGCTAGACTCGAACGAATGCGCATCTGCCTCGTCACGCCGTTCGCGTGGTCGCAGCCGCACGAGGTGAACGAGCACGTCGAGGGTGTGGCGGCGGGCTTGCGCTCCCTCGGCCACTCCGTCACCGTGCTCGCGCCGTCGAGCCGCGCCGGCGACCTGCGCGCCGGCCGACGTGCGCTCGCGCTCGGGGACGACGCCGAGGTGATCGCCGTCGGGCCGGCGATGCCCGTCTCGCGGCGCTCCGCGCTCGGAGTCCCCGTCGGCGTCCGCGCGAACCTCCGGCTCGCGCTCGAGCAGGGCGGCTACGACGTCGTCCACGGGTTCGAGCCCGGGCTGCCGAGCATCTCGTACCTGGCGCTTCG
>DATMJW010000213.1:0-7920 GCA_035553355.1 Gaiellaceae bacterium | reverse complement strand
GCCCACGGCCTCGTGATCGCGGTGATGGCGTCTGCGGTCGGCCACATCTCGGGCGGCCACTTCAACCCGGTCGTGACGGTCGCGTTCCTGATCACGCGCCGGATGGCGGTGACGCTCGCCGGCGTCTACCTCGCCGCCCAGGTCGCCGCGGCGATCCTCGCGGCGCTCGCGCTGCGCGCCGTCTTTCCCGAGGAGGCGCAGCTCGAGTCGGGCGTCCCGACGGTGAACGACGCGATCGGCGCGGGCTCGGCCGTCCTCGCGGAGGCGATCCTGACCTTCTTCCTCGTCTGGGTGATCTTCGCGACGGCCGCCGATCCCCGCGGGGCGTTCAAGTCGATCGCGGGACTCGCGATCGGGTTCACGATCACGCTCGACATCCTCGCCGGTGGGCCACTCACGGGCGCTGCGATGAACCCGGCGCGCTGGCTCGGCCCGGCACTCGTCGAGAGCAGGTGGGACGACGCTTGGGTCTACGTGGTTGGGCCGCTCCTCGGCGCGAGCGCCGCGGCGCTCCTGTACGACCGGCTCTACCTGCGGCCGCTCGCTCCGGTGCCGCCGGGGCCTGCGGAGACGGGGCTCGACGAGCCGCGCCCGGGGCACGCGGCCGCCGACACGACCTAGCGTCGCTCAGCGCGTCCCGAGCGGGAGGCGCAGGAGACGCGGGACCGCCGCGATCGCGCGCGCCGCAGGACTCGGGCGGCGGCCGGCCGCGTGCGCGCGCTCGACCGAGAGGCTCGCGGCGCGGATGGCCGCTCCGCCGACGTACCGGAGCGGCTCCGGCGGGAGGCGGCGCGGCCGCCGCCCCACGAGCGGCAGCGCGGTCCACTCGTCCTCCTCGCCGAGCGCGAGCGCGGAGAGGATGCGTCCGCCGATCCAGCTCGGCCCGACGCCGTTCCCCGAGTAGCCGGCGCCGTAGTGGATCCCGCTGCCCGGGACGCTGCCGAAGAACGGCAGCCGGTCCGCGCTCACGTCGATCGGGCCGCTCCACGACCGCTCGATCGCGACGTCGGCGAGCCGGGGGAGCAGCGTCCGCAGCCCCTCGGCCGCACGGGCCTGCGCGCCCCGGTCGTCGAGCAGCCGGCGGTCGACGCGGCCGCCGTAGGCGAGGCTCCCCGATCCGCTTCCCATCAGGACGCGGCCGTCCGCCGTCGTGCGGAAGTAGTGCAGGAACATCCGGCCGTCCACGATCGCCTCGCCGCCCGTCCAGCCGATCTCGGCGAGGAGCTCCGGCACGGGCTCGGTGAGCACGACGGCGCTGCCGAAGTTCGTCTGCCGCGGCGCCGCCGGCGGAAGCGGCGTCGTCCACGCGTTCAGTGCGAGCACGATCGCCCGCGCGCGCACCTCGCCGGTCGGCGTCGACAGCCGGTGCGGCTCGAGCCGCGTCACGGGCGTCCGCTCGTGGACGATCACGCCGGCGTCGATCGCGGCGCGCTCGAGCGCGAGCGCGAGCCGAGCCGGCTGCACCGTCGCGCCGTCGCGAAAGAGGACGCCGCGCCGGAACCGCGGCGAGTCGCACCGAGCGCGTACCTCGTCCTCACCGAGCGGGACCGCCTCGTCCGGCACGCCGAGCTCGCGTGCGGCGGCGACCGACGCGTCCACGGCGGCCGCCTCAGCCGCGGAGGCGGCGACCTTCAGCAGCCCGCCCTCCCGCAGCCACACGTCCTCGCCGCGGCTCGAGCAGAACTCGCGCACGGCGGGAACGATCGCCGACGAGGCGCGCGCGACCGCGAGCGCGCCCGCGTCGCCGAGGACAACGCGCAGCGCAGGCAGCGACGACCACCAGCCGTGCAGGAAGCCGCCGTTCCGGCCGCTCGGCCCGAGCCCGACCTCGAGCCCCTCGAGGACTGCGACCGTGGCCGCCGGCCGTCGCTCCTTGACCGCGAGCGCCGTCCAGAGCCCCGTGAAGCCGCCGCCGACGATCGCGACGTCGACCTCGAGCTTCCCCGCGAGCGGCGGCGCCGGCTCGTCTCCCCGCGCCGCGCGCGCCTCCTCGAGCCACCACGGGACCGGCGCCGCGAGCGGAGGAGCGAGCCCGACGGCGCCTTCCATGCGGCGAACCCTACGAGGGGCAGGCTCCGTGCGCCTAGAGCAGGTCGGCGATCAGCCGTGCCGCCCTCGCGGCTCCGTCCGTCTCGACCGGCCGGTAGTCGACGTCGCGGCCGATCTCCTCCGCGATCGCGACGGCGATCTCGTGCGGGCCGTCCGTCTCGAAGTCCATGCAGCGACCCGCGCCGTACCGCTCCAGCCGGTGGCGGACGTGGAAGTTCTGCTCGAAGTGGTGGCGGAGCGGGAAGTAGAGGAACGGCCGCCGGTTCGCCGTCAGCTCCATCGACGTCGTCAGGCCGCCCTGCACGACCGCGAGGTCGCACACGGCGAGGTGGCGGTAGAGGTCGTGGACGTAGGCCCGCACCTCGAGCCCGTCGTGCTGCGGCAGCGACGCGGGGTCGATCCGGGGCCCCGCGACGACGATCATCCGCAGGTCGGGAACACGCTCCTTCGCCTCCGGGAACGCGGCGATCACGCGCCGCAGCAGGTGCGCGCCCACGCCCGAGCCACCGACGGTCACGATGCAGACCTTCTCGTCGTCGCGGTACCCGAGCGCGCCGCGGTCGCCGAGCGTCCGCGGGTCGAACCCAGTCACGTACCCGGCGAATCCGTAGTGCTGCTCCGTCCACTCCCGGATCCCGGGCAGGCCGGGGCCGAACCGCTCCGGCACGATGTCGTCCGGGTTCCCGACGAAGACGGCCTGGTCGCGGACGCGCGGGAACCGCGCGATGTGCTCGATCATCTCGGCGTTGTAGTCGGCGGTCAGGAACGACTCGTGCTGCCCGCCGTCCTCCATCGGCAGCCAGCCGACGAAGTCGGTCAGCCACACGTACGCGGCGCGTTTCTGCTCCGGGTTCTCGTGCAGGTAGTAGTCGAGCTCCCACGCCTCGTCGCCGATCCAGAGGTCGTACTCCTCGTCGCGGACGAGGTCGTGGAAGACCATGAAGTTCGCGAGCAGGATCTCGTCCATCCGCCGGATCGCGTGGAAGCAGTGGAGGTCGTGCTCCGCCGACTCGCTCTCGATGTGCCGCGACTCGTTGGCGAGGTAGGCGCTCGCCGGGTGGATCCGCTCGCCGCGTGCCTCGAGCACCGCCGTCACGGGATGCTGCGCGAGCCAGTCGATCTCGAGATCGGGGTGGAGGAGGCGGAGCTCCTCCGCGATCGCGGCGTCGCGCTGCGCGTGCCCGAGCCCGATCGGCGACGAGACGAAGAGCGCGCGCTTCCGCCTCGAGCGGCCTCGCGCCCAGCGCGCTGGCCGCTGCGGCGGCACGACGAAGTCGCGCAGCAGCAGGTTCACCTTCACCGGGTCGCGGACGTGCGGGCCGTGGCCGGCGCCCTCGAGCAGGACGAGGTCGCCGCCCGTCGCCTCGGCGAGCGCGATGCCGCGGCCGGGGCCTGTGACCGCGTCCTCTGCGCCCTGGATCACGAGCACGGGGCACGTGACGCGCCCGCAGAGCTCGACGAACTCGTCCGCCGGGATCGGCGCGCGCATCGAGGTCGCGACCAGGGTCTCGGGCGTCGTCTCGAGGCCCCACCCGATGCAGTCCTCGATCGGCTTCGTCGAGTGCGGCTCCGTGAACATCTGCGCGAAGAAGAACTCGAGGAACCCGCGGTAGTCGCGCAGCCAGTAGTGGCGGTTGTACTTCGCCCAGCCCTCGTCGCTGTCGAGTTCGTCCTCGAAGGAGTAGACGGCCCGGCCGGGGATCGGCTCGCCGAGCGGCACCGACGGGCAGATGAACACGGCGCTCTCGACGCGCTCCGGATGCTCCGCCGCGAGCAGGAGCGACCGCTGAGCGCCGAGCGACAGCGAGACGACCGCGGCACGCTGCGTCCCCGTCGCGTCCATCACCGCGAGCGCGTCGGCCGCGAACTCCTGCTCCTCGTATCCCGCCGCAGGCCTGTCGGAGCGGCCGTTCCCGCGTCCGTCGAACGTGACGACGCGGCAGTGGCGTGCGAGGTACGGGATCTGCATCTTCCAGTGCCGCGAGTGGATGATCGACCACGTCGGCATCAGGAGGACGGTCGTCTCGCCGCTCCCGTAGACCTCCCAGTAGATCCGGACGCCGTCGCGCTCGACGTACCCCGTCTCGTCCGGATACAGAGCGCGCGTCTGCTCCGGCCGCGGCGCCACCGTGCTGCTCGCGACGTCGGTCATGTCTCGCAGAAGAGGGCGTTCGCGATCTTCCAGCCGTCGCTCGTCTTCACGAGGTGGAGGTACTCGCGGTACGGCGCGGAGCGGACGATCACGGCGGCGATGTTCTTGTAGATCTCGAGCACCTCGACGTCGAGCCTGCGGTGGCCGGGCTCGTTCGCACCCACGTGCGCCCGCGTCAGCTCGAGCATCCGCTCCTTCGTCGTGATCCCGAGCTCCGCTGCCGACTCGTCCCGCGGCGCGCGCTTGACGAGGTTCGCGTGGAGCGCGCGGTCCATCCGCTCGACGTCGCCCTCGAAGTGGCCCTCGAAGTAGTCGAGCGCGGTGGCGACGACGAGCTCCCGATCCGTCGTACCGCGCTCCGCCGCAACTGCCGTTCCCTCACTCGTCATCGTTCCCCCTTCGTTGGTCGTGCGACCGAACAATCATGTGGTACGGTCGCCGCGATGTCAACTGCCGACAAGGTCGACCTCCGGCGGGAGCGCGGCCGGGCGACCCGTGACGTCATCCTCGCCGCCGCCCGCGACGTGATCGGCGCGCACGGCTACGCCGCGACGACGACGAGATCCGTCGCCGACGCGGCGGGCGTCCAGCTCTCGCTCGTCCACTACCACTTCGGCGGGAAGCGGCAGCTCCTCGTGGCGCTGCTCGAGCACGAGAACCGCCGCCTGCTCGAGCGGCAGCACGCGCTCTACGCCGCCGACGAGCCGCTCGCGATCAAGTGGCAGCGCGCGTGCGCGTATCTGCGTGAGGACTTCGGCTCCGGCTACGTCCGCGTCCTCTGGGAGCTGTGGGCGGCCGGGCTCGCCGAGCCGGAGCTCGCGGAGCGGTGGCGCGAGTCGCTCCTCGGCTGGTTCGACCTGCTCGAAGGCGTCGTGACGGCGTGGGCCGCCGAGCAGGACGTCGAGCTGCCGCTGCCGCCGCGTGCGGTGGCGACGCTCGTCGGGAACGCGTTCCTCGGCGCGGAGGCGCAGCTCCTCGCGGGGATGGACGAGAGCGAGGTGCCCAATCTCGAGGCCCTCGAGGCATTCGGCCGGCTCATCGCACGCGCCGAGGCAACCTCGGCGGACGGTGGTGGCGGCTAGCCGCACTCGGCGTTCGCGCCGACGAGCCGCACCTCGAGCTCGAACCCGCCACCGCGCCGCGCCCGCAGCGTCGTCGTCCCGTCGGGCGCCTCCTCGACGCAGACGGCACCGGACGAAACGGCCCATCGGGGCGTGTACCGCACCGCGAGCCGGTAGCTGCCGGCGGCGGGCACGCGGCCGGCGATGCGGTCGTGGTCGAAGGCGTCGACCGTGCCGCCACCGAGGATCCGTCGCGCGCGCGGGACCTCGTAGATCGTCCAGTCGCGCGTCTCCAACCGGACCGGGAATCCCAGCAGCCCCGAGCGCAGCAGCTCCGCCTCGTCGCTCGCGCCGAGCGGCCCCAGGCGCGCGTTCGGCACGAGGATCCAGCGGACGGCCATCCGGTCGAGCCAGCGCCGGTACGAGACGGGCGTGAGCTGCCGGTAGAGCTCCGGGTTCTCGGCGATGTCGAGCTGCCGGTACCAGCCGCGCGCGAGCGCGAACCGCTCGCGCGGCACCCACCACGCCTCCCAGTGGCCGAACGTCGGCACGACCTCGACGCGATGCTCGTCGTCGGCGTGCTCGTGCAGGAAGTCGAGCGCGGGCCGCCAGAACGACTCCTGCGAGGTGCGGACGTCGCCGGCGCGCTTCGGCAGCGCCGAGATGTCCGGGGCCAGGTTGTAGCCGAGCGCGACGGCGAGGGCGGTCGCGGCGAGCAGTCGCGGCCGGAATCGGGCGAGCAGCGCCGCGAGCAGGACGAGCGCGAAGACGACGCTGCGCAGGCGCGTCAGCGTGTCCCCGAACGGCGACGGGATCGTGAAGCCGACGAGGCAGACGGCGGCCCAGAGGCCGAAGAAGGCGACGAGGACCGTGCCGCGGTCCGCGCGCCACGCGAGCAGCGCCCCGAGGGCGCTCACGGTGAGCGCGGCGCCGAGCGAGAGCGGGCTGAACAGGTACTCGCCCTCCGACGGGAAGAGCGCGAGCAGCGCGAGCTCGGCGACGGCGATCGCCCCGAGGCCGGCGCCGACGAGGGCCGTACGGCGGTCGAGCGTCGGCCGCGCCACCGCGACCGCAGCGAGCGTCAGCACGAGGAAGGCGAACGCGAGCGGGCTCAGCGCGACGGTGACCGCAGCCGCGACGACGCCGAGCACCGGCCGTCCGAGCTGGAGCAACCGCAGCGTCGCGAGCGCCGCCGCGATCCCGGCGGCGTAGCTGTAGGTGCCGGTGAAGAGCGGCCCCGCCGCGAGGATCGCGAACGCGCGCGCCGCCCAGCGCACGTCGGGCCCCCACTCGTCGACGACGATCGCCGCGAAGAGCGCGGCCGACGCGACGACGGCCGCCACGACGACCGCGACGTTCCCGACGAGGGCGGCGGGCAGGTAGTAGAGGAGGCTGTACGACGCGAGGGCGTAGTGCCCGGCGAACCAGAGGTTGTCCCACACTGCGACTCCCTCGCGGACGAGGAGCGTCCGGTAGAGGTGCGCTGCCGTGTCGCCGCCCGGCGGCGCCAGGAGGACGATCGCGAGTGCGGTCACGAAGGCGAGCGCAGCCGCCCGCACAGCCTCGGCTCGTGCGCTCACGGCGGCTAACCATACGCTTCGGCCGGTGCTCGCCTCCGCGCTCCTCGCCCTCGCACTCTCCGTCCCCGCCTGCGTCTCGGTGGCCCCCGACGCGACGCTCGAGGCGGCGCCGCGCGGCGCGATCGGCCTCGTCGTCCCGGACCAGGGGCCGACGACGAGCGAGCGGCGCGCGCGCGAGTCGCTCGTCCGCGGGCGCGTCGTCAACTCGCTGCGCGACGAGCTCCCGGCGGGGGAGCGGCTGCTCGGCATCTGCCCGCGCTCCGACTGGGTCGTCGGGATCCCTGCCGGTGGCGAGCAGCCGAACGACCGCCGCTATCCGATCGCCGTCGTCGGCCGCGACGGACTGCTCGCGTCCGACTCGACGCGCATCCCCGGCCTCGTCTCGATCGCGGATGTCGCCCGCGGCCGCGTGCGCACCGAGGCGCACGAGGATCCGGCCGGGTACCTGCGCAGGCTCGACGAGCGTATTCGCGACAACGGCACCGCGCGCCTCCCGGCGGCGCTGCTCGTGGTGCTCGTCGTCTCGGCGCTCGCGCTCCGGCGGCCGGCGGCCGCCGTATCGGCGCTCGCGAGCGCGACGCTCGCGAACCTGGTCCTCGGGGTGCTCGGGATCTCGGAGCCGTGGCTGACGATCCCGCTCCTCGCCGCCGGTGCCGCCGCCGGGCTCCTCGTCCGGCCGACGGCCCTTCTCCTCGCGGGCACGCTCGCTCTCCACCTGGTCGTGCTCGCGGTCGACCCACCCGCGGTCGCGCTCTCGCCGCTCGGCCCGACGCAGAACTCGCGCTTCTACGGCGTCTCGAACCTGCTCGAGACGCTGCTCGTGCCGGTCGCGCTCGCGGCAGCGTGGCGCGCCGGGCGGCGCTGGCTCGTCCCGGTCGGCGCCCTCGCCGTCGTCACCGTCGCAGGGAGCAGGTTCGGCGCCGACGTCGGCGGCGGCGCCGTGCTCCTGGCGGGGTTCGCCGTCCTCACGCTCTCGCTCCTGCGGCGGCGCGACGCGCTCCTCGCCGCCGGCGCTCTCGGCGGCGCTGCCGTCCTCGGGCTCGTCCTCGGCCCTGCGACGCACCTGCACGACGCCGAG
>DATMJW010000212.1:0-17987 GCA_035553355.1 Gaiellaceae bacterium | reverse complement strand
TCGGCGCGCCAGCGGTCGACGTTCGTCTGCCCGGCGTTGTACGCCGCGAGCGCGAGCGCCTCGTCCTCGTACTTGTCGAGCAGATGGCGGAGGTACCACGAGCCGTAGCGGATGTTGAGCTCGGGGTTCTTCAGGTCGTCGGGCGTCCAGGCGGAGCCGCCGGTGCGGTCGGCGATGCCTTGGCCCGTCGACGGCAGCAGCTGCATCAGCCCGACCGCACCCGAGGCGGACACCGCATCGGGGTCGAACTTCGACTCCTGGTAGATCACCGCCGCGACGAGCTGCGGCTCGAGCCGGTAGTTCTCGGCGTGGGCGCGGATGATGTGCTCGTAGCGCAGCGGGTAGCGCACGCGCTCGTACCAGCGCGGCTCCGTCTCGAGGACGTAGGCGCCGAATGCCGCCGCGGCGACGACGAGGCCGACGAGCGCGAGGAGCCGGGTCACGCCGCGGTCAGCTCCGTCATCACCCCGGCGACCCACGCGTCGAGCTCTTCGAGCGTGCCGGTGTTGACGTAGGCGTAGTCGGCGCGCTTCACCTTCTCCTTGTCCGGGAGCAGCCGCTCCTCGCGGTCGTCGCGGCGCACGCGCCGCCGCTGCTCGCGCAGCTTCGCCGGCGCCGTGATCACGACGACCTTGTCGAAGCGGCTCTCGCCGCCGGACTCGTAGAGGAGGGGAACCTCCGTCACGCACACGCGCGGCGGGTTCGGCAGCTCCGCCAGCTGCTCGCGCCAGCGGAGGTACTCGGCGGCGACCCGCGGGTGGAGGAGCGCCTCGAGGAAGTCGAGCTTCGAGCGGTCGCGGAAGACGATGTCGGCGACGCGGCCCCGGTCGATGTGACCGTCGTCGCCGAGGATGCCCTCGCCGAGCTCCGCGACGAGCGCCGCGCGCACCTCCTGGTCGTGCCGCAGCAGGTGGTGGACGATCTCGTCGCTCGACACCGTCGCGGCGCCGCACTCCGCGAACGCTGCGAGCGCCTCGCTCTTGCCCGCGCCGATGCCGCCCGTGATGGCGACCGAGATCGGGCGCGACACGCGCCGGGTCAGGCGGTCTGCGGAGACTCGGGCTCGTCGCCCGAGGCGGCGTCCGAGTCGGCGATGCTCTCGCCGGCGACCTCGGCCTCGACGGCCGCGTCGGATGTCTCGGCCGGTGCGTCGTCGGCCTCGAGCGCCTGTGCCGGATCGGTCTCGGCGGTGCCCGCCGCTGCCGAGTCCTCGGCGTCGGCCGACGGCTCCTCGGCCACGGCCTCCGCCTCGGCGTCCGCCTCGGCCTCTCCCGCGGCGGCCTCGTCGGCGGCGGCGTCACCCGCGGCCTCCGCGTCGGCCGGGAAGACGTCCTCCGAGAGGTCGAGCTTCGGCGTCGCGTGCACCGACTCGGCGCCGTCCGCGCGCGGCAACGGCTCGGCGCCCTCCTCGACCCGCTTCAGCGAGAGGGAGAGCCGGCGGCGCTCGCCGTCGACCTCGAGGATGAGCACGTTGACGGCGTCGCCCTGCGAGACGACCTCCCGCGGGTTCTCGACGTGGCGTTGCGCGAGCTCCGAGATGTGGACGAGCCCCTCGACACCCGGGAGGATCTCGACGAAGGCGCCGAAGGTGACGACCTTCGTCACGCGTCCCTCGACGACGTCGCCCTCGTGGTAGCTCTCGATCACCTGCTGCCACGGGTCCGACTGCGTCTGCTTCAGGCCGAGCGAGATCCGCTGCCGCTCGCGGTCGATGTCGAGCACCTTCACCTTGACCTGCTGGCCGATCTCGAGCACCTCGGACGGGTGGTTGACGTGGCTCCACGAGAGCTCCGAGATGTGGATGAGGCCGTCCATGCCGTCGAGGTCGACGAACGCGCCGAAGTCGACGATGTTCGAGATCGTCCCCTCGACGACGTCGCCGGGGTTGAGCCGGTCGAGGATCGCCTGGCGCATCTCCTTGCGCTCGTCCTCGAGGACGGCGCGACGGGAGAGCACGACGTTGTTGCGCGAGCGATTCAGCTCGATCACCTTCGAGCGGAGCTCCTTGCCCATGAACTCGTCGAGGTCCTGGACGCGGCGGATGTCGACGAGGGACGCGGGCAGGAAGCCGCGGACGCCGAGGTCGAGGATGAGGCCGCCCTTGACGACCTCGATCACCCTCCCCTCCACCGGCTCGCCGCTCTCGCTCGCCGCCTCGATCTTCTTCCACGCGAGCTCGAACCGGGCGCGCTTCTTCGACAGGATCAGACGCCCTTCGGCGTCCTCCTTCGTCATCACGAGCGCGTCGATCTCCTCGCCGACCGACACCTCGTCGGCCGGGTTGACGGAGCGCCGGATCGACAGCTCCGCGACCGGGATCACACCTTCGGACTTGTAGCCGATGTCGACGAGAACCTCGTCCTTGTCGACGCGTACGACCGTCCCGTGGACGACCTCCCCCTCGTTGATCGTCGGGAAGGTCGACTCGTAATCCGGGATCAGCTCCCCCTCGGGACCGATCGTCCAGACGCCCTCTTCGAGGCGCGCGTCGGGCATCTCCATGGTGTCGTTGGCCATGCGGAACGCGCAGTATAGCCAGGTCCCACGGGTTGGAACCGGCGCGTTTTGCCGCCCTGAGCGGGGGTAGAACCCCCTGCACGCACGATCGCGGGCGCATCCGGAACGGGCCCTGGCTCGTTTCAGCTGCACGAGGACAGGGGGCATGATCGAGAACTCGCTCACCGAGAGGACGGTGTCTGACCCGTACGCGCTCGCCGCGCCCGTCTGGCACGAGGCGCCGCTCGCGACGGCGAACGAGTGGCGCGCCCGCTTCGACACCGCGTCCGACTTCACGATCGGCGTCGAGGACGAGCTGATGCTCGTCGACCCGGCGACGTTGAAGCTCGCTCCGCAGGTGGACCGCGTGCTCGCGCTCGTCAGCGACGACGCGCGCTTCACGCGCGAGCTGCGGTCGGCGCAGATCGAGATTGTCACTCCCGTGTGCGAGAACGCCGCGGAAGCATGCGCGGAGCTCTCGGACGCACGCCGGAAAATCGTCGGGCTGCTCGACGGGAGCATCGGCATCGCCGCCGCGGGGACGCACCCGTTCTCGACGGACTGGGGGACGATCGCAGACGGCGACCGCTACCGCGCGATCGCAGACGAGTTCACGTGGGCGGCGCGGCGCAGCCTCGCCTGCGGGCTCCACGTCCACGTGGCGGTCCCCGGTGCGGAACGCGCGCTCGCGGTCTACAACGCCCTGCGCTCGTACCTGCCGCTCATCGCCGCGCTCGGCACGAACTCGCCGTTCATCGAGGGCTTCGACAGCGGCCTGTGCTCGATCCGCCCGAAGCTGAACGAGGCGTTCCCGCGCGCGGGGGTGCCGCCGCGCTTCGATTCGTGGGAGGCGCTCGTCGAGTTCATCGACTGGGGGCGGAGCGGCGGCCTCTTCCCCGATCACACCCACTTCTGGTGGGACCTGCGGCCGCACCTCGACCACGGGACGCTCGAGCTGCGCGCTGCCGACGCGCAGACCCGCGTCGAGGACGCCGCTGCGATCGCGGCGCTCTTCCAGGCGCTCGTGCTGACGCTCGCGGAGCGTCACGACGAGGGCGACGTGCTTCCGGTGCACGACACGCACCGAATCACCGAGAACGCGTGGCGCGCGTACCGCTACGGCGTCCGCGGCTGGCTCGTCGACCTCGACACCGGCGAGCCGCAGCCGACGCGCGAGCTGCTCGCGTCGCTGATCGACGACGTCGCCGCTGCAGGACGACGCCTCGCGTGCGTCGCGCAGCTCGAGCACGCGCGGACGCTGCTCGCCGGCAACGGCGCCGACCGGCAACGGTACGTCGAGGCGCGCGAGGGAATGCTCGGCCTCGCCTCGTGGCTGATGCGCGAGACGCAGGCTGCATGACTGAGGACTACGGCCGTCGCGCGGCCGATCTGCTGAAGCGGCTCGTCGCCTGCGACACGTCGAACCCGCCGGGAAGGGAGACGCAGGCGGCCGCGCTCGTCGCCGATTACCTCGGCGCGGCGGGCGTCCCTTCCGAGATCGTGGCGAAGGATCCGGAGCGCGGGAACCTCGTCGCGCGCCTCCGCGGCGGCGACGGACCGACGCTCATGTTCCTCGGCCACCTCGACGTCGTGCCCGCCGAGCAGCGCGGGTGGTCGGTCGCCCCGTTCGCCGGCGTCGAGCGTGACGGCGCGATCTGGGGACGGGGGACGGTCGACATGAAGTGCCAGGTCGCTTCGGTCGCGGTCGCGCTCGCGCAGCTCGCGAGCAGCGGCACGAAGCCGCCGGGCGATGTGCTGCTCGTCGCGGTCGCAGACGAGGAGGTGGGCACGGCGGAGGTCGGCACGCCGTGGCTCGTCGAGGAGCGGCCGGACATCCGCACCGACTTCGCGATCGGCGAGGGCGCAGGGGAGCGCTACGACGTCCCCGGCGGGCCGATGTACCTCCTGGACGTCGGTGTGAAGCAGGGTTCGAAGGTGACGCTGCGCGTCACCGGGCGCGCGGGCGACGCGTCGCTGCCGGGTCTCGGGAGCGACGCCCTCAGGCCGCTGGCCGACCTCGTCGGCCGCGTGCCGCACTTCGTCGGCGACCCGATCGTGGGGCCGGAGGCGGAGGCGATCCTCGCAGCCGCGGCGCCCGGCGACGGTGGGCTCGCCCAGCGCCTCGAGCGCGCACGCGCCGCGAACGGGTATCTCGGCCAGCTCGTCGAGGCGCTGATGCGCACGACGGTCGTGCCGGTTCGCGTCGAGGCGAGCGGCCCGTTCAACGTCGTCACCGACACCGCCGAGTGTCTGCTCCAGTGCGCGCTGCCCCCGGAGGTCGGCCAGGCGGAGCTCGAGGCGCATCTCCGCGAGGCGATCGGGCCCGGCGACTACGAGCTCGAGGCGAGCGAACCCTTGGGTGGGTCGCGCTCGCCGGCGGAGTCGCCGCTGCGGGACGCGATCGAAGGCTTCCTCGCCGAGAACGACCCCGAGGCGCGGCTCGTTCCCACGCTCGGCTACGGCTACAGCGACTGCCACGTCCTGCGCGAGACGTTCGGCACGACGACGTACGGCTTCATCCCGTTCCGGCACGCGCCGGCCGCGCAGAACCTCGAGACGAAGCACGGGCCGGACGAGCGCGTGCTCGTCGCCGACCTCGACTTCCAGGTCCGCTGCGCGCTGCACGTCGCGCGCACCCTCGGCGCCTGACCGCTCCGGACACGTCCGGTGCTTTAAGCACAGGACGTGTCCGCGCGAGACGAGAGGGCCGCGGGCGGCCCTCTCGTCTCGTGCTCTGCCGATCCCGCGGCGGCGCTAGCCGACGCGGTTGATGCGGTTCTGCGGTCCCGGTGCGACCGGCGACCTCGCCGCGAAGTACGCGACGATCGCGTCGGTGTCGACCTCGCCGCCGAGCGTGTTCGTGCCCTCGCGGAACGCGGTGAAGTTGTCACCGCCGTCGGCGAGGAACGAGTTCATCGTCACGCGGTACTGCTGGGTCGGGTTGACCGTCGTGCCGTTGATCTTGATCGACGACGCGTCCACCCGGCTGCCCCGCGGCAGCGACCGGTCGTACGTGTAGGTGAACCCGGCCGACACCTGCAGGATCCGGTCCTGCCCGGTCGACGGGTTGTCGAACTGCTGCTCGAGCAGCGTCTTGATCTGGGCACCGGTCATCGTCTTCACGACGAGCGTGTTTCCGAACGGCTGCACCGTGAAGGCCTCGCCGAACGTGACCTGGCCCGGCTGCTCGCCGCCGCTCTGCTGGTTGAACGTGAAGTCCGCGCGGATGCCGCCCGGGTTCATGAAGGCGACGACCGCGCCGCCCTTGTTCGCGGGCTTCGTCGCCTCAAGCTGCGCGTCGGCGATCACGTCGCCGAGCGCGGACTCGCCGGCCCGGTTCGCCGTCCGCGTGATGTCGGCGGTGATGCGGCCGATGACGCGGTTCGCGATCGGCGCCGCGAAGCGCTGGTAGTGCGCGATCAGGTCCGTCTGCTGCTGAGCCTTCGGCACCGTCCGCGTCACGATCACGTTCCGCGCCCGCTTCGAGACGACGTCGCCCGTGGCCGTGTCGACGGTCAGGTCGATGTCGGTGATGAGGCGACCGAACGACGCCGCGCTCGTCACGAGCTTCGTCCCGAGGTTGCAGATGTACGCGCTGTGGGTGTGACCGCTGACCACGACGTCGATGTCGTTGCTCATCTGGCTCGTGATGCCGACGATCGGGCCGCTCATCCCGGCGCAGCCGTTGATGTCCGAGCCGACGGTCTGGAAGCCGCCCTCGTGCAGGAGCACGACGATCGTCCGGACGCCCTGCTTGCGCAGGTTCTGCGCCCAGTAGTTCGCCATGTACGCCTCGGGATAGAACTTGACCCCGGCCACCGCGGTCGGCGTCACGATCGAGGGGGTGCCCTCGAGCGTCATCCCGATGAAGCCGACCTTCACGCCGCCGATGGTCTTGATCGTGTAGGCGGGCAGGAGCGGCGACGACTTCGCCTTCGGGTTCGCGTCCGGCTTGCCGGGCTGCTCCGTCTTCGTCTTGTTCGACGTCGCCGTGAGCTTCGCGTCGTGCTTGTGGTCGAGGAAGACGTTCGCCGACAGGAACTCGAACTTCGCGCCGCCGAACGGCGTCTGGTCCTGGCACCCGTCCTTCGGGTGGCAGCCGCCGTTCTGCATGCGCAGAAGCTCAGCGGTGCCCTCGTCGAACTCGTGGTTGCCGACCGACGTGATCTGCAGGCCCGCCAGGTTCAGCGACTCGATCGACGGCTCGTCGTGGAAGAGGCCCGACAGGAGCGGCGACGCGCCGATCATGTCGCCGGCGCCGACGACGGCCGTGTTCGGGTTCGTCGCCTTCAGCTGCTGAAGGTGCGTGTGGAAGTACTCGACGCCGCCGGCGTCGGTGGAGCCGATCCGACCGCTCGACCCGGCCGGCGGCTCGAGGTTGCCGTGGTAGTCGTTGAAGCCGAGCAGCTGGATGTCGACGGTGGCGAGCTGCTGCGCCTCTGCGTCCGCAGAGAACACGCCGCCCGCGACTGCCGCGACAGCCGCCGTCGCGACGACAGCCGCCGCGAGAGCAATCCGCTTGAACAAGAAGTCCCCCTTTGGAAGAACCGACGGGGCGCAGCGTACCCGCACGCGAAGCGGGTGCCTACCCCTTCGCCGCGTTCCAGTCGTCGCCGTAGCCGACGTCGACGGCGAGCGCCGGGTCGAGCGGGTAGGCGCCGCACATCTCCTCGCGCACGAGCTCCGCAACGCCCGTCGTCTCCGTCTGCGGGACCTCGAGCAGCAGCTCGTCGTGCACCTGGAGGACGAGCCGCGCGCCGCGTCCCTCCGCCCGCAGGCGCTCGTGGATCCTGATCATCGCGACCTTGATCACGTCGGCGGCGGTCCCCTGCATCACCGAGTTGACGGCGAGCCGCTCCCCGAGCGCCCGCGTCTGCCTGTTCGACGCGCGGATCTCCGGCACCGGCCGGCGGCGGCCGAGCAGCGTCGTCACGTAGCCGTCGCGCGCCGCCTGCTCGATCGTCCGCTCGATGAAGTCCTGGACGTGCGGGAACCGCGCGAGGTACCGGTCGATGTACTCCTGCGCCTGCTCGCGCGGGATCTCGAGGTTCTCCGAGAGCCCGAACGCGGAGATGCCGTAGATGATCCCGAAGTTGACCATCTTGGCGACGTTGCGCTCGTCCTTCGTCAGCGTCGCCTGCTCCTTCCCGAGCACCTCGGCGGCGGTGCGCGCGTGGATGTCCTCGTTCCGCGCGAACGCCTCCTTCAGCACCGGCTCCCCCGAGACGTGGGCGAGGATGCGGAGCTCGACCTGGCTGTAGTCGGCGGAGACGAGGCGCCAGCCGTCCTCCGCGACGAACGCGGAGCGGATCTCGCGGCCGAGCTCCGTGCGAATCGGGATCGCCTGGAGGTTCGGGTTCGTCGTCGAGAGCCGCCCGGTCGACGCGACCGTCTGGTTGAAGGTCGTGTGGAGGCGGCCGTCGGCGGGAGAGATGAGCGACGGGAGCGGCCCGAGGTAGGTGTTCACGAGCTTCGACAGCTCGCGCCACTCCTCGATCACGCCGACGAGCTCGTGCTCGTGGCGGATCGTGCGGAGGACGCGCGTGTCGGTCGAGTACCCCGTCTTGCCCTTCCGGCCGGGCGTGAGCGCGAGCTTCTCGAAGAGGATGCGCGCGACCTGCTGCGTCGACCCGAGCACGAACTCCTCGCCCGCGAGCTCGTACGCCTTCGCCTCGAGCTCCTCGATGCGGTCCGCGAGGCGAGCCGTGATCTCCCCCATGCGGTACTCGTCGATCTTGACCCCCGCCGCCTCCATCGCCGCGAGGACGCCCGTCAGCGGCAGCTCGATCTCGCGGTAGAGGCGCTCCGACCCGCGCTCCCGCACGCGGTCGAGCATCGGCGCGACGAGCCGGGCCGGCGCCGCCGCACGACGCACGAGCGCCGCCGTCTCGTCGTCCGCGGCCGGCTCCGGGACGACCTCGAGCCCGTACTCCGCCGCGAGGTCGTCGAGCGCGTACTCCGCGCGGCCCGGGTCGATCAGGTAGGCCGCGAGGAGGGTGTCGTCGCGCGCGCCGACGCGCAGCGCCTTCGCGTCGTGCACGACCGGGCGCGCCTCCGCCAGCGCTCGTGCAGGCGCCGGCGCGGGTGCGACGACGACCTCGACGGCCGCCGCGACCGCGACGCGCTCCGTGTCGGCGGCGTACCCCTCCCACTCCGCCGGCGGCGGGAGCTCCGCGGCCGACGAGACGGCGCGCCACCGCACCTCCTGGCCCTCCACCGCGACCGGCGCGGCGGCGGGCACCGCCGCGTCGAGCTCGTCGACCCGGTTCAGCAGCCCGCGGAACTCGAACCGCCGGAACATCTCGCGGAGCTGCGAGCGGTCCGGCGGACTCAGGACGAGCTGCGCCGGGTCGCAGCCGAGGTCGAGGTCGCGCCGCATCGTCGCGAGCTGCTTCGACGTCCGCGCCTGGTCGGCGTGCTCGAGGATGTTCTTCCGGCGCGCCGGTGAGAGCTCGTCCGCATGCTCGATCACCGCATCCAGCGACCCGTACTGCGCGACGAGCTGCCCCGCCGTCTTGTCGCCGATCCCGGGGACGCCGGGGATGTTGTCGCTCGTGTCGCCCTTCAGGCCGATGAAGTCGGGTACCTGATCCGGCCGCACCCCGTAGCGGAGCTCGACGCGCTCCGGCGTGTAGACGTGGACGTCGGAGACGCCGCGCGGCGTCATCATCAGGCACACGTTCTCCGAGCAGAGCTGGAACGCGTCCCGGTCGGTCGAGACGACGCACGTCTTCACGCCTGCCTCGGCGGCGCGCGTCGCGAGCGTCGCGATCACGTCGTCGGCCTCCCACCCCTCGAACTCGAGATTCCGGTAGCCGAACGCCTCGACGATCGGCCGGAAGAAGGGGAACTGCTCGCGCAGCAGGTCCGGCATCGGCCGCCGCCCCTCCTTGTAGACGACGCCTGCCGCCTGCGCCGTGGCGACGCGATCCGTCGGACGCGAGTCCCACGCGACGGCCACCCCCTTCGGGCGGTAGTCCGCGAGCAGCTTGAACAGCATGTTCGTGAACCCGAGGAGCGCATTGGTGGCGAAGCCGTCGCTCGTCGCGAGCTCCTCCGGCAGCGCGAAGAAGGCGCGATAGGCGAGGTTGTTGCCGTCGACGAGGAAGAGGTCGCACTCGCGTGCCGGCGCGTCGTCGAGCTGGAGCTCCTGCCCCGTCAGCGTCTTGGGCGCCATTCCTGCAACGGTATCGTCCGCGCCCGATGCCCCGGCTCGAGACACTCGCGTTCGCGGACGAGCACCTCGAGGCGGCGGCGGCGCTGCTCGCGGAGCGGCACCGACGGCACCGCGCGGCGGAGCCGCTCCTTCCCCCTGCGTACGAGGACGCGGCCGCGGCGCTCGGCGCGCTCGAGGAGCTGTGGCGCGCCGAAGGCGCCTCGGGAGCCGTCGCGACGCGCGGCGGCGAGCTCGTCGCGTTCGTCGTCGGTGTGCCGAAGGACGACGCGACCTGGGGGCCGAACGTCTGGGTCGAGAACGCGGGGCACGCGGCGTCCGAGCCGGAGGCGCTCCGGGACGCGTACGGGTACGCCGCGGCGCGCTGGGTGGACGAGGCGCGAGTGCGGCACTACGCGCTCGTGCCGGCGACCGACGCCGCGCTCGTCGACGCGTGGTTCCGCCTCTCGTTCGGCGCGCAGCACGCCTACGGGATCCGCGAGGTGCCGGCCGACGCGGCCTGGCCGGCCGGCGTCCGCCGCGCGCGGCCGGCCGACGGCGACGCGCTCGTCGAGCTCACGCCGCTCCTGACCGACCACCAGGACGCCTCACCCGTGTTCGCACGCGTGAGCCGCAACGAGGACGACGCCGAGCTGCGCCGCGAGATCCTCGATGACCTCGGGAACCCGCGGATCGGCGACCTCGTGGCCGAGCGCGACGGGAGGATCGTCGGCTCGTTCCAGAACGTTCCCGTCGAGCTCTCGAGCGTCCACTCGGCGCTCGCGCGGCCCGAGCGGGCGGCGCTCCTCGCGTGGGCGGCCACGCGCGCCGACGTCCGCGGCTCCGGTGCGGGGATCGCGCTCACGGACGCGACGCTCGCGTGGGCGCGCGAGCAGGGATACGAGACGCTCGTCACCGACTGGCGCGAGACGAACCTCCTCTCCTCGCGCTTCTGGCCGCGGCGCGGCTTCCGGCGGACGTTCCTCCGGCTCTACCGCCACGTGCCGTAGTGCGCCTGCCGCTCCTCTCCGGCTCGCGCGTCGGGATCCTCAACCTGCCGGACGACACCGTGGTGCTGCGACCGCGCCGGCCGGCGGAGCCGATCGCCGACGTGGGCGCGGCGACGCGCGACGCGCTGCGGTACCCGCTGTCCGGGCCGCCGCTCGAGGAGCTCGTCGCGCCGAACGGCCGCGTCACGATCGTCGTCGAGCCGCCGGCGCTTCCCGTCCCCGGCGCGATGGCGGATCCGCGACGCGACGCGCTCGCCGCGACGATCGACGAGCTCGAACGCATCGGCGTCGCCTCCGAGCGGCAGACGATCCTCGTCGCGGGCGGCCTCTCGCGGCGTGCAGGGAACCGTGAGCTCGAAGCGCTCCTGCCGCCCGTGCCACGGCGCGCGTTCCACGGATCGGTCGTCGTCCACGACGCGGAGTCGCCCGACCTCGTCGCGATCGCCGCCGGCGGGCGGACGCCGCTCCGCGTGAACCGCGCGCTCGTCGAGACCGACGCGGTCGTCGTCGTCAGCGCCGCCGAGACCGTCCTCCACGGCGGGGCTGCGGCGCTCGTCCGCGCCGCGGCCGCGCCGGTCGTGCGCGCGGCCGGCGCGTACTCGCTCCTCGAGACGGCGGCCTCGCGGGGGTGGAAGCTGGCGCTCGCGCTGGAGAAGGCGCTCGCGGCGCAGGTACCGCTGATCGGGGCGTCGCTCGTCCTCGACCAGCCGCGGCTCGGCGGCGCGTTCCGCGGCTACCCGTGGGACGACGCCGCGCTGCGGCACCTGGAGCGCTCGCCGCTCCGGCGCCTGTCTGCGCTCCCGGCGGCGGTTCGGCACCGGTACCTCGACGGCGTCGCGCGCGACGTCGGCGTCGCCGCCGCCTTCGCCGGCGCGCCGTCCGTCGCGCATGCCGAAGCGCTCCTGCGCGGGGTCGCGAGACGCGCGGTCCGGCTCGACGAGCCGCTCGACGCGCTCGTCGTCGGCCTCCCGTGGATGCATCACCACCACCCGCGCGAGCGGCTGAACCCGATCACGGTCGCCGCGGCCGGCCTCGGCCTCGCGCTCCGCCTCTGGCGCGACGCGTTCCCGCTCCGCGACGACGGGACGGTGATCCTGCTCCACCGGCTCACCCGCCACTTCGCACCGTCGGCGCACCCGTATCGCACCCTCTTCGGCCAGCTGCGCGAGGGACTGCAGCCGGACGAGCTGCCGGACGCCGAGCGGGCGGCCGCCGAGGACGCGGGCGCGATCGCCGCCTACCGCGGCGGGCGCGCCTGCCACCCGCTGCAGGCCTACGCGGACTGGGACTCCTGCCGCCCGGCCCTCGACCGCGCCGGCTCCGTCGTCGTCGCCGGCTGCCGCGACCACGCGGCGGCGCGGACGCTCGGCTTCGTCCCCACGCACGGGTTCGCGCCGGCGCTCGAGATGGCGCACGGCCGCGCCGGCGGCCACGCGCGGATCGGCGTGCTCCTCGGCCCGCCGTACTTCCCGATCGAGGTCGGCGGGCGCTAGCGGTCGGCGAGCCGCTCGAGCTCGCGCTGGAGCTCGCACGCCGCCGTCATCGCGCTCGTGACGTGCCGGGCGACCGCCTCGATCGCCGCGAGCTCCGCCTCGGTGATCGCGCGCGGCTCCTCGAAGCCGACGTTGATCGCGCCGACGATCTCGCCGTCGCGGCCGACGAGCGGCAGGCTCGCGCACGCGTGGTCCTCCGGCTTCACGCGGACGAGGCCGGGGTGATCGCACGCCAGCTCGTCGTTGTCCGCGATCACGATCTGGCGGCGGGAGCGGAGCGACTCCGCGATCGGGTAGGGCGCGTCGGACGGGAAGCGGAGATGAACGGGCGCCGCCGACCACGGCGTCACCCGTGACACCTCGATCGCACCACCGTCGGCCGTCAGGGTCGCGACGAAGCCGGCGTCGGCGCCGAGACTCGCGAGGGAACGGCCGAGGAGCAGCGCACCGACGTCGGCGACCACGTCACCGGCCCCACCCGAGTACGCGCCGCCGACCCCCATCGACGCGCGCTACGTCTCGCCGAGGTAGGCCTTGCGGACGCGCTCGTTCTGGCGCAGCTCCTTCGCCGGCCCAGAGAGCGCGATCGTGCCGGTCTCGAGCACGTAGCCGCGGCTGGCGGCGTCGAGCGCCATCAGCGCGTTCTGCTCGACGAGCAGGATCGGCGTGCCCTGCGCGTTGATCTCGCCGATGATCTCGAAGATCTTCTCGACGAAGATCGGCGCGAGGCCCATCGACGGCTCGTCGAGGAGGAGGAGCTTCGGGCGCGCCATCAACGCGCGACCGATCGCGCACATCTGCTGCTCGCCGCCGGACATCGTCCCGGCCTTCTGCTGGCGGCGCTCGTAGAGGCGCGGGAAGAGCTCGAAGACCCGGTCGAGGTCCTCGCCGAAGTTCGCCTTGTCCGTCCGCTGGAACGCCCCCATCTGGAGGTTCTCGAGCACGGACATGCGCGGGAAGAGCCGTCGCCCCTCGGGGGACTGCGCGATCCCGGACTTCACGATGCCGTGCGGTGCCGCGTTCGTGATGTCGCGTCCCTGGAACCGGATGCGGCCGTCGCGCGGGTGGTTGAGCCCGTTGATCGAGCGGAGCGTGGTCGACTTGCCGGCGCCGTTCGCGCCGATCAGCGTCACGACCTCGCCCTCGTTCACCGTCAGCGAGATCCCCTTCAGCGCGTGGATCGCGCCGTAGTAGGTGTGGACGTCCTCGAGCTCGAGGATCGGCTGCGCGCCGTTCCCTCCCTGCGCCGTCGCGCCGTTGCTCATGCCGTCGTCGCCCCCTTGCCGAGATACGCCTCGATCACCCGTTCGTCGCGCTGGACCTCCTGCGGCGTCCCCTCCGCGATCTTCTCACCGTAGTCGAGCACGGTGACGCGGTCCGAGATCCCCATCACGACCTTCATGTCGTGCTCGATCATCAGCACCGTCAGTTCCTCCTCCGCCTTCAGGCGCGACACGAACGACGTGAAGTCGGCGGTCTCCTGCGGGTTCATCCCGGCCGTCGGCTCGTCGAGGAGGAGCAGCTTCGGCTCCGTCGCGAGCGCCCGCGCCACCTCGAGCCGGCGCTGGTCGCCGTACGGGAGGTTCCGGGCGAGCCAGCGGTCGCGCCGGCGGAGTCCGCAGAACTCGAGCAGCTCGCGCGCGCGGTCGTGCGCGTCGCGCTCCTCCTTGCGAACGCGCGGCAGGCGCAGGATCGACCCGACGAGACCGCCACGGAGGTTGCCGTGCATGCCGACGAGGACGTTCTCGAGCGCCGTCATGTGCTGGAAGAGGCGGATGTTCTGGAACGTCCGGCCGATGCCGAGGTTCGTGATCGCGTGCGGCGGCTTCCCCGTCACCTCCGTGCCGTCGAAGACGATCGACCCCGCCGTCGGCTTGTAGACGCCGGTGAGCATGTTGAAGAACGTCGTCTTCCCCGCGCCGTTCGGCCCGATCAGGCTGATGATGGCGCCCTGCGGGATCGTGAAGTCGACGTCGTTGACGGCGACGAGACCGCCGAACTCCTTGCGCACGCCCGCTGCGACGAGGAGGTCAGTCATTACGCGGGTTCCGGTCCGTGTCCGACCCCTCGTGCGTCACGTCGTAGGCCGGCGTGTCGGCGACGCCGTGCTCGAGCTCCGCCTTGTGCCGGCGCTCGGCGATCAGGCCGCCGGGGCGGAACAGCATCATCAGCACGATGATCGCGCCGTAGATCCCGAACTGGTACTTCGTCGGCTCGAAGTTGATCCCGGCCTGGTTGAGCTCCGAGCCGAGCTTCGCGAGGCCCTCGACGTTCAGGTACCCGAGGATCATCCCGCCGACGACGGCGCCCCACACGCTTCCCATCCCACCGAGGATCACCATGCAGAGCAGGAACACGGAGATGTTGAAGTAGAAGTCCGCCGGGAACGCGCCGCTCTTGAAGCTCGCGTAGAACGCGCCGGCGACGCCGCCGAAGAAGGCGCCGATCGCGTACGACCACGTCTTCGTCCGCATCAGCGGGATGCCCATCGCGCCCGCGGCGGTCTCGTCCTCGCGGATCGCGATCCACGCCCGCCCGAGCCGCGAGTCGCGCAGCCGCACGCAGCAGAAGACGGTGAAGAGCAGAAGGAGGAGCGCCGTCAGGTAGAACAGCCGCTCGCGCTCGAAGGACTGCTGGTAGTTGATCGGCAGCCCGACGATGTCGTTCAGCGTCTGCCCGAACCCGGGCGAGTCGATGGGGCTGATCCCGAACGTCCCGTGCGTGAGGTCGAAGCCGAAGACGTTGTCGCCGTTGCGGACGAACTGCGGGATGATCTCGCCGAAGCCGAGCGTGACGATCGCGAGGTAGTCGCCGCGGAGGCGCAGCGTCGGGAGCCCGATCAGGATCCCGGTGATCGCGGTGAACGCACCCGCGATGATCAGGACGAGCCAGATCGAGAGGTGGATGCCGGGAATCGTCGGCGCGACGCCCGTCGAGCCGAAGTGGAACGTCCACTGGTCGAACTGCTGCGACGCGAACCAGGCGGCCGTGTAGGCACCCGCCGCGTAGAAGGCGACGTAGCCGAGATCGAGGAGCCCTGCGTAGCCGACGACGACGTTGAGCCCGACGGCCATCATCGTGAAGACGAGCATGATCACCATCGAGCCGAGCGACGGGAGGTAGACCCCGACGACCGGCAGCTGGCGAACCGTCTCGTGGGTCCAGGGGTAGAGCAGCGCGAGCGCGATCACGACGACCGGCAGCACCCACCGCGTGAAGGCGTCGCCGCCGCGCAGCGCCTGCAGCCGCTCGTTCACGCGCCCTCCGGCGTCCGCTCGCCGAGGAGGCCCTCGGGCCGGAAGACGAGGATCGCGATCAGGATCCCGAAGACGATCGAGCGGGTCCAGTCGCTGCCGGGCGTGTACCACGTGAGGCCCTCGTTGAACGCCTGGATGAAGCCGATCACCATCGCGCCGAGCACCGCGCCGGTGAGGTTCCCGATGCCGCCGAGGACGGCCGCGGTGAACGCGATCAGCCCGAGCTCGAAGCCGGTGTCGTAGCGCATGTTGAACTGGAGCAGGTAGACGATCGCCGCGGCGGCCGCGAGGGCGCCTGCGAGCGCGAACGTCACCGAGATCGTGCGGTTGACGTTGATCCCCATCATCGCGGCCGCCTCGGTGTCCTGCGCGACCGCGCGCATCGCCTTCCCCTGGCGCGTCGAGGTGACGAACCACGTCAGTGCCGCGAGCACGGGAAGCACGATCACGATCACGGCGAGCTTGTTCCACGAGTAGCTCACGCCGAAGATCGAGAACGCCTCCGTGCGGGGGATGAAGTTCGGGATCGAGCGGAAGTTCACGTCGTAGATCGCGAGCGCGACGTTCTGGACGATGAACGAGACGCCGACCGCCGTGATCAGCGCGGCGAGGCGGGGCGCGCGCCGCAGCCGCCGGTAGGCGACGAACTCGATCGTCGCGTTGATCGCCGCGAACATCACCATCATCACGGCGAGCGTGAGCAGCATCCCGCCGAGGATCGCGCCGACGGACGCGTCCTCGCCGAGGCCGATCACCGAGATGATCATCGTGCTCGCGACGAGCCCGGAGAGGGCGAAGACGTCGCCGTGCGCGAAGTTGATCAGCTGCAGGATGCCGTAGACGAGCGTGTAGCCGAGCGCGACGAGCCCGAAGATGAGGCCATTCGTGAGGCCGATCGCCGCAACCTGGAAGAACTCGCGCGGGCTCTGCAGGAAGTTCCCGATCAGCCACACGACCACGACCGCGACCACCGCGTACCCGATGAGCGCGGTGACGCTGGAGCGGCGGAGGCGATCGAAGGTGGCGTTCACTGGGGACGGTTCGAGGGTTCACCGCGCGGCCCGGGAGGAGGGATCGCTCCCTCCTCCCGGACGCGCTGCGGATCAGGTACCGCGTGCCGCTTCGACGTTCTCCGGCTTGGGCGAGATCGTCTTCTCGGTCTCGAGCTTGTCCGTCGCGCGGTAGATCGTGAAGCCGACCACCGCACCCTCGGCGCCCGAGGGATCACCGTTCTCGTTGATCTCGAACGAGCCCAGGAAGCCGTCCTCCACCTTCGTGTCGAACATCGCCTGCATCACGCCCTGGCGCGTGCCGTCCGATGCGGCGATCGCGTCGAGCATGATCTGCGCAGCCTGGGCGCCGTAGATCGCGTACGGGTCGATCTCCTTGCCGCCGAGGCGAGGCTTGAACTCCTCGGCGAACTCCGCACCCTTGCCCTCGAACTGGTCGATCGGCACACCGGCGACGCTCATGAACATGTCCTTCGCAGCCGCGCCGGCCTCGTCGATCGTCTGCTGCGTCGTGAACCCGTCCGGAGCGAACAGCTTCACGTCGCCGTTGTTCGGCCCGAGCACGGCGACCTTGTCCTTGATCACCTGCGCGCCGTTCTCGTCGATGAGGCCGCCGAGGAACACGGCGTCCGCACCGCTCTGGCCGATCTTGCGGAAGAGCGCCTCGTAGCTCGACGCCTTCGGGTCCCACGCCTCGAAGCCGGCGATCTCGATGCCGAGATTCTCGGCCGCGTTGCGGAGGTTCGTCGCGACGCCGAGGCCGTACGCCTCCTTGTCGTTCAGGATGTAGACGCTCTTCACGCCCTGCTCCTGCATGAACTCGGCCACGGCCGCACCCTGGTAGGCGTCGTGCGCGACGACGCGGGCGTAGTTGCGGGTGCCGGTCGGGTAGTACTTGTCCGGCTCGGTCGCGTCGCAGCCGGGGCCGCCCTCGGTGAGGCACACGTACGTGTTCGCGGGCGAGATCATCGCGACGCCGCCGCCCGGAGCCTGGTTCAGGACCGGGATCTCGATCGCGGCGCAGCCCGAGTTGAACGTGCCGATCACGCCGACGACCTTCTCGTTCGACGCGTAGGCCTGCGCGTTCGTCGAGCACTTGCCCGAGTCCCACTTGCCGGCCTGCGCCGTCGCGTCGTCGCACGACTGGTACGCGACGTTGTGGTCGCCGGCCTTCCAGTTCTGCTGCTCGAGCAGGTACCGGATCGCCTCGACGATCTGGATCGTCTGCGTCCGGGACGAGCCCTGGAGCGGGAAGTCCGAAGCGATCAGGACATCGGGCTCACCCTCGCCCTCGTACTCGATCGCGGTGCAGGACGACGACGGGAGCGCCTCGATCGAGCCGCCACCGCCGCTGCCGCCGCCCGACGTCTGGGTGTTGCCGCCGCCGCCCGTGCCTTCCTCTTCGCCGCCGCCGCAACCGGCCGCGACGAGCGCGAGCGAGGCGATCAGCAGGGCGAGGACGCCCAACAGACCACGCTTTCTGAGATTCAACTGCACTCCTCCTCCGTCATGCATATGACCGTAGCCCGGTGGAGTTCTGGACGCCGACGCGAAGCCCTCCAGCGGGG
>DATMJW010000211.1:0-4088 GCA_035553355.1 Gaiellaceae bacterium | reverse complement strand
GTAGTCCGGCGACCAGACGAGCAGCGTCGCCCCCTCCCCGCCCACGCGCACCGGCTCGTCGACGGCGGCCGCTTCGCCGCGCCAGTAGAGGACGAACGGGTTCTCCTGCCACTCGCGACCGACCGTCGTCTCGTCGGCATGGCCCGGGAGCACGCGCACCGAGTGGGGCAGCGCCATCAGGACGTCCATCACCGACGAGCGGATCACGCTCGCGTCGGCGCCGCCGCCGACTGCGTCCCGAAAGAGGATGTCCGCCGTGAAGCACGCCGCCTCGTTGACGAGGAACGCGAGATGACCGTCCGCATGGCCCGGCGTCTCGAGCGCCTCGACGTGCAGCCCGCCGGTCTCGACCGCGCCGCGAACGAGCTCGACGCCGTAGCGGCTCACGAGCTCGTCGTCGCCGGCGACGTGGTCCGCGTGCTCGTGCGTCGTGAGGAGGTGCGTGACCGTCAACCCCTCCCGCTCGACGACCTCGTGCAGCGGCCCGAGCGGCGCCCCGCTGTCGACGAAGACGGCGGTGCCGCCAGGCCCGTCGGCGACGAGATAGGCGTTCGACAGCCACTCCGGATGCATGCTCCGCTCGATCAGCACCGGCCGACCCTAACGGAGCCGCGGCTGGCCGGCGGCGTGCCGGCGCGGGAGAATGGCGCGGTGCGCCTCCGCGTCGCGCTCGCCGTCGCAGCCGTAGCCGCCCTCGCGGCGCCGGCCGCCGCTCGCGCCGAGGCGGTCGCGCTCCTCGTCGATGAGTCGGGAGCGCGCACGGTGATCCGCGTCGACGGCCCATCCGGCGTCCTCACCTCCGAGTCGACGCGGCTCCACGGCCTGATCACGGAGGGGGATCGCGCGAGCGGCGCGTTCGACGTGGTCGCCGTCGAGGATCCGGCCTCGACCGTGCGTCGGCTCGAGCGCCGCATCGAGTGGAACGACCGCTGGCGCCTCCCGCTGACGATCGTGCTCGCCGCGACGGTGCTCGTGCTGGCGGCCGTCCGGCCGCTGTGGGCGCTGCGCGCGATCCTTCTCGGCCTCGCCGCGAACCTCTGGCTGAGCCCGCTGGCGGCACTCGCGGCCGCCGCCGCCGCGCTCGCGCTCCCGCTCGGATGGGCGTCCGCCGCGGTCGTCGCCGCGTACCTCGCCGTGCTCGGCCTCGACGCCGACGCGGTCGCGCTCTCGCCGCTCGGCCCGTCGCAGGTGAACCGCTTCTACGGCGTGAACAACCTGATCGCGACGCTGCTGCTCGTGCCCGCGCTCGTCGGGACGGCGTTGCTCCGGCGCCTCGGCGTCGCGGTCGCGGCGGCCGCGGTCGTCGCGGTCGGAGCGAACCGTTTCGGCGCCGACGGAGGCGGGCTCGTCGTCCTCCTCGCGGCGCTCGCCGTGCTGTGGCTGCGTCTCGACGACCGCCGCCTGACGCCGCGCGTCGCCCTCGCGACCGCCGCCGCGGTCGCACTCGCGGCGCTCGCGTTCACGGCCGTGGACGCCGCCACGGGCGGGTCGAGCCATGTCACGGCGTCGCTGTCCGACGGCCCGAGCGGCCTCGTCACGGACGTCGCCGACCGCCTCGAGGCGTCGGCGCGGCGCGCGGTCTCGAGCCTGGGTGCGGCACTCGTCGTCGCTGCGGGGATCCTCGTCCTCGTCGCAGTCGCGCTGCGGACGCAGCCGTCGCCGCTCCGGGACGCGCTCCTCGCCGCACTCGTGATCTCCGTCCTCGTCAACGACACACCGACCGACGTGCTCGGACTCGGCGCCGTCGTCGCCGTCGCGGTCGCGCGCGCCGACCCGCTGCTCGTAGCGCCGCGGCACGAGGGGCTCCGGCCGTGGTTCGACCCGTTCGTCGCGTCGCACGCCCGGCGCCGCAGGTAGACTCGCGCCGATGTCGCGGACGCTTCTCGCATTCGCCTCGCTGGTGGCGCTCCTCGTGCTCGCGGCGGGCTGCGGCGGCGGCGAGGAGGTCTCGCCGGTGCCCCAGACGGTCGAGGGGACGCTGCCGGAGGCGGCGACGACGGCGGAACAGCCGCCGGCGGCCGAGCTCGAGGGGAATCCGGAAGCCGGTGCCGAGGTCTTCGCCGCGAACGGCTGCGGCGGCTGCCACACGTACGGCCCCGCCGGCAGCGAGGGCAACGTGGGCCCGAACCTCGACGAGTCGGGCACCGACTACGAGACGGCAGTCCAGTTCGTGACGAACGGCGCCGGAGCGATGCCAGCGTTCCGCGACTCGCTCGAGCCGCAGCAGATCGCGGACGTCGCCGCGTACGTCACGCAGGGCTAGCGCGCTGAGGCTCCCGGAGGACCTGCCGCGGCCGCCGGCCGCGATCGCGTGCGACCTCGACCGGACCCTGATCGGCCACGACGGCGTGCTCGAGAGGCGGACGGTCGACGCGATCGCTCGCGTCCGCGCGGCCGGGATCCCCTTCGTCGTCGTCACCGGCCGGATGTTCCGGTCCGTCCGCCCGTACCTGGAGCAGGCGGAGATCAGCGATCCCGTCGTCTGCTACCAGGGGGCGGTCGTCGCTGACCCTTCGAGTGGCGAGTTCCTGCGCCACGTGACGATCCCGCTCGACCTCGCGCGCGAGGCGCTCGTCGCCTTCGCCGCCGAGGGCGCACACGTGAACCTCTACGTGAACGACGAGCTCTACGTCGCGGAACTGAACGAGTACGCGCGCCGCTACGCCGACTTCCAGAACCTCCCCGTGACCGCCGTCGGCGACCTCGCGCAGTGGCTCGACGAGCCGCCGACGAAGATCGTCGCGGTCGGCGAAGAGGCGCGCATCGCGGAGCTCGCGACGCAGTTCAAGGGGCTCTTCTCGGAGCGCCTCTTCGTCTCGACGTCGCTGCCGATCTTCCTCGAGCTCGCGAGCCCCGACGTCTCGAAGGGGACCGGCATGCAGTTCGTCGCCGACCGGCTCGGCGCCGAGCGCGCCCGCACGATCGCGTTCGGCGACGGGGAGAACGACGTCGAGCTCCTCGAGTGGGCCGGATTCGGGGTGGCGGTCGCCGACGCACACCCACGCCTGCAGGCGGTCGCCGACTGGACCTGTCCCGGCCCGAGCGAGTTCGGCGTCGCGTCGGTGCTCGAGGCGCTCGTAGACTCGGCACCGTGATCGACCTCAAGGCAGCCCGCAACGACCCGGACGCGTGGCGCGCGGCGCTCGCGCGGAAGGGCGCAGCCGACGCGTTCGACCGGCTGCTCGCCGCCGACGAGCGCTGGCGCGCGCTCGTCCCGCGCATCGACGACCTCCGCAGCCGCACGAAGCTGAAGGGGAAGCCGACGCCGGAGCAGCTGGAGGAGCTGCAGCGCGTGAAGGAGGAGCTGCGGACGGCGGAGGAGGAGCTCGCAGCGGCCGAGGCCGAGCGGGACGCGCTCGTGCTCCGCGTCCCGAACCGCCCCGCCGACGACGTTCCGGACGGCGCCACCGAGGACGACGCCGTCGAGCTCCGGCGGAGCGGCGAGCCGCCTCGGCTCGAGGACGCGCGCGAGCACACCGAGATCGGCCGCTTCGACATCGAGCGCGCGGCGCGCATGTCCGGGGCGCGCTTCGGCTTCTGGATCGGCGACACGGGCCGCCTCGCCCTCGCGCTCTACCGCTTCGCGCTCGACCGACTGGCCGACAAGGGGTTCGTCACCGTGCTCCCGCCCGTCCTCGTGCGCGAGGACGCGCTGATCGGCACCGGCGCCTTCCCGTCGGACGAGGCGAATGTCTACGAGCTCCCGGCCGACGGCCTCTACCTCGCCGGGACGGCGGAGATCCCGGTGGCGAGCCTGCACGCCGGCGAGATCCTCGGCAGCGACGAGCTGCCGCTCCGCTACGTCGCCTTCTCGCCGTGCTTCCGGCGGGAGGCCGGTGCCGCAGGTCGGGACACGCGCGGGATGATCCGCGTGCACCAGTTCAACAAGGTGGAGCAGTTCTCGCTCGCGCGGCCGGAGGAGTCGTGGGCCGAGCACGAGCTGCTGCTCGCGAACACGGAGGAGCTCGTGGCGGAGTTGGGCCTCCCGTACCGCATCGTCGTGCTGCCGGCCGGCGACATGTCGAGCGCGTCGGCGAAGACCTACGACGTCGAGATCTGGTTCCCGAGCCAGGGCCGCTACCGCGAGG
>DATMJW010000210.1:0-5061 GCA_035553355.1 Gaiellaceae bacterium | reverse complement strand
CCGCGGATGAGGCCACGCCGCGGCTCGACCCCCACGCGCCGCATCGCCTCCTCCGCAGCCGCGATCACGCGCGGGAAGCGGTCGATCACGTTCCGCATGTTCGAGTACTGGTGCTGGAACTCGACGCTCACCTGTGCCCGCGGCTCGCGACCGCCGATCTCGTCGACGAGGTCCCGCAGGAACACCATGTGCTCCTGCAGCTTCGCGTCGTCGTGGTCGCGGAGGATGAAGCTGATCGTCGTGCGCTCCGCCGTTCCCGCGATGCGCGTCGGGTGGACGAAGCCCTCGCGCTCCTCCGTCGTCTCCGGCGAGAGGCGGTCGCGCGGAAGCGCCGCGATCAGGTCGGCGGCAAGCTTGAGGCTGTTGACGAGCAGACCCTTCGCCGTCCCAGGGTGGACGGAGTGCCCGCGGATCGTCACCGTCGCCTCGTAGGCCGAGAAGGTCTCGATCTCGAGCTCGCCGAGATCCGAGCCGTCGAGCGTGTAGGCCACGTCCGCCCCGAACTGCGCGAGGTCGAAGTACGTCGTTCCGCCCGCGACCTCCTCGTCGACCGTGAACGCCACGCGCACCGGCGCGCGCGGCCCCTCCGAGCGGGCGAGGTACGCGACCGCGGCCATGATCTCGGCGACGCCCGCCTTGTCGTCCGCGCCGAGGAGCGTCGTCCCGTCGGAGGTGACGAGGTCGTGCCCGACGCGAGCCGCGAGCGCCGGGAGCTCCTCCGGGTCGAGCACCCGCGACGAATCGCCGGGGAGGTCGATCGGGCCGCCCGCGTAGCCGCGGATCACCTGAGGCCGGACGTTCGCCCCGGGCGCATCGGGGCTCGTGTCGACGTGCGCGTTCAGCCCCACCACCGGCCCCTCCACCGTGCCGGGAAGCGTCGCGAAGACGTAGCCGTGCTCCGTGACCTCCGCGTCTTCCAGCCCCGCCTCGCGCAGCTCCTCTGCGAGGAGGCGCGAGAGGTCGAGCTGCTTCAGCGTGCTCGGGTACGTGTCGCTTCCGAACGCCGACTGCGTGTCGATGCGGACGTAGCGGAGGAACCGCTCGAGGACGTCCTCCGCGAGCTCCTCCGCGAGCGGCGAGGTGAACGGCGCCCTAACGGCCAAGGCGCCCGAAGTTGCGGAGGAGCTCCCGCGCCGTCTCGACACCGAGCGTCATGTACTCGACGAGCATCCGCTCGTTCGGCGAGTGGACGTTGCTCTCGGGCAGCGCGAACCCCGTGATCACGGTCGGGATGCCGCGGTCCGCGAGGGCCGGCACGATCGGCAGCGTCCCGCCCGAGCGGACGAGGAGCGGCCGCCTGCCCGTCGCGCGCTCGAACGCCTCGACGGCGAGGCGGATCGGCTGAGCGTCCGGCGGGATCAGCCCCGCCGGCGACGCCGAGAGCAGCTGCACGTCGAGCTCCGCTCCGGCCGGCGCAGCCTCGCGCAGCAGCCGCTCGACCTCCGGCGCGATCTCGTCCACCCGCTGCCCGGGGGCGAGCCGAATCGAGAGGTTCGCGACCGCGTGCACCGGCAGGACCGTCTTCTGGAGGTGCGGCGACCCGCCGGCGATGCCGTGCACGGTGATCGATGGCTCCGCCCACGTCCGCACGTAGAACTCGTCCGCTGCCGTCGCGTCGAGCGGCACCGCGCCCTGCTCCGAGAGCGCGTCGGCGCCCGGCTGCAGCGACCGCCACGCCTCGAGCTCCTCGCCCGTGGGCGCGGCGATGCCCTTCCGCAGCGGCTCCGGCACCCGCCCGTCGCGCGGCAGCACGCCGGTCAGCGTTTGCGTGAGCGCCTCGAGCGCGTTCAGCGCCGCGCCGCCGTACATCCCGGAGTGGAGGTCGCGCTGGCCGCTCCGGAGCTCCACGTGGAAGTACACGAGCCCGCGCGTCCCGAGGTTGAACTCGGGCTGGTCGCGAACCATCATCCCGCTGTCGAAGATGACCGCCGCGTCCGCGCCGCGCTCGTCCTCGGCGAGGAAGTCGACGATCGAGTGGCCGCCGATCTCCTCCTCGCCGTCGCAGGCGAAGCGGACGTTGACCGGCAGCTCGCCCGCCCGTGCCAGCTCCTCGGTCGCCTTCAGCAGCATCCAGAGCTGCCCCTTGTCGTCGGCGATGCCGCGCGCGTAGATCCACTCGCCGCGGATCTCCGGCTCGAAGGGCGGCGACTCCCAGAGCTCGAGCGGCTCGGGCGGCTGGACGTCGAAGTGGCCGTAGAAGAGGACGGTCGGCGCCGCCTCAGCGCCCTGCGAGGCGCGCACCTCGCCGATCGCGAGCGGCCGCCCGTTCCAGTCGACGATCTCCGCCGTGCCGCCGGCACCCAGGATGCGCGCGACGACCCACTCCGCGGCGGCGCGGACGTCGTCGGCGTGGGCCGCATCGGCGCTGATCGACGGGATCCGGAGGATCTCCGTCAGCTCGTCGAGCCAGTCCTGCCGCAGCTCCGCCACGCGGCGAGTCTAGACGCGGCTCGTCGGGCCGCGCCCGGATGACCGGAACCGTTGCCTAGGCGACGTCGCGCAGCTTGCCGCTGTCGGCCATCGCGCGAAGCTTCTTCAGGCACTGGTTCTCGATCTGCCTGATCCGCTCGCGCGTCACGTTGAACGTGCGGCCGACCTCGTCGAGCGTCCGCGGCTGCTCCCCGTCGAGCCCGTAGCGCAGCTCGAGCACGCGCCGCTCGCGGTGCGAGAGCGTCCCGAGGATCGAGCGCAACGCTTCCTTGCGGAGCGTCTCCTCGGCGAGCTCGTCGGGCAGCGGCATCGTCTCGTCGTGGAGGAAGTGGCCGAACTCCGACTCCTCCTCGTCACCCACCGGCTTCTCGAGCGACACCGGCGTCTGCGCGCTGCGGCGGATCTGGTCGACCTCGTCCGGGAGCAGGTCGAGCTGCTCGGCGATCTCCTCCGAGCTCGGGTCGCGGCCGAGCTTCGCGCGCAGGTCACGCTCCGTGCGCACGATCTTGTTCAGCTTCTCGACGACGTGCACCGGCATCCGGATCGTGCGCGCCTTGTCCGCGAGCGCGCGTGCGACGGCCTGGCGGATCCACCACGTCGCGTAGGTCGAGAACTTGAAGCCGCGGCGGTGGTCGAACTTCTCCGCCGCGCGGACGAGGCCGATCGTGCCCTCCTGGATGAGGTCGAGGAAGGGAAGGCCCTGGTTGCGGTACCGCTTCGCGATCGAGACGACGAGGCGCAGGTTCGCCTCGACCATCGCCTGCTTCGCGCCGTGGTCGCCACGCTCGATCCGCTTCGCGAGCTCCACTTCCTGCGCCGCGGTCAGCAGCGGCACGCGGCCGATGTCCTTGAGGAAGAGCTGCAGCGTGTCGGTCGAGACCTCCGCCGCGACGGCCTCGGGCTCGTCCTCTTCGCGCCGCTCGACGACCTCGATCTGCTGCTCCTCGAGCGCGGCGTAGAACTCGTCGAGCTGTGCGCTGTCGAGGTCGAGCTCGTCGAGGGCGGACGCGATGTCCTCCGCCGCGAGCTTGCCTGCGGCGCGCCCGCTCTCGAGCAGCTGCCGTGCCTCTTCGCTCTCGAGCAACTCGCTCCCCTGCCCTGTCGCCTTGCCGTCCTGCGCTGCCTCTGCGCTCACCCCGGCTCCCCCTCGGATCGGCGCTGCCATTGCCCGTCGCGCTCCCGGCTCCCCACCGTCTGCACAACAGTTCTCTAACAAAGAGTCGGCAGTGTGCCAGCAGTTTCGGATGACCGCCATGGGCCGTTCGGCCCATCTTCGGATCAGGGGGTCCCGACGCGTCCGATCTCGTCGAGATACCGCTGCGCCTCGGCGGCCAGCGGAGACTCCGGCTCGGCGCGGATCGCGCGGCGAAGCTGGTCTCGCGCCTCGTCGACCTGCCTGCTCCAGAGCAGGAGAAGGCCGAGGTGGAAGCGGACGGAGGCGACGTGCGGGAACCGCCGCGCGAGCGGCCCGAGCCGCGAGAACGCGGCCTCCGGGCGCTCCTTCTCGAAGCGACCGACGGCGGCGGCGACGAGCGCCTCCGGCTCGTCCGGGTACGCCGCTGCCGCCTCGTCGTAGACCCGGCGCGCGGAGAGCGGCCGGCCGAGACGCTGCAGCGCGATGCCGTAGTGGAGTTTCCTGGTGAGCGCTGCGCGACCGCCGGCACGCGAGGCGGCGCCGGCGCGCAGCCGCTCGAGCTGCTCGGCAGGAGCGAGCCGCGCCAGCTCCTCAGGGAAGGGCGTCGCGGCGACGAAGACGGGCAGGCCGGGCGCGAACTGCGGATGGAGGAAGCCACTCGCGACGATCGCGTAGCGCGAGTCCGGCTCTGCGTCCCGCGCCTCCCGCCACGCCTGCTCCGCTCCCGCCCGGTCGGCCCAGTAGCGGGCGAGCCCGGCGTGGAGCTGGGCGAACGCGCTCCGCGGGTAGAGCGCCGCGAGCTGCTCGACGCGGTCGAGCGACTCCGGCCAGCGCGTCAACGCGAGCCCCATCCGTGCCTCGAGGCTGTCGCTGCGGGCGAAGAGCGCCGCGGCGTCCTCCCGCAGCGTCTCCCCTCCTCCCTGGCGAGACCGCTCGTACGCCTCGGCGGCGCGCCGCAGCGTCCGCGCCTCGGCATCGCTGCGCACGCCAAGGTCGAGCACGAGCGGCGGGCTCCCCTCCCGCGGGTGCGGCGTCCGTTCCGCGCCCCTCGTCGGGACTTCCTCCGCGGAGACGACGGCCGCGCCGGCGACGACGACGGCCGCGAGCGCCGCGAGCGCGGCCACGACGAGAGCGACGCGCGCGCGGGGGGACACGCCTGTCAGCGTACCGAGCTGCCTACGTGCCTCTCGACCGTCGCGGCCACCTCGTCGGGCGACGGCAGCTCGGCGAACTCCTCCGCGACGGCGCGCGCGGCGGCCGCGTACGCAGCGTCGCTCATGACGCGCCTGAGGGCGGCACGCACGGCGTCCGCGCCGAGGTCGGCCGGCGTCACGACGACGGCGACGCCGACTCGCTCGTACCGTGCGGCGTTCTCGAACTGGTCCGCGCCCTGCGGGACGACGACGAGCGGCCGTCCGAGCGACAGCGCGGCGAGCGTCGTGCCGGAGCCGCCGTGGGTGACGACGGCCGCGGCGCGCGGCAGCACGTGCGCCTGG
>DATMJW010000209.1:0-4004 GCA_035553355.1 Gaiellaceae bacterium | reverse complement strand
CGCGGCGGAGCCTAACGACGCCGCCGCCGACGACGCTTGTGTTTCTGAATCACAAGCCCGCTCGCCCGCCGCGCGGATCGGCTCCGTCGCGCGATCCGCCGGGACTCGGCGACGGGGCTTGTGTTTCTGTGCCACGAAGTTCGACACGTCCCGTTGCGGCAGGTGGGGGTAAGGTCGGCGGATGGAGCCGCCGCTCGACCGGTCGACGGCTTGGCCGTACGAGGACGGCGCACCCGGCGCGTTCCACTACGCGCGGAACGCGCACCCGGTCGGCGTCGCTGCCGAGGAGGAGCTCGGCCGGCTGGACGGCGGCGAGGCGCTCCTGTTTGCGTCCGGGATGGCCGCCGCGACGGCCGTCGTGCTGGCGCTGCTCCGGCCCGGCGCGACGGTGGCGCTCGCCGACGGCGCCTACTACGGGATGGCGGCACTGCTCGGCGAGCTCGAGCGCTGGGGCGTCCGCCACGTCCTCTTCGACCAGGAGCGCCCACCCCCGGCCGCCGACCTCGTCTGGGTCGAGGCGCCGTCGAACCCGCACCTGCGGATGCCGGACTTCGAGGCCGCGGTCGCGTCGGGCGCCCTCGTCGTCTGCGACGCGACCGTCGCGACGCCGCTGCACCTGCGCCCGCTCGAGCTCGGGTGCGACATCGCCATGCACTCCGCGACGAAGGTGCTCGGCGGGCACCACGACGTGCTCGCGGGCGTGCTCGTCGCTCGCGACGGAGCGCAGGCGGCGCGGCTGCGCGAGCACCGCACGCGCACCGGTGCCGTCCTCTCCCCGGACGCGGCGTGGCTCCTCCTCCGGGGGCTCCGCACGCTCGAGGTGCGCGTCGAGCGGCAGACCGCGACGGCGCGAGAGCTCGCGGAGCGGCTGCGTGCGCACGACGCGGTGGACGTCGTCCGCTACCCCGGGTTCGGCGGTCTCATCTCGTTCGACGTCGCTTCGGGAGCGGCAGCCCGGGCGGTGGAGACCGCGACGACGACGATCGTGAACGCGACGAGCCTCGGAGGCGTCTCCTCGACGATCGAGTCGCGCCATCGCTGGGAGGGCGACCGCGTGCCGGAGGGCCTCCTGCGGCTGAGCGTCGGCCTCGAGGCCGTCGAGCTCCTCTGGGCGGACCTGGCGCAGGCGCTCCGGCGCGCATAGCCACCAACGACCTCCGTTAAACCCGGCCCGATTTCGGGTAAAGATGCCTGGGCTCACGCCCCAGCCCAGACCCCACGCACAAGGAGCTCCCCTTGCCCGTCGCCCAGCAGCCAGGTGAGACCGCGCGTCGGTCCGCCGCCGCACGCAACGACGCCGTCGAGACCGTCGACGCGCGCGAACTCGAGGCCCTTCTCTCCGCGCTCCGCGCCGCCCGCGCCGGCGACGCCGGCGTCCGCCTCCGCGGCTCGAAGGCCGGCATCGTCGGCGAGCTCTACACCGCGTTCAACGAGCTCGCCGAGCGGCGGGAGGAGACGACCGCCGAGATCATCCGCGTCGCCCGCGCCGTCGGCCGAGACGGGCGCCTCGACGTCCGCGCCGACGTGCCCGGCGCCACCGGCACGTGGGCGGCGTCGCTCGACGCGATCAACGAGATGGTGGACGACCTCGTCCGTCCGATCGCGGAGATCTCGCGCTCGATCGAGGCCGTCGCGGCGGGCGACCTCTCGCAGAAGATCGACCTGCGCAGCGACGGGCGGCCGCTGCGCGGCGAGTTCGCGCAGATCGCGAAGACGACGAACCGGATGCTCGACCAGCTCTCGTCGTTCGCGGACGAGGTGACGCGCGTCGCGCGCGAGGTGGGCACCGAAGGCCGGCTGGGCGGCCAGGCCAAGGTGAAGGGCGTCTCCGGGACGTGGAAGAACCTGACGGAGTCGGTGAACCAGATGGCGGCGAACCTCACGTCGCAGGTGCGGAACATCGCCGACGTGACGACCGCAGTCGCGAACGGCGACCTCTCGAAGAAGGTCACCGTCGACGTCAAGGGCGAGGTGCTGGAGCTCAAGAACACGGTCAACACGATGGTCGACCAGCTCTCGTCGTTCGCCGACGAGGTGACGCGCGTCGCCCGCGAGGTCGGCACCGAGGGCAAGCTCGGCGGGCAGGCGGAAGTCGCGGGCGTGAGCGGCGTCTGGCGCGACCTGACCGAGAACGTGAACCAGCTCGCAGGGAACCTGACGAGCCAGGTGCGTGCGATCGCGGAGGTCACGACGGCCGTCGCGAAGGGCGACCTCAGCCAGAAGATCACCGTCGAGGCGAAGGGCGAGATCGCGCAGCTCTCGGCGACGATCAACACGATGGTCGACCAGCTCTCGACCTTCGCCGCGGAGGTCACGCGCGTCGCGCAGGAGGTGGGGACGGAAGGGAAGCTCGGCGGTCAGGCGCAGGTCGAGGGCGTGAGCGGCGTGTGGCTCGCCCTCACCGACAGCGTCAACACCCTCGCCCAGACCCTGACGACGCAGCTCCGCGCGATCGCGGACGTCTCGACCGCAGTGACCTCCGGCGACCTGACGCGCTCGATCACGGTCGAGGCCGCGGGCGAGGTCGCGGAGCTGAAGGACAACATCAACCAGATGATCTCGAACCTCCGCGCGACCACCGAGCGGAACGCCGAGACCGACTGGCTGAACTCCAACCTCGCGCGCTTCTCGGGGATGCTGCAGGGCCAGCGGGACGCGCGCAACGTGGCGCGGCTCCTGATGAGCGAGGTGACGCCGCTCGTCGACGCCCACCACGGCGCGTTCTACCTCGCCGAGGGCGAGCCGGAGCCGGAGCTGCAGCTGATCGCGAGCTACGGCTACAAGGAGCGCAAGTCGCTCGCGAACCGCTTCAAGATCGGCGAGTCGCTCGTCGGTCAGGCGGCGCTCGAGCGCAAGCCGATCGTGATCACGGACGCGCCCGAGGATTACATCAAGATCGCGTCAGGCCTCGGCGAGGCCGCGCCGACGACGATCATCGTCCTCCCCGTCCTCTTCGAGGAGCGCGTGATGGCCGTGCTCGAGCTGGCGTCGTTCTCGACGTTCGCGGCGGTGCAGGAGACGTTCCTCGAGCAGCTCTCGGAATCGATCGGCGTCGTCCTCAACACGATCGAGGCGAACCGCCGCACGGAGGAGCTCCTGCAGCAGTCGCAGATGCTGACGCACGAGCTGCAGAGCCAGTCCGAGGAGCTGCAGGCGCAGCAGGACGAGCTGAAGCGGTCGAACGCGGAGCTCGAGGCGCAGGCGGCGACGCTCCGGGCCTCGGAGGAGCTGCTGCAGACGCAGCAGGAGGAGCTCCAGCAGACGAACGAGGAGCTCGAGGAGAAGGCGGCGCTGCTCGAGGAGCAGAACCAGCGGATCGAGATCAAGAACCAGGAGATCGAGCTCGCCCGCGCCGCCCTCGAGGAGAAGGCGGAGCAGCTCGCGCTCTCGTCGAAGTACAAGAGCGAGTTCCTCGCGAACATGTCGCACGAGCTGCGGACGCCGCTCAACTCCCTCCTCATCCTCGCGAAGCTGCTCGGCGACAACCCCGACGGGAACCTCACCGAGAAGCAGATCGAGTTCGCGCGCACGATCCACCAGGCCGGCTCCGACCTGCTCGCGCTGATCAACGACATCCTCGACCTCTCGAAGGTGGAGGCGGGGAAGATGGACGTCCACGTCGGGCCGGTGCCGATCGGCGACGAGGTGTCGCAGCTCGAGCGGACGTTCGGCCCGCTCGCGGAGGAGAAGGGGCTCGCGTTCACGATCGAGATCGCCCCCGACGCGCCCGAGGCGCTCGAGACCGACCCGCAGCGGCTGCAGCAGATCCTCCGCAACCTGCTGTCGAACGCGGTCAAGTTCACCGAGGAGGGGTCGGTGACCCTCCGCGTCGCACCGGCCGAGCCGGGGCGGCAGTTCGCGGGCGACGCGCTCGCGCACGCGGAGCAGGTCGTCGCCTTCGCCGTCACCGACACCGGGATCGGCATCCCCGCCGACAAGCTGCGGCTCGTCTTCGAGGCGTTCCAGCAGGCCGACGGGACGACGAGCCGTCGCTTCGGCGGCAC
>DATMJW010000208.1:0-10370 GCA_035553355.1 Gaiellaceae bacterium | reverse complement strand
ACGTTCTGGATCTCCCACGGCCGCGCCTGGAACCGGTACTGCGAGGGCAGGAGCGCGCCCACGGGGCACAGCTCCGTCACGTTCCCGGTGAACGCGCCGGTGTACGGCTCGTCCTCGAACGTCGTGATCATCGAGAGCGCGCCGCGGTTCCGCGCGACGAGCTGCCCGTCCTCGGCGACGTTCTCCGAGAAGCGGGTGCAGCGGTAGCAGAGGATGCAGCGCTCCCGGTCGAGCGAGATCGCCGGCGAGATCGGGATCGGCTTCTCGAGCGTCCGCTTGGGGAAGGTCATCCGGCTCTGGCCGGGGCCCCAGCGGAACGTGAGGTCCTGCAGCGGGCACTCGCCGCCCTTGTCGCAGACGGGGCAGTCGAGCGGGTGGTTGACGAGGATGAACTCGAGCGTCGCGTTCTGCCCCTCCGCCGCCTTCTCGGAGGTCTGCGCCGTGCGCACGACCATCCCGTCCTGCGCGGTGAGCGTGCACCCCGCCTGGAGCTTCGGGATGCCCTCGACCTCGACGAGGCACATGCGGCAGGCGCCGACGGGCGGACCGAGCCGCGGCTCGTAGCAGAAGACGGGGATCTCGATGCCCGCGTACGCAGCCGTCTCCACGAGGCCGGTGCCCTTGGGCACCTCGACCTCGCGGCCGTCGATCGCCAGCTTGACGGTCTCGGTCGAAGGCTGCGCGCTCATGCGGTGATCTCGTCGGCGACGGGGGAGTGCGCGTGCTGGTCGACGGGGGCGAAAATGCCGTCGAGCGACGACTCGCCGGCCATCGGGCAGCCGTGCTCGAGATGGGCCTGGAACTCCTCGCGGAAGCGGTCGATGTAGCTCGCGACGGGCATCGCGGCGGCGTCGCCGAGCGGGCAGAGGCACTTGCCGAGGATGCGGTCGCAGACGTCGAGCAGCAGGTCGAGGTCGCCCTGGCTCGCCTGCCCCTTCTCGATCTTGTGGAGGATCTGCACCATCCAGCGGGTGCCCTCGCGGCACGGCGTGCACTTGCCGCACGACTCGTGCATGTAGAACTGCGCGACGCGAAGGCCGAGCTGCACCATGCAGCAGCGGTCGTCGATCACGATCACCGCGCCCGAGCCGAGCATCGAGCCCGCCTCGGCCATCGAGTCGAAGTCGAGCGGCGTGTCGATCTGGTTGGCCGTCAGCACCGGGACCGAGGAGCCGCCGGGGATGATCGCCTTCAGCGAGCGGCCGTTCGGGATGCCGCCGCCGTGCTCGTAGATCAGCTCGCGCAGCGTCGTCCCGTTCTCGAGCTCGAAGTTGCCGCCGTTGACGACGTTGCCCGAGAGCGAGTAGACGCGCGTGCCGGCGGAGTTCTCGACGCCGTGCTGGGCGTACGCGGCCGCGCCGAGCTCCACGATCTTCGGCACGGTCGCCATCGTCTCGACGTTGTTGATCAGGCTCGGCGAGGCGTAGAGGCCGGAGATCGCCGGGAACGGCGGCTTCGAGCGCGGCTGGCCGCGCTTGCCCTCGAGCGACTCGAGCAGCGCCGTCTCCTCGCCGCAGATGTACGCGCCCGCGCCGCGGTGGAGGACGATCGTGACACCGCCGAGCAGCCCGGCCTCGCGCACCTCGTCGAGCGCTGCGCGCAGCACCTCGAACTCGTGCAGGTACTCGCCGCGGATGTAGATGAAGACGTTCTGCGACCCGATCGCGTGGGCGGTGATCAAGCAGCCCTCGATCAGCCGGTGCGGCACCGAGAACATGATCTCGCGGTCCTTGAACGTCCCGGGCTCGGACTCGTCGGCGTTGACGACGAGGTAGATCGGCTTCTGCGTGTCGCCGGGCTTCGGGATGAAGCTCGCCTTGCGGCCGGTCGGGAAGCCCGCGCCGCCGCGGCCGCGCAGGCCGGAGGCCAGCAGGTCGTCGAGGAGCTGCTGCGGCTCCATCCGCCGCGCCTTCGCCAGCGACTCGAAGCCGCCGACCGCGCGGTACTCGGCGAGCTGCGTCAGGTCGCGCTCGTCGGCGCCCGCGAGCACGATCCGCTCGAGCGGCATCAGGCCTCGCCTCCCTCGGCGGCCGCGCCCTCGCCCCGCAGCTCGGCGACGATCCCCGGCACGTCGGCGGCGGTGACGCGCTCGCGGTAGCGGTGGTCGACGGCGACGACGGTGCCCCAGCCGCAGCCACCCGCGCACTCGATCGTGCGCAGCGTGAACTCGCCGTCCTCGCTCGTCTCGCCCGGGTGCAGCCCGAGCTCCGCCTGGAACGCCTCCAGCACCTGCTGCGCCCCGACGAGCGCGCACGAGACGTTCGTGCACACCTCGACGAGGTGCCGCCCCACGGGCTCGAGGTGGAACATGTCGTAGAAGGACGCGACCGCCATGCAGTACGCCGGCGTCTCCCCGATCGCCTCGGCGACCTCCCGGAACGCCTCCGGCGGCAGCCAGCCGTAGCGCTCCTGGGCGAGCCGCAGCGCCGGCAGGGTCGCCGAGCGGGAGCTCGGGTAGAGCTCGAGCACGTCCTGGATCTCCTCGCGGAGCGAGCGCTCCTGCGTGCTCATCGGTCGACGTCCCCCATCACCGGGTCGAGCGAGGCGGCGATCGCGATCATGTCCGCCACGGCCGCGTCGCGCATGCAGGTCGCCGTCGCCTCGAGCGCGGCGAACGAGGGCGCGCGGAACTTGACGCGCCACGGCTTCTGGCCGCCGTCGGAGACGAGGTAGCAGCCCGACTCGCCCCGCGGCGACTCGATCGCCTGGTAGACCTCGCCCTCCGGCACGCGGAACCCCTCCGTCACGATCTTGAAGTGGTGGATGAGGGACTCCATCGAGGTGTGGAGCTCCTCCCGCGGCGGCAGCACGACCTTGCGGTCGTCGGCGATCCACGGCTCGCCCTGCATCCCCTCGAGCCGCTCGAGGCACTGGGCGACGATGCGCACCGACTGGCGCATCTCGTCCATGTGCACCTTGTAGCGGGCGAAGACGTCGCCCTCCGGGTAGACGGGGACGTCGAAGTCGACCTGGTCGTAGGCGAGGTACGGCTCGTTGCGGCGGATGTCCCAGTCGACGCCCGACGCCCGCAGCATCGGCCCCGACTGCCCGAGCGCGATCGCGTCGTCGGCCGAGAGGAGGCCGATCCCCTCCGTGCGCTCGCGCCAGATCGTGTTGTCGGTGAGGATCGCCTCGTACTCGTCGACCGCCTTCGGCATCCGCTCGACGAACTTCCAGGCCTCGGCGTAGAAGCCGGGCGGGATCTCCTCGGCGAGCCCGCCCACCTGGAAGTAGCGGGTGTGCATCCGGTAGCCGGTGACGAGCTCGAAGAGGTCGAGCACCAGGTCCCGCTCGCGGAACGCGTACCAGAAGAGCGAGATCGCCCCCAGCTCGAGCGCGCCCGTGCCGAGCCAGACGAGGTGGGAGTGGATCCGGTTCAGCTCCGCGAGGCACATCCGCATCCACGTCGCCTTGCGCGGGATCTCGAGCTCGAGCAGCTTCTCCGTCGCGAGCACGAAGACGAGCTCGTTGTTCTGGAAGGAGAGGTAGTCGATCCGCGGCGAGTACGTGATCGCCTTCCACCACGTCTTGTGCTCCATCGTCTTCTCGAAGCCGGTGTGGAGGTAGCCGATCACCGCCGAGACGCCGACGACGTGCTCGCCGTTCAGGTCGACGACGAGCCGGAGCACGCCGTGCGTGGACGGGTGGTTCGGGCCGAAGTTGATCCGCATCAGGTCCTCGAGCGGCACCTCCTCCGGGTTCGGCTGGAGGACGGTGGGGATCGGCGTCGGGATGCGCGTCCCCTCGTAGACGACCTTGCGCCGCTCGATCACCGACACGGCTACGCCTCCTCCTCGGAGAAGCGGACGGGCTCGCCGCCGATCGGGTAGTCCTTGCGCAGCGGGTGGCCCTCCCAGTCGTCGTCCAAGAGGATGCGGCGCATGTTCGGGTGGCCCTCGATGCGGATCCCCATCATGTCCCAGGCCTCCCGCTCGTGCCAGTCGGCGGTGGGCCAGATACCGACGACGCTCGGGATCGGCTCTCCGTCGTCGAGCCAGACCTGGAGACGCACGCGCCGCGGCGTGTCCGAGAGCTCGAGCAGGTGGTAGCTGACCGAGAACCGCTTCGGCTTCGGGTCCGGGCGCTTCGCGTACCCCTGCGAGCCCGGGTAGTTGATGTCGCGGCCGCCGGCGGTGCCGATGTAGCCCGCGACGCCGTGGTGACCCCAGCCGAGGTAGTCGGCGGCGGCGATGTCCGCGAGGAAGTTGAAGCCCTCCTCGTCCCGGAGGTGCTGGGCCGCCTCGAGGAGCCGTGCCGGGTCGACGACGAGCGTCGTCTCGCCGAGCGCCTCGCGCGGCTCGACGAGACCGGGCACCGCCTCGAACGCCACCGCTACTCCCCGACTCCGCGGATCTGGTACGCGGGCGGCACCCCGGCGTTGACGGCCTCGTGGAGGCGGACGATCCCCTCCATCAGCGCCTCCGGCCGCGGAGGGCAACCCGGGACGTACACGTCCACGGGGACGATCTTGTCGACACCCTGGAGGACGGCGTAGTTGTTGAACATCCCGGCGGAGCTCGCGCAGGCGCCCATCGCGATCACCCACTTGGGCTCGAGCATCTGGTCGTAGATCTGCCTCATCGGCGCCGCCATCTTGTGCGAGAGGCGGCCCGACACGATCATCAGGTCGGCCTGCCGCGGCGAGGAGCTGAAGCGCTCCATCCCGAAGCGGGCGATGTCGTAGCGCGACGAGACGATCGACATCATCTCGATCGCGCAGCAGGCGAGACCGAAGGTCGCGGGCCACGTGGAGTTCGTCTGCGCCCACGCCACGGCCTTCTGGAGCGTCGTCAGGCCGATCGCGTCTTCCAGGTTCTCGATCTCCTGCTCGAACTTCCCCGGGCCCTTCGTCGGCCAGAGCAGGCGCTCGCTCTTGAGCCCCGCACGTGCGAGCGGCCGGTTCGAGACCCGCTTCGGGTCGATCGACTTGTCTATCGCCACTCGAGCGCGCCCTTCCGCCAGATGTAGACGTAGGCGACGCCGAGGATCCCGATGAAGACGAGGAACTCGACGAGTCCGAACCAGCCGAGCGACTCGAGCACGATCGCGAGCGGGTAGAGGAAGACGATCTCGATGTCGAAGAGGATGAAGAGCATCGCCGTCAGGTAGAAGCTGATGGTGAAGCGCTGTTGCGTCGGCGCGCCCTGGGAGACGCCGGACTCGAACGGGAGCAGCCGCGCCCGCACGCGACGCTTCGGGCTCGTCGCGAACAGGAACGAGAACGCGATCATGGACGCCGGAATCGCGGCCGCGAAGAGCGCGTAGACCAGGAAGGGAAAGTAGTCCGCGAGCATCGGCTTCGCGCGAACGCTAGCAAGGTGCAGGTGCGTCGCACGAAGGAACCGCGAAACCGCTTGCGGACGCGGAAGAAGGTGTCACGAAGTTGCGCTTTCCTGGGGGTTCCGTGGGCGTTGCTACCATGCCCGCATGGAGATCGTCGAGCGCCCCACGAGCCTCGTTTCGCTCACCGCGACCGCGGCTGACAAGATCAAGCAGCTGATGGCGGAGGACGCCGATGCCGACTCGATGGTCCTCCGCGTCGCGATCCAGGGCGGCGGGTGCTCCGGCTTCCAGTACGGCCTCGGCTTCGATGCAGGCCCCGTCGAGGACGACGTGGTCGACGAGCAGCACGGTGTCACCGTCGTGATCGACCCCTTCAGCGCCCCGTACCTCCGCGGCGCGACGATCGACTTCCTCGACGGCCTTCAGGAGTCCGGGTTCAAGATCGACAACCCGAACGCCGCCGCGTCCTGCGGCTGCGGGCACTCCTTCACGGTCGAGGACGGCGCCGAGCCCGGCGACGCCCATGCGGGCGGCTGCGGCTCCGGCTGCGGCTGCTAGCCCGCTCGCGGATCAGCGCGCGGCGACCGCCGCGTTGATGCGTTCGACGATCGCTTTCGCGTCGTCCTCGCCCGTCGCGAAGAGCTCGAGCGACGTCGTCTGGATCCCTTCCGGGAACTCGAGGTAGTGGACCGTCGTGTAGGCGACGATCTCCGTACCGACGACGACCGCGAAGCTGCGGGGCCGCGCCTCCTCCTTCCCCTCCTGCGCGAGCCTCTTCGTCAGATCGCCGAAGGCCTTCGCGCCTGCGCCGGTCAGCTCGATCGAGACCGACCATGCCCCACCGGCGGCTTCGGTGCGTGCACCGGCCGTGTGCCGCGGCCCGAGCGCGGGCTCGCCCGGCGGCTCGTAGGTGTACGAGCCGGTCGGCTGCAGGAAGTTCGGCGGGCACGCGGCGCGCGGGGCGCCGCAGCGCAGCCATCCGTCGTCGGCGCGGTCGCCGATCGCGTCGTCGGCGTAGACGGCGAAGGCGACTCCCTCCGCGCGGTCGCCGCCGCCATCGCCGTCGCTCCCGCCGCAGCCGGCGGCGAGCACGACCGCGAGCAGGAGCAGTGCGGGCCGGGTCCGGTTCCGTAGCATCGCCGGCATGAGTGATAGCGGAGAGCGCGGCTCCGGGCTCCGGGTCGCAGTCGTCGGATCCGGACCCGCGGGGTTCTACGCCGCAGCGGCGCTTCTCTCGAGCGACCTCGGCGTCGAGGTCGACGTGATCGAGCGGCTCCCGACGCCGTGGGGCCTCGTGCGGTTGGGCGTCGCGCCGGACCACCCCAAGATCAAGGCGGTCTCGCGCGCGTTCGAGCGGACGGCGCAGCAGCCGGGGTTTCGCTTCCTCGGCAACGTCGAGGTCGGGCGCGACGTGACGCACGACGAACTGGCGCGGCTCTACGACGCCGTCCTCTACGCCGTCGGCGCGCAGACCGACCGGAGGCTCGGCGTACCCGGCGAGGATCTGCCGGGATCGTGGGCGTCCACGGAGTTCGTCGCCTGGTACAACGGCCACCCGGACTTCCAGCACCTCGAGTTCGACCTCTCGCACGAGCGGGCGGTGGTGATCGGGAACGGCAACGTCGCGCTCGACGTGGCGAGGATGCTGGTGCTGACGCCCGAGGAGCTCGCGGTCACCGACACCACCGATCGCGCGATCGAGGCGATCCGCTCCGCCGGGATCCGCGAGATCGTCGTCGTCGGCCGCCGCGGCCCGGTGCAGGCTGCGTGGACGCCGGTGGAGGTGGGCGAGCTCGGCGAGCTGGCGGGCGCCGACGTCGTCGTCGATCCGGCGGAGCTCGAGCTCGACGGCGCGAGCGAGGCGGAGCTCGAGGCGGCAGGGCCGACGGTGAAGCGCAACGTCGAGCACCTGCGCGAGTACGCGGCGCGGGAGCCGCTGGGGAAGCCGCGGACGATCCGTCTGCTGTTCCGCCGGTCGCCGGTCGTGATCCTCGGCTCCGACCGCGTCGAGGGGGTCGAGCTCGTCCGGAACGAGCTCGTCGACGGGCGCGCGGTGCCGACCGATGAGCGCGAGGTGATCCCGTGCGGGATCGTCTTCCGCAGCGTCGGCTACCAGGGCGTGCCGCTGCCCGGCGTCCCGTTCGACGACGCCACGCGGACGATCCCGAACGACGGCGGTCGTGTCGCCCCGGGTGTCTACGTCGCCGGCTGGATCAAGCGCGGTCCGTCCGGCGTCATCGGCACGAACAAGAAGGACGCGACGGAGACCGTCGAGCGCCTGCTCGAGGACGCGCGCGCCGGCGCACTGCCTCCGCGTCGACCCGGGGAGCTCGGCGAGTTGCTCGCCGAGCGCGGCGTCGAGCCGGTGCTCTACAGCGGCTGGGAGGCGATCGACGCGCGCGAGCGCGCGGCGGGCGAGCCGCTCGGCCGCCCGCGGGTGAAGCTCTGCAGCTGGGACGAGCTCCTGGCCGCGGCCCGCACCGGCTGAACCGGACGTTCACCCGTCCGAGGGACAACCGCTCCGTCCTCGACGCCGAAGAAGAGGTCGTGGAGCCGCTCGTCGTCGAGTGCCTCCGCTGCGGCCATCAACGTTCGTTCTCGCCCGGTCCGTGGCGGTACCAGGAAGCAGGCGTCTGCCCGCGCTGTGAGTACGTGGGCTGGGCGTGGGCGACGGACCTGACGGAGCGGACGCGGCGGCTCGTGCGCGACCTGCCGGTCGAGGCGCGGATGCGGCTCCGAACCGTCTGACGGGCACGACGCCCTCGGTACACTCGCGCCCGTGGCGACGGACGCGAAGCAGGAGCTCTGGGGCGGCGAGACGCGGAAGGCGATCGCGAACTTCCCCGTCTCCGGCGAGCCGATCCCGGTCCCGGTGGCGCGCTGGCTCGGCCGCATCAAGGCTGCTGCCGCGCGCGTGAACGCGGAGCTCGGCCTGCTCGACCCCGAGAAGGCGGAGCGGATCGCAGCCGCCGGCGACGCGATCGCGCGCGGCGAGCACGACGACCAGTTCCCGATCGACGTCTTCCAGACGGGCTCGGGGACGAGCTCGAACATGAACGCGAACGAGGTCATCGCGGCGCTCGCGGGCGAGGGCGTTCACGCGAACGACGACGTCAACATGGGCCAGAGCTCGAACGACGTCTTCCCGTCGGCGGTGCACCTCGCGGCGCTCGGCGAGATCGAGTTCGACCTGCTGCCGGCGCTCGAGGCGCTCGCAGCGGCGCTCGAGGCGAAGGCGGGCGAGTTCGACGACGTCGTCAAGTCCGGACGGACGCACCTGATGGACGCGGTGCCGGTGACGCTCGGGCAGGAGTTCGCCGGCTACGCGGCGCAGGTGCGCCAGGGCGCGGAGCGCGTCCGCGACGCGCGGAAGCGGCTCGGTCAGATCCCGCTCGGCGGCACGGCGACCGGGACCGGGCTGAACACGCATCCGGAGTTCGCCGAGCGCGTCCGCGCGCTGCTCGCGCAGGACACGGGCCTCCAGATCTCGCCCCCGGCCGATCCGTTCGAGGCCCAGGCTGCACGCGACGGGCTCGTCGAGGCGTCCGGGGCGCTCAAGGTCGTCGCCGTGAGCCTGACGAAGATCGCGAACGACCTCCGCCTGATGGGCTCGGGGCCGCGCGCCGGGCTGGCCGAGATCTACCTCCCCGAGCTGCAGAAGGGGAGCTCGATCATGCCGGGCAAGGTGAACCCGGTGATCCCGGAGGTCGTGACGCAGGTCGCGGCGCAGGTGATCGGGAACGACGCGGCGATCGCCGTCGGCGGCATGCAGGGGCACTTCGAGCTCAACGTCTTCGTGCCGCTGATGGCGCGGAACCTGCTCGGGTCGATCAAGCTGCTCGCCGCCGCCTCGCGGCTCCTCGACGAGAAGTGCGTCGCCGGGATCGAGGCGAATCGCGAGCAGTGTGAGCGGTACGCGGAGCTGACGCTCGCCGCCGCAACCGCGCTCAACCCGTACATCGGCTACGACAAGGCGTCCGAGATCGTCAAGACGGCCGCCTCGTCGGGGCGCTCGCTGCGCGAGGTCGCGCGCGAGGAGGGCGTCGACGACGCCACGCTCGACACCGCGCTCGACTATCGCGCGATGGCGAAGCCGCACGACCGCCGCTAGCTGCGCGGTCGAGCGGCGGCGGGCCGGCCGGAGCCGACCCGCCGCACGCGTCTCCTACTTCCCGGTGTAGCGGAAGATGTAGAGGCCGTGGTCGCGGTCGCTCGCCGCGACGTACTCCTTGCCGCCGTGCTGGAACGTCTCGACGCCCCAGAAGTTCGAGCCGCCCTGGTCGATGAAGTGCCCGACCTCGACGAGCTGGTTCCGCACGATCTTCGTCACCCGGAACCCGGCCGCGTAGTACGAGTAGTACGCGAGCTTCGGATCCACGGCCGACGTCGCGACCTCGTGGATCGACAGGTCGCCGAAGTCGTACGCGAACGCGGGGTCGTGCGCCTGCGGCACCGCGTACGTGTCGAGCTCCGTCAGCTTGCCGCTGCCGTTCCGGTACAGGTGGACGTAGCCCCACCCGTCGTAGAAGGCGGTGAACGTCACGGTGTCGCCCGTCTCGCCGACCGCGACGGGGAGCCTCGTCGGCCCGGTGCCGGAGAGGCAGGCGCCGTTGTCGTAGGCGACGTCGAAGATCGCGAAGCCCTGGCTCCGCGGCGCGACGCCGAACGTCGGGATGTCGCCCTGCACGTCCATGGAGAGGCCGTTGTCGCAGGCGTCGGTGCCCGTCCGGTTGAAGACGAGCACCGCGTCGTACCCGCCGGCCTTGATGACGTTCGCGACCTTCTCGGTGAACGTGCAGACGCCACGCTCCACGACGGCGACGTCGACCACTGTCGGGCTACCGGCGGCGACAGCGGTGTCGCCGTTGCAGGCGCGGCCGGCGAAGACGGAGACGCCGGTGAGCGTCGCCCCGGCTGCGAGCTTCCGCGTGCCGCTGCCCTGGCTCGCGTTGATCGTCGTCCCGTCGTCGACGTTCCGACCGCGGAGCGTCGTCGCGTCGAAGTCCTCGTCCGCCGCGATCACGTACGCGTTGTCCGACGTGAACGACGGCGACGTCGACCACTGTCGGGCTACCGGCGGCGACAGC
>DATMJW010000207.1:0-7645 GCA_035553355.1 Gaiellaceae bacterium | reverse complement strand
TTCCTGTTCGAGGAGCTGCTCGCGCTCCGTCCCGGCCGGGTGCTCGTGGAGGGGCCGAGCTACGACCGGCCGCTGAAGCTGCTCGCGCGGCTCGGCGCCCACGTCGTCCCGCTTCCGCTCGACGACGAGGGGCTCGACCCCGACGCGCTCGAGCGGGAGCTCGCAGCCGGACCCACGAGCTTCCTCTACACGATCCCGACGTTCCAGAACCCGAGCGGGCGGACGCTCTCGCTCGACCGCCGGGCCCGCGTCGCCGAGCTCGCGGCCGCCCACGACCTGTCGGTGCTCGAGGACGACCCCTACGGGCTCGTCCGGTACGAGGGGGAAGCGCCGCCGTCGCTGCACGAGCTCGAGGGCGGCGAACGCGTCGTCTACGCCTCGTCGTTCTCGAAGACGGCCGCCCCCGGGCTGCGCGTCGGCTGGTTCGTCCTCCCCGCCGATCTCGCGGCGCGGCTCGAAGCCCGCGCCGTCTCCACGTACATCTCGCCGCCATTCCTGCCACAGGCGACGATCGAGGAGCTGTTCGCCCGCGGCGGGTTCGACGCGAACCTGGAGCGGATCCGCGGGCTCCTCCGGGCGCGCCGCGACGCCATGCTCGACGCGCTCGGCACCGAGCTCGGCGGCCGCGCCACCTGGAGCACGCCCGAGGGCGGGTACTTCCTCTGGGTGGAGCTCGGGGTCGAGACGGCGCCGCTGCTCGAACGCGCCGAGGCCGAAGGCGTCTCCTTCGTGCGGGGAAGCGACTTCTACCCGGGTGGCGCCGGCGGCACGACGGCCGCGCGACTCGCGTTCAGCTACGAGTCGCCGGAGGCGATCCGAGACGGCGTTTCGCGGCTCGCCGCTCTCCTGTAGGACCGCCGCGCATGGAGCTGTGAGAGCAGCATCCCGGCGAGCAGCCCCGCGAGCAGCGAGAGCAGGATCACCCAGATCAGCGACGTCGTCGCCTGCGCGAAGATGAAGTCGACGCGGGCCTCGTCGGTGTTGCCGACTGCGAACGCGATCAGGTACGCCGTGATCAGGATCAGGCCCGCGAGCGACAGCCAGAGCTTGGGCTGCCAGCTGCGTTCGAACTCGCGCTCGCGTTCGCGCGCCGTGTCGGCGCGCGGTTCGTCGACGTGTTCGTCGTCCACGCCGGGAGCCTACGCGGCGGCGTGGATGGAGTACGTCGCGCGCGGGACGAGGCGCGGCTGGCGCGGCGGCGCGAGCTGGCCGGCGCGGGCGGCGCGGAAGGTCGGGCACGGGGTGTTGCTCGCAAGGGCGCAGAGCCCTGCGCGGCGGAAGTAGCAGTCGTCACAGTTTGCTTCGGCTCGCTTGCTCATCTGTCCTCGTGTTCTATGCGGGGGTGGCGCTGACAGGGGCCATTCTCAGCACGTCGAGCGGTCACTGCAAGAGCCGCGACGCACGGAAAAGGTGCAATTTCCGGAGCTTTCGAAACCGCCGGAAACTACCGCTACCTTCAGCTACCGCCGCGCGTTGCCAGCTGTTGCAACGCCTGTTGAAAACTCTCCACCGCGATGATCCGAAGGCCACCCGCGTTGCGCCGCGCGACCTCCGCGTTTTCCCCAGCCGGCACGACGAAGACGTCCGCGCCCGCGCGTTTCGCGCCGATCGTCTTCTGCGCGATCCCGCCGATCGGCGAGACCGTGCCGTCGAGCTGCAGCTCCCCCGTGACGACGACGCGCCGGCCGCGATCGACGTCGCGGCCGAGCTCCTCGAGCACGTCGAGTGCGAACGCGAGGCCCGCCGACGGGCCGCCGACGTTGCCGAGATCGATCTCCACGTCGAGCGGCAGCTCGATGTCCGCGTTCTGCGAGACCTGGATGCCGACGACCGGCCGCTCGGGGTCGTCCGGGCTCTCGACCGTGCCGACCGTCTCGGTCCGCGTCTCGCCGTCCGAGCGCACGCGCAGCTCGACCTCGTCGCCGGGATCGCGGCGGCCGATCGCCCGCCGCAGCTCGTCCGGCGTCCGCACCCGCGCTCCGTCGACGGCCACGATGACGTCCCCGCTGCGGAGCTTTCCCTGTGCGGGAGCGTCGGGGGCGACGCCGACGACGAGCGCGCCGTCGGGGGCGGCGTCGACGTCGTACCCGAGCTCGCGCAGGGCGACCGCGGCCGCTACCTCCTGCGAGCGGTCCATCGCCTGTAGGTTCTGCCGCCGCCGCTCGGCGAAGTCGGACCCCGGCGGGATCAAAGCGTGGGCGGGGACGAGGTCGGCTCCTTCGGGGCGGAGCGTCGGCACGTGCTGCTCGAGCAGCGACGCCTTCCGCACGACGACGTCCACGTAGTAGATGCCGCCGCCGTCGTCGTCCGGCTTCTCCCCTTCGACCTCGACCAGGTCCGCGAGCGGCTTCGCCTCGTCCGGGAGGATTAGGTAGTCGTCGGCCGGGAGGAAGAACGTCGCCGCGGCCGCGAGGACGGCGAGGAGGAGCAGGCCGCCGAGGAGCCGTCCCGGCTTCAGAGGAGACCCCGGACGAGGCCACCGTCGACCGCGATCGTCGTGCCGGAGACGTACGCGGCGCGGTCGGAGGCGAGGAAGCAGACGACGTCGCCGAGCTCGCGCGGGGACCCGATCCGCCGCAGCGGGATCCCCGCGAGGTCGGCCTCGGTCGGGCCGGCCGGGTACACCTCGCGCAGGCGGTCGGTGTCGATGCGGCCCGGCGCGACGGCGTTGACGGTGATCCCGGACGGCCCGAGCTCGCGCGAGAGCGTCTTCAGCCAGCCGACGATGCCCGGCCGGATGGCGTTCGAGAGCGCGAGGCCGTCGATCGGCTCGCGCACCGAGCTCGACGTGATCGCGACGATGCGGCCGCGGCCGCTCGCCTCGAGATGGGGCCGGCACAGCCGGACGAGCCGGAGCGCGGACAGGAACAGGAGCTCGACGGCCTCCTCGAGCGCCTCGTCCGCGATGTCCACGGCGCGCGTCCGCGGCGGCCCGCCGCTGTTCAGGACGAGGACGTCGATGCCGCCGAACGCCTCGAGCGTCGAGGCGACGAGCCGCTCGAGATGCTGCGGGTTCGTCAGGTCGCCGCGCACCGCGAGCGCGCCGAGCCGATCGGCCTCGCGCTCGAGCACGTCGCGGCGGCGCGCGAACATCGCGACGTTCGCGCCCTCGGCTGCGAGCGACTCCGCGCACGCGAGCCCGATCCCGGACGAGGAGCCGCAGACGATCGCGGTGCGGCCGGCGAGGCCGAGATCCATGCTAGGTCGTGAGGACGGAGACGACGTCGCGCACGGCCGCCGCGGACGCCTGCAGCGCCTGCTGCTCGGACTCGTCGAGGTCGAGCTCCACGATCCGCTCGATCCCGTCCCGCCCGAGCTGGACCGGCACGCCCATGTAGAGGCCGTCGATCCCGTACTCGCCCTCGAGGTACGCCGTGCAGGGGAGGACGCGCTTCTCGTCGAGGACGATCGAGTCCACCATCTGCGCCGCGGCCGCGCCCGGTGCGTACCAGGCGGAGGTGCCGAGCAGGTTGACGAGCTCGCCGCCGCCCTTCGCCGTGCGCTCCACCATCGCCTGGATCCTGTCCTCCGGCACGAGGTCGCGAAGCGGGATCCCGCCGACGGTCGTGGCGGAGACGACGGAGACCATCTGGTCGCCGTGGCCGCCGAGCACCATCGCGGTCACGTCCTTGACCGACATGCCGGTCTCGTGCGCGATGAACGTCGAGAAGCGCGCGGTGTCGAGGATCCCCGCCATCCCGAAGACGCGCTCCTTCGGCCAGCCGGACACGTTCTTCGCGACGTGGCACATCGCATCGAGCGGGTTCGAGACGACGATCAGGATCGCCTCGGGGCTGGCGGCGATCGCCTGCTCCGTGACCGACTTCACGATCTTCTCGTTCGTGGTCACGAGGTCGTCCCGGCTCATCCCCGGCTGTCGGGGGAGGCCCGCCGTGATGACGACGACCTCGGATCCCGCCGTCTCCTCGTAGCCGTTCGTCCCCACGACGGTCGGCTCGTACCCGAGGACGGCCCCCGCCTGGTTGATGTCGAGCGCCTTCCCCTGCGGGAGCCCTTCCTTGATGTCGACGAGGACGACGTTCGCGTAGTCGCGCTTCGCGAGCTCCTGCGCGCAGGTCGCGCCGACGTTGCCGGCGCCGACGACCGTGACCTTGTGCCTCACTTCGACTCCTCCAGCTTCTCGATGATCGCGTCGGCGACCTCGCTCGTGCCGACCGCGCTGGGGTCGTCGCGTGTCGGCTTCATGTCGTAGGTGACGCTCCTGCCCTCCTCGATCACGGCGGCGATCGCCCGCTCGAGGCGTTCGGCGGCGTCCGTCTCGCCGAGGTGCCGGAGCATCAGCATCCCCGAGAGCATCATCGCCATCGGGTTGACCTTGTTCTGGCCGGTGTACTTCGGCGCGGAGCCGTGCGTCGGCTCGAAGACGGCGACGTCGGGGCCGAAGTTCGCGCCCGGCGCGAGGCCGAGGCCGCCGATCAGGCCGGCTGCGAGGTCGGAGACGACGTCGCCGTAGAGGTTCGGGAGCACGAGCACGTCGTACTCCTCCGGCCGCTGCACGAGCTGCATCGAGAGGTTGTCGACGATGCGGTCTTCGAACTCGATGTCGGCGTTCTCCTCGGCGACGTCGCGGGCGACGTGGAGGAAGAGGCCGTCGGTGAACTTCATGATGTTCGCCTTGTGCACGGCGGTGACCTTGCGGCGGCCGTTGCGGCGCGCGTAGTCGAAGGCGAACTGGACGATCTGGCGCGTCCCGGTCTCGGAGATCGGCTTGATCGAGATCCCGGAGTCCCGGCGGATCTTGTCGTGGCCCTTTTGGGCGAGCCACTGCAGCAGCTCGTCCGCGTCCTCGGTGCCCTCCTCGAACTCGACGCCGGCGTAGAGGTCCTCCGTGTTCTCGCGGACGACGATCAGGTCGACGTCCTCGTAGCGGGAGCGGACGCCCGGGTACGTCTTGCACGGGCGCACCTGCGCGTAGAGGCCGAGCGACTTCCGGAGGCCGACGTTGACGGAGCGGAAGCCCCCGCCGACGGGCGTCGTGATCGGCCCCTTTAGGCCGGTCCCGTTCTGCCGGATCGAGTCGAGGACGTGGTCCGGAAGCGGGTTCCCGCCGTACTGGTCCATCACGTCCGTGCCCGCGTGCTGCACGTCCCAGTCGAAGGCGACGCCGGTCGCCTCGAGCACGCGGCGGGTCGCTTCGGTGAGCTCGGGCCCGGTGCCGTCGCCGGGGATTAGAGTGACGCGATGTGCCATGGCCGCGCGGGACTCTACCGACCGATTGGCGCAAGGCGTTGCGGGTAATGTCCGTGCCGATGGCAGGCCCGAAGAAGTCCGTTGCCCTCTCAGGCGTCGCCGTCGCCGACACGAGCATCTGCTCGATCGATCCCGACGAGGGCGTGCTGATGTACCGCGGCTACGACATCGCGGAGCTCGCGGAGCACTCGACCTACGAGGAGGTCGCCTACCTCCTGCTCGAGGGCGACGTGCCGTCTCCCGACGAGCTCGAGGGGTTCTGCGAGCGCCTCGCGGCTGCGCGCGTGCTCCCGCCCGCGGTGATGACGATCGTGGACGGCAACGCGATGGACGCATCTCCGATGGAGACGCTGCGGACGGCGGTCTCGGCGCTCTCGTTCGCCGATCCGGCGGAGGACGCGATCGACCGGGAGAACGAGTACCGGAAGGCGATCGAGCTGATCGCGCGGCTGCCGACGATCATCGCGCGCTACGAGCGCCGCCGGAACGGGCTCCCGGCGGTCGACCCGGACGCCTCCTGCGGGTACGCCGAGAACTTCCTGACGATGCTCCGCGGCGAGGCGCCGACCGAGCAGGAGGCCCGCGCGTTCGAGGTCGCGATGATCCTGCACGCCGAGCACGAGATGAACGCGTCGACGTTCACCGCGCGCGTCGTCGCCGGCACGAACGCCGACATGCACTCCGCGATCACCGCCGCGGTCTGCGCGCTGAAGGGGCCGCTCCACGGTGGCGCGAACCAGGCCGCGATGCGGACGTTCGAGGAGTTCGGGTCGCCCGATCGGGTCGCCGATGCCATCGCGGCGCGGCTCGCCGAGAAGAAGCCGCTCTACGGCTTCGGTCACCCGCTCTACCGCGCGATGGACCCGCGCGCGCCGATCCTGCGGACGCTTGCGGAGGAGTTCGCGGACGGCAGCGAGCCGAACTTCCTCGAGATCGCGAAGACCGCCGAGCGCGAGGCGCACGAGCAGAAAGGGCTGTGGCCAAACGTCGACCTCTACTCCGGCGTCCTCTACCACTACCTCGGCATCCCGACCGATCTCTTCATCCCGCTCTTCCAGATGAGCCGGGTCGCCGGCCAGGCAGCGCACGTGCTCGAGCAGCACGCCGGCGGCAAGATCATCCGCCCGAGCGCCGAGTACGTGGGCGAGCCGCGCAGGCCGTACCCCGTCGCGGAGCTCGGGGGCACACGGTGAGCGGCGTAGGCTCGACGGAGCCGCCCAGCAGCGCAGGCGCCGGCTCCGCCGGCGCCGGAGCGGGAAGCAGCGACTTCAAGCCCGGCCTCGAGGGTGTCGTCGCCTTCGAGACGGAGATCGCCGAGCCGGATCGCGAGGGCGGGTCGCTCCGCTACCGCGGCGTCGACATCGAGGAGCTCGTCGGCACGTACCGGTTCGAGCAGGTCTGGGGCCTCCTCGTCGACGAGAAGTTCGAGCCCGGTCTGCCGGCGGCGGAGGAGTACGCGGGCGGCGGCCTCACCGGGAACACGCCCGCCGACCTCCAGGCGGTGACGGCGCGCGTCGGCGCGGAGTGGGGGCTCGGCAAGCTGATCGACATCACGGACGACGAGGCGCGCGAGGACCTGCGGCGCCTCTCGGCCCAGTTCATCTCCGTCGCGGCGCAGTCGGCGCGGCTCGCCGACGGCAAGGACGACCGCGTGCCGCGCGCGGTGGTCGAAGGCGGCCGCTCGACGGCGGAGCGCTTCCTCCTCGAGTGGCGCGGCGAAGCCGACCCGGCGCACGTGACGGCGCTCGACACCTACTGGATCTGCACGGCCGAGCACGGGCTCAACGCCTCCACGTTCGCGGCGCGCGTCGTCGCCTCGACCGGTGCCGACTGCGCGGCCGCGCTCTCGTCCGCGGTCGGGGCGCTCTCGGGGCCGCTCCACGGAGGCGCGCCCGCGCGGGTGCTGCCGATGCTCGGCGCCGCGGCCGAGTCGGGCGACCCGGAGAAGTACGTGAACGGGATGATCGAGCGCGGCGAGCGGCTGATGGGATTCGGCCACCGCGTGTACCGCGCCGAGGACCCGCGCGCGCGGCTCCTGCGGGGCACCGCGAAGGAGCTGGGGGCCCCACGCTACGACGTGGCCGAGGAGCTCGAGCAGGCGGCGCTCGCCGCGCTGCGGCGGAAGTCGCCGGACCGGCCGCTCGAGACGAACGTGGAGTTCTGGTCGGCCGTCGTCCTCGACGTCGCCCACATCCCGCCCGACCTCGCGCCCGCGATGTTCGCGTGCTCCCGCACCGCCGGCTGGTCGGCGCACATCCTCGAGCAGAAGCGGCTCGGCCGGCTCGTGCGCCCCTCCGCGCGGTACGTGGGGCCGGGGCCGCGCGCCGCGTCCTCGCTCGCGTGACGCTCGCAGAGGCCGCGGCACAGGCGGACGGCCTCGCGGAGGCGGGCGACGAGCGTGCGCTCGCGACGCTGCGGGCGCAGTGGGACGAGG
>DATMJW010000206.1:0-3475 GCA_035553355.1 Gaiellaceae bacterium | reverse complement strand
CGAGCAGCTGCCGGCCGACCGCGACGACGTCCTCCGTCGGCGCGCCCTTCAGCCGCAGCTGGACGACGGTGGCCCCCGCAGCCACGGCCGCGCGGGCCGCCTCCGCGTCCGTCACGAGCGCGTGCACCCTCACCGCTTCGGACCTGTCGAACTTCGTGGCACAGAAACACTTGCTCCCGCCGAACCGCAGCAGCAAGCCACTCCCGCACCCCGCCCTCGAGCTTGTGTTTCTGCAACACAAGCTCTCACCGCAGCTCGACCTTGGCGCGAGCGGACAGGTCTTCCGGGGCCAGTGCAGCGAGCGCGTCGTAGAGCCGCGCGTGGAAGGTGCCGGGGCCGGCGGCGCCCGCGGCTGCGTCCTCGCCCGCGGTGCCGAAGGCGACGAGCGCCTCCGCCGCCGCCTCGAGCGGATCCTCGCGCGCGGCGAGGAAGCAGCCCGTGACGGCGGTCGACATGCAGCCGGTGCCGGTGATCGACGCGAGCAGCGGATGGCCGTTCGCGATCGCGACCACGCGCTCGCCGTCCGAGACGTGATCGACGGCGCCGGTGACCGACGCGACGACGCCAAGGCTCCGAGCCGCGGTCCGCGCGAGGTCGGCGGCCTCGCCGCCCGCGTCGATCGACTCGACCCCTCGCACCTCCGCCTGCACGCCGACGAGCGTCGCGATCTCGCCCGCGTTGCCGCGCAGCACCGTCACTTCGAGCTCGTCGAGCAGGCGCTTCGCGGTCTCCGTCCGGTACCGGGTCGCGCCGGCGCCGACCGGGTCCAGGACGATCGGAACGCCGCGGTCTGCCGCGGCACGGCCGGCGAGGAGCATCGACTCCACCCACGGCGCATCGAGTGTGCCCATGTTGAGGACGAGCGCCCCGGCGAGGCCGACCATCTCCTCGACCTCCTCGCGCGCGTGCGCCATCACCGGCAGTGCGCCCAGCGCGAGGATCGCGTTCGCCGTCTCGTTCATGACGACGTAGTTCGTGATGTTGTGGACGAGCGGCTTGCGCGCGCGCAGCGCGGCGAGCGTGGATCCGGCGTCGATCAAGAGGCTCCCTTCAGGTCGAGGACGTCGACGGGGCCCTCGCCCCGTCCGATCTCTGTGAGGCCGTTCCGTACGGCTTCGGACGCGATGCGGGCCGCCTCGGCGGCCGCGTCGGGCAGCGGGCGTGCGTGCGCGAGCAGCGCGGCGAGCGTCGCGGAGTGGGTGCAGCCGGCGCCGTGCGTCGCAGGGACGTCGTGGCGGGCCACCGGGATCTCGTGGTGGTCGGTGCCGTCGAAGAGGTGGTCGACGGGCGTCGCGCCGTGGCCGCCCGTCACGATCGCTGCCGCCGCGCCCAGGTCGACGAGCGCCTCTGCGAGGTCGCGCCGCGGCGCGCCCGGCCGCCCCGTCAGCGCCTCCGCCTCGTTCAGGTTCGGGGTCACGACCGTCGCGAGCGGGAAGAGCCGCGCGACGAGCGTCTCCACGGCGTCGTCCTGGAGGAGCTGCGCGCCCGAGCTCGCGATCATCACCGGGTCGACGACGAGCGGCGGCCGGCGCGGCGCGAGGTACTCCGCGACGAGCGCGATCAGCCGTCGCGAGAACAGCATCCCGGTCTTCGCCGCGTCGACACCGATGTCGTCGAAGACGGCGTCGAGCTGCGCGACGACGAAGTCGTCCGGGAGCTCGTGCACGGCGGTGACGGCGACGGTGCTCTGCGCCGTCAGCGCGACGAGCGCGCTCGTCCCGTGGCAACCGGCCGCGGCGAACGCCTTCAGGTCGGCCTGGATGCCGGCGCCGCCGCCGGAATCCGACGTGGCGATCGTGAGACAGCGCGGAACGGCCACCGTGAAGCTCCTCCCTTCGCCGGCATGACCCGGATCAGGTTCTGCGGGTGTGATCTCAGCCCGCGCGGCGGGCACCCCGGTACGACGAAGGCTAGCGTAGGCCGCATGACGACGGCCGCGACGGCGTGGGCGGACGTGCTGGCGGGAGAGGAGGTCGTCCACCTCGCGACCGAGGCCGCGCGCCGCGGTCGGAGCGAGCCGTTCCCGGACGGCCTCGACGCGCGCGTCGTCTCCGCGCTCGCCGGCCGTGGGATCACCGCGCTCTGGCGGCATCAGGCGGAGGCGTGGGAGGCGACGCGCCGCGGCGAGCACGTGATCGTCACGACGGGGACCGCGAGCGGCAAGAGCCTCGCGTTCAACCTGCCCGTGCTCGACCTGCTCGCACGCGAGCCGAAGAGCCGCGCACTGTACCTCTACCCGACGAAGGCGCTCGCGCAGGACCAGGCGCGCGCGCTCGCGGCGTTCGGGCTGAAGGGCGTGAAGCCTGCGATCTACGACGGCGACACCGAGACGGAACGGCGCTGGCAGATCCGGCGCTGGGCGAACGTGATCCTCACCAACCCGGACATGCTCCACGTGGGCGTGCTGCCGCACCACGACCGCTGGGGCGACGTGCTCGCGAACCTCCGCTACGTCGTCGTCGACGAGGCGCACGTCTACCGCGGCGTGTTCGGGTCGCACGTGGCGAACGTCCTGCGGCGGCTGCGGCGGCTCGCGCGCGTGTACGGCTCGGAGCCGCAGTTCGTGCTCACGTCGGCGACGATCGCAAACGCCGCGCAGCTCGCGGAGTCGCTGCTCGGTGTTCCCGCGACGGTCGTCGAGGGCGACGCGGCGCCGAAGCCGGAGCGGACGGTCGCGCTGTGGAACCCGGAGCTCGTCGACCCCGAGCTCGGCATCCGCGCGAGCGCGCTCGCAGATGCTTCCCGCCTGCTCGCAGGCTTCGCCGCGCGCGGTCTCCGCACCATCTGCTTCGCGAAGAGCCGGAAGGCCGCGGAGCTGATCCATCGCTTCGCAGTCGACCGGGTCGACGCCTCCGTTGCGGCTCGCCTCGCTCCGTACCGAGCCGGATACACGCCTCAGCAGCGCCGCGAGATCGAGCGCCGGCTGATGGAGGGCGAGCTCCTCGGCGTGTCGGCGACGGACGCGCTCGAGCTCGGGATCGACATCGGCTCGCTCGACTGCGCGATCTCCGTCGGCTTCCCCGGCACGGTGTCGTCGCTGCGCCAGCAGTGGGGGCGCGCCGGCCGGCGCGGGCACGGCGTCGCGGTGCTGGTCGCGAGCGAGGACGCGCTCGACCAGTTCTTCATGCGCGACCCCGAGGCGCTCCTGTCGCGGAACGTCGAGGCCGCGATCCTCGACGGCGCGAACCCGCGCATCCTCGACGGGCACGTCCTGTCGGCGGCGTTCGAGGGACCGCTCGACGACCGCGACGCGGAGACGCTGGGCACGGAGGCGCTCGCGCGGGCGCCGGAGCTCCCGGAGCTCCGCCGCGCGAGCGCGGGCTGGGTCTGGGCCGGGAAGGACTACCCCGCGGCGCGGATCGCGCTCCGCTCCGCCGACCCCGCGAGCTTCACCGTCGTCGACACCGAGACGGGCTCCGTCCTCGGCCTCGTCGACCGCGGCCGCGCCTTCGGGACGATCCACGAAGGCGCCATC
>DATMJW010000205.1:0-2013 GCA_035553355.1 Gaiellaceae bacterium | reverse complement strand
CGCCGCGAGCGGAAGCGGACGCGCGGCCCGGTGCAGGAGCGGTTCGCGACCGCCTCGACGATCCTGCGGGCGACGGAGAAGGCGTTCGGGCACCTCCGCTCGTGGCACTCGCTGCACCGGCTGCTCGAACGCGCCGACGTCCCGCTGCGGACGGTCGAGCTGGCCTACGCCTCCGTCGGCTCCGGGCTCGTGCTCGGGCTCGCGCTCGCGGTCGCGGGGCAGCCCTCGCTGCTCATCCTCGCCGCGATGGCGTTCGGCGGCTGGCTCCCGATCGGCGTCGTCTGGTTCAAGGCGCGCCGCCGGCTCGCCGCCGTCGAGAACGAGCTCCCGGACGTGCTGCTCACGCTCGCCGCGTCGCTCAAGGCGGGCCACAGCTTCCGCCAGGGGATCCAGGCCGTCGTCGACGAGGGCGACGGGCCGACGAGCAAGGAGTTCAAGCGCGTCCTCACGGAGACGAGCCTCGGCCGCCCCATGGACGACGCGCTCGCCGAGATGGCGGAGCGCGTGGGCTCCGACAACCTCTCGTTCGTCGTCACCGCCGTCACGATCCAGCGGCAGGTCGGCGGCAGCCTCGCGGGGATCTTCGACATGGTCGCCGAGGCCGTCCGCAACCGGCAGCAGTTCGCCCGCAAGATCAAGTCGCTGACGGCGATGGGGCGGATGTCCGCCTACGTCCTGATCGGCCTCCCGTTCTTCATGGCGGGCGCCCTCACGCTCATGAACCCGGAGTACATGGAGCCGCTCTACGGGACCTCCGCCGGCCACATGCTGATCGCGCTGGGGCTCACGATGATGCTGTTCGGAACGCTCGTGCTCAAGAAAATCGTCTCCTTCAGGGGTTGATCTCGATGCTGCTCGCCTTCGCCGCTCTCCTCCTCGCCGTCGCCGCGTACCTGACCGCCGAGGTGGTCACCGCGCCGGCACGGGAACGCCACCGCTCGCTCGCGCGTGCCTCGAACTACGGCCGGATCCGGCTCCCCGGATCCGGGATCGAGCGGCTCCGCTTCCGGGAGCGGGTGGTCGCGCCCGCGACGCAGCGGCTCGCCTCGCTCGCGCTGCGTCTGAACCCCCGTGTCACCGTGGACGCGGTCGGCCTCCGGCTCCTGGCAGCCGGGATCGGCCGGTCGGTGACGCCGACGACGTTCCTCGCCGGGCAGGCGCTCTTCGGCGGCCTCGGCGCCTTCGTCGGCTTCACGATCGGCGTCGGCTCCTGGGGCGTCCTCGGAGGCGCGGTGTTCGCCGCGATGTGCGCCGCCGGAGGGTTCGCCGTACCGGGAGTGCTCGTCTCAGGCCGCGCACGCCGCAGGCGGGACGCGATCCGCGCCGCGCTCCCCGACACGCTCGACCTGCTCGCCGTCAGCGTCGAGGCCGGGCTCGGCTTCGACGGCGCCGTCGCGAAGGTGACCGAGCACATGGAGGGGCCGCTCGTCGAGGAGTTCAACCTCACCCTCGGCGAGATGCGGATCGGCGAGTCCCGCCACGACGCGCTCAAGAAGCTGGCGGACCGCGTGGCGACGCCGGAGGTCGCGACCTTCGCCCGCGCGATCATCCAGGCCGACCAGCTCGGCATCTCGCTGGGCCGGATCCTGCGCGTGCAGGCGGCCGAGACGCGGCTGAAGCGGCAGGCGGCGGCCGAGGAGAAGGCGATGAAGGCGCCGATCAAGATGCTCTTCCCGACCGTCGCGTTCATCTTCCCCGCGATGTTCCTCGTCATCCTCGGGCCGGCGTTCATCAGCCTGGCGAAGCTCTTCTAGCCGATGGCTGCGACCGAGCACGAGCTCGAGACCGAGCAGGGCTTCGGCACCGGTCTCCGCAAACAGCTCGAGCGGCGGCGCGAGCCCGACCCGGAGCCACAGCCCGAGCCGGCCGCCGTGCAGCCGCCGGCGCCGGCGGAGCCGGCCGACGCCGTCTGGGTCCCGGCCGCGGGCGGGGAGGAGGCGGCGCTCCGCGCGGAGCTCGCCGCCGCGCACGAGCGCGAGTCGTCGCTGCGCGCCGAGCTCGCGGAGCTCCAGG
>DATMJW010000204.1:0-10265 GCA_035553355.1 Gaiellaceae bacterium | reverse complement strand
CGAGAGCATCCCGGCCGGCCGCCCCGGCGACGCGAACGAGGTCGCGTCGCTGATCGCGTGGCTCTGCACCCGCGACGCGGCCTACGTCACTGGCAGCTCGTACGTGATCGACGGCGGGCTGCTGCTGATGGCGGCCGTCCGTAACGAATAGCGCTTGCAGGCGTCATCCTCGTCGACCTGATGGCGCGCGCCTGAGCCTGAGCAGCGACTTCTTGAGAGCCGACGCCCGGACTCGAACCGGGGACCCCTTCATTACGAGTGAAGTGCTCTACCAGCTGAGCTACGTCGGCGCGCTCGTGCAGCGGCCTCCGAGTGTAGCGGCCGGCACACGCCCGCGATGGCGCGCGCCAGCGCCGCCGCAACGCGCCTCAGTCGCGCTTGCCCTTCGTCTTCTTCTCGGTCGACACTGCGGCATCCACGTTCGCGACCGGCGGCTCCTGCGCCCCCACGGGTGCCGCGGTGAGCGGCTCCGGAGCGACGGCCGGAGCCGTGACCACGGGAGCCGGCTCGAGCGAGTCCTTGCCGCTTCCCTTGGCCGTCCGCTCGACGACCTTCCCGGTCGGCTCCGGCGCCATCGGGGCGACGACAGCCGGCTCCTGCGGGCTCGGCTTCTTCTCCTTCTCGGGCTTCGCAGGCGCGGGCTCCGGCTCGGCCGGAGCCGTCGCAGACGGGTCTCGCCGCTCGTCCTTCTTCTCGCGGACCGGCTCCGACGGCTCGCGCTCGGCGCGCTTCTCCGACTCCTTCGCGCGCGGCTCCGACGACGATGCGTCGCGCTTCGGCTCGCTCGGCGCGTGCTTCGGCTCGTCCGACCGCGGCTCCGGCTTCGCGCGCTCGCCGCCGCGCGTCTCCGCCTGCGGGGCGGCGGGAGCGGCTTCGTGCGGCGGCGCCTGCTCGCGCGGCGTCGGCACGACCGTCGTGGGGGGCGCAGCGGCGACGGCAGGAAGCTCGCGTGCCGCGGGCGCAGCAGGCTTCGGCTCCGGCTTCCGCACCGCGGGCGGCGCGGAAGCACGTTCCACAGCGACCGCGGCAGCGCGCTGCTCGGGCCGGGCGGGAGCATCGGCGGCGCGCGGCGTGTTCGGGACGAACATCGCGATGTGCGACCGACCCGGCGACGTGCCCGCGGCCGCGTCGCCGGCCGGCGCGACGATCGTGGGCGGCACGAGCGCCGACCGCCGCGGGTCGTCGCCGCGTGGCGTGACGGTCGCGACGGCACCGGCGGTGACCGTGACCGCAACGGCCGTTGCCGTCGCCTGCACCGCCGCACCGCTGAAGAGGAACGACTTCGCCGCCGCGAGCAGCGTCGTCACGTCCGCGAGGTGCCGCACGCGGCGCAGCCCGTGCCGTCCCCGCAGCGCGCCCGGCTCCTCGAGGCCGTGCGCGAGCGAGCGCCGCGCCCTGAAGATCAGCGTCTCGACGGCCGACTGCGAGACGTCGAGCTCGTCGGCGATCTCGCGGTACGAGAGGCCCTGCCACTCGCGTAGGAGGATCGCGCGGCGCTGCTGCTCGGGCATGTTCGCGAGCGCGTCCTCGATGCCGATCAGCTCGTCGCGCTGGCGGTTCGGCCCGGGGACGACCTCCTCGATCACCTCGAAGTCGGCGGGGCTCTCGATCCGGCCGCGCCGCCACGACGAGCGCCGGCGCGACAGGCAGACGTTCTCGGCGATCTTGAAGAGCCACGCCGCCTCCGCCTCCGGCACGACCCCCTTCCGCAGCGCGCGGAACGCGTTCATGAACGTCGTCTGCACCGCGTCCTCCGCCTCCTCGCGCGAACCGAGCTGGTGCAGGCAGTAGGAGTGGATCTTCGCGGCGTGGCGCTCGTAGAGGCCGTGCGTCGCGGTCGCCTCGGGGGCGACGGGCTTCGGCTCGACGAGCGATGCGCGACCTATGGACGGAACTACGGCCAACGACTGTTCCCCCTGAAGCGACGGGTACCACGGCGCTCCGCCCGAACGCCTGGCACTCAGCTTTAGCCGCGGAAGCCGAACGCGCAACCCCTTGCGGGGGATCTTTACAACGCGCTCAATTGTTCGTCGAAAGCATGAATCCCCTGGAAAACGCCCTTCTCAGCTGCACGAAGAGCGCCTCGAGCGCGAGCTGTGGCGAGAGGTTGAACTCCTCGAGCGACCGCCACGTCGCGCGCACGAGCTCCGCCGCCGCCTCCGCGTCCGGCGCCCGCTCGCCCGTCGCGTCCTCCCGCAGGACCTCCGTCCGGTCGGCGTGGACGACCGCGGCGTCGGCTCCGGCGGCGACGACGACGAGGTCGCGGTACCACGACGCGAGCTCCTCGAGCGAGGCGAGGAGCTCCTCCCGCTCTGCCCCGCGCTGCGCACGCCGCAGCCGCTGGTCCGCCTCGCGCGCCGGGAGGTCGATCCCCTCGAGCTCCGCCTCGGCGCGCTCGCGCGCGGCCGCGCCACGCGCGCGCGCGGCCTCGAGCAGCGCCGCCGCGGCGTCCGCCGGCTCGAACTCCGGGTCCGCGTAGACGGCGCGCCCGGCCGCGAGCAGCGCGTCGCGCCGCTCCGCCGCCTGCGGGTCGAGCAGGCGCTCGGCACGGTCGAGCCGCCCGCCCGCGACCCGCGCGAGCGCGACCCTCACCGACTCGTCCAGGCCCGGCGCGTGCTCGTCGAAGTAGGCGCGGATCGCCCGGCCGGACAGCCGCCGGAAGGGAACGAGCTGGCAGCGGGAGCGGATCGTCGGCGGGATCGGCCCGAGCTCGTCCGCGACGAGGAGGATCAGCGCGTACTGCGGCGGCTCCTCGAGATCCTTCAGCAGCGCGTCGGCCGCGTCCTCGTTCAGCAGGTGGGCCGCGTGCACGACGTAGACGCGGTGGTCGGCCTCGAACGGACGCAGGTGGAGGTCGCGCCGGAGCTGGCGGATCTCGTCGATCCTGATCATCTCGCCGACCGGCTCGAGCACGTAGAGATCGGGGTGCGTCCCGTTCCGCACCCGCGCGTCGTCACCGAGCACTGCGGCCGCGAACGCGAGCGCGGCGCGCCGCTTCCCCGTTCCCGCCGGCCCGTGGAGGAGGAAGGCGTGCGCGGTGTCCTCGCCGAGCGCCGCGCGCAGCAGCCGCTTCGCCTCCTCCTGCTCGGGCACGGCGGCGAACGGGTCGGTCACAGCCGTCCCTCCACCGCGCGCCACACGTCCTCGGCGACGGCCTCCGCGGGACGCGCGGCGTCGACGCGCTGCCAGCCAGGCTCGGACGCCGCGAGCGCGGCGTACACCGCGGCGGCGGCCGCGAGGTGGTCGCCGGCGCTCTCGAGAACGTCCTCCGCGCGGTCGGTGTAGGCACGCGGTGCCTTGCGGCGCACCTGCTCGCGCGCGCGCTCGACCGGGAGCTCGAGGAGGACGGTGACGTCGGGGCGCGGCAGCCGGTGCACGCCGTACTCGATCTCGGCGATCCACGCGATCAGCCCCGGGCGGCGCCCTGGCTCGGCGTTCGCGGCCTGGTGCGCGAGGTTCGAGGCGACGTAGCGGTCGAGGATGACGAGGTCGTGCGCGGCGACCGCCGCGACGAGGTCGTCGCGCGCCGCGAGGCGGTCGCCCGCGTAGAGGAGCGCCGGGAACTCCGGCGGGACGTCGCCCCAGTCGCCGTTCAGGTAGCGCGCGACGCCGTCGGCGAAGACGTTGTCGCCGTAGCGGGGGAAGGAGAACGACGCGGTCGTCCGGCCGGCGGCGGCGGCGCGCTCGCGCAGCAGCGCGGCCTGCGTCCCCTTCCCGGACCCGTCGATGCCCTCGAACGCGACCAGGAGCCCCACGCGCTGTAAGGATAGAGCGATGCGCGCGGTCGTCACCGGCGGAGCCGGCTTCATCGGGTCGCACCTCGTCGACGCGCTCGTCGCGCGCGGCGACGAGGCGCACGTCCTCGACAACTTCGCCACCGGCCGGCGCGAGAACCTGAACGCCGGCGCGACCGTGCACGAGCACGACATCCGCGAGCCGCTCGACGACCTCTTCGGCGAGATCCGCCCCGACCGGGTCTTCCACCTCGCGGCGCAGGCGGACGTCGGCACGTCCGTCGACAAGCCGATCTTCGACGGCGAGGTGAACGTGCTGGGGACGCTGCGGGTGCTCGAGGGCGCGCGTGCGCACGGCGCGACCGTCGTCTTCAGCTCGACCGGCGGTGCGATCTACGGCGAGTGCCCGGAGCCCGCTCGCGAGGACAAGGAGCGCGAGCCGCTGTCGCCGTACGGCACGTCGAAGCTCTGCGGCGAGGAGTACCTCGCGACGTGGAACCGGCTGCACGGGACACGCCACGTCGCGCTTCGTTTCGGCAACGTCTTCGGGCCGCGCCAGCTCGCGAAGCTCGAGGGAGGCGTGATCGCGATCTTCATGGATCGGCTCCGCGCCGGCGAGACGGCCACGATCTTCGGCGACGGCGAGCAGGAGCGCGACTTCGTCTACGTGGGCGACGTCGTGCGTGCGTTGCTCGCCGCGGCCGAGGCGACGGAGCCGGGGACGTTCAACGTCGGCACCGGCGTCGCGACGTCCGTCAACGACCTCTGGCGCGCGTGTGCCGAGGCGGCGGGCGGCGGCGGCGAGCCGGAGTACGGCCCGCCGCGCGCGGGCGACCTCCGCCGCAGCGTCCTCGACGTGTCGCGGGCGCGCGAGGCGCTCGGGTGGGAGCCGCAGGTGTCGCTCGAGCAGGGGCTGCGGGAGACCTGGGAGTCCGGCGCGGCCTGACGCAGCGGGCGTGGGCGCGTGACGCCGCGACGCTCGTCGGCGCACGCATCGCGTTCTGGCTGCTCGCGGCGCTCGCGCTCGTGTGGGCGCCGGCCGAGCCGGCACGCAGGATCGGCGAGGCGTACGGCGGCTGGAGCGACCTCCTGGTGCGCACGTTCGCGCAGTGGGACGCCGTCTGGTTCGTGCAGATCGCCCTCAACGGCTACGACGACGTCCCCGCAGCGGCGGCCTTCTTCCCCCTCTACCCGGCGCTCGTGCACGGCGTCGCCTGGGTGACCGGATCGGTGCTCGTCGCCGGCACGCTCGTCTCCCTCGCAGCCGCGGCGGCGGCGGCCGCGGTGCTCGCCGAACTCGCACGGCCGGTGCTCGGCGCCCGCGGCGCCCGCGACGCCGTCCTCTTCCTCGCGCTCTTCCCGCTCGCGTTCGTCTTCACCGCCGTCTACTCCGACGCGCTCTTCCTCGCGCTCGCCGCCGGCGCGTTCCTGGCCGCGCAGCGGAACCGGCCGCTCCTCGCCGGCGTCCTCGGCGGGCTCGCGACGGGAACGCGGCTGCTCGGGCTCGCGCTCCTGCCGGCGCTCGCGCTGCTCCTCGCGGCGCGCGGCGGCGGCCGTCGGGCGCTCGCGCTCCGGCTCGCGCCGCTCGCCCTCCTGCCGGCGGCGGTCGGGCTCTACGCGCTGCATCTCGACCGGGAGCTCGGCGACCCGTGGGCGTTCCGCCACGCGCAGGCCGGCTGGAACCGCAGCCTCGACCCGCTCGGCCCCGTCGGCGGGCTCCTCGACGCCGTCAACGCGGCGGGGCGGGCGGCGCGCGTTCTCGCCTCGGTTCCGTACGCGCCGTCGCACGAGCACGCGGTCGCGCTGTGGAACCTCTCGCACCTCGCGATCCTCGCGGCGGTCGTGTGGCTGACGTGGGTCGCGTGGCGGCGGCTCGGGGCTGCACACGGGGCATATGCCGTCGCGACCCTCGTGATCGTGCTGTCCGTCCCGGCGGAGGGCTTCCCGCTCGTGAGCCTGCCGCGGTTCGTGCTCGGCGACTTCCCGATCTTCCTCGCGCTCGCGTCGCTGACGGCCGGCCGTCCGCGCGCCCGGGACGCGGTGCTCTGGGCGTTCGCGGCCCTCGGTGCAGCGGCCGCAATCGCCTTCTCCCGCGGCGTCTGGGTCGCGTAGGAGGAGCCGGGGCCGGCGGCGCGAATCGAGTGGCGCCGTGGACGGGACACTCCACCAGCTCCGCTCCCCGTGGCGCACCGCCACGCTCGTCGCGTCGGCCGTCGCCGCCGTCGAGCTCGTCCTCCTCGTGGTGCTCGGCGTCGCGCTCCTCGCCGAGCCCGTCTCCCGTCAGGTCACCCGGGCCGCCGAGCAGAAGGTGCTGGCGCCGGTGGTCGAGCGGCCGCGTCCCGCGCCGAAGCAGGCCGGGGCACCGGCGCTGACCCGTGCCGAGACGTCCGTCCTCGTCCTCAACGGCAACGGGCGCGCGGGCGCCGCCGCCGTGGAGGCGGAGCGTGTTCGCGGACTCGGCTACACGATCGGCGGCGTCGGGAACGCCTCGCGCGGCGACTTCACGCGCAGCGTCGTCATGTACCGGCCGGGGCACGAGCCCGAGGCGCGGCGGCTCGCGGCGGACGTCGGCGTGAAGGTCGTCGGGCCGCTCGACGGGCTCTCCCCCGGCGACCTCATGGGCGCGCACGTCGCGCTCGTGCTCGGCGACGGCTAGCCGCAGCGGCCGGTGTTGACGACGTCGCGCGCGACGTCGAGCGGCCCGTCTGCGACCCACCGGGTCGACTTCGGGTCGAGCGTGTACGCCTCGTTCAGGTGCCGGTACGCCTGGCAGTAGAGGCGGCGGTCGTACTCGTAGAGACCGAGCTCGTACCAGGTCTCGGGGTTCTCCGGCTGCAGGCGGATCGCGGCGGCGTACGCCTCCCGCGCCTGACGCACGCGCCGGCGAGACGCATGAACCGCGGCGAGCGTCTGATGCGGCGCGATCGAGAGCGGGTTCAGCGCCTGCGCGCGCTCCGCATGCTCGATCGCGCGGTCGGGCGCAGCCGCGGCGAGCGCGGTCGCGGCGCGATCGACCTCCCGTTCCGCAAGCCACGGCGACGCCGCCGACGCGAGCGCAGCGATCGTGAGCGCAGCGGCGCCCGCGGCCGCGAGCGGGGATGGCGCGACGAGCCGGTCGCGTCCCGCGGCGGCGAGCGCGCCGGCGGCGACGAGAGCCGGTGCCGTGACGGCGACGAAGTTCCAGTCGTAGTCGACGAGCGCGTGCACGCCGTACGCGGCGAGGACGGCGGTGAGGGCGGCCGCCGCGCGGCGGTCCTCCCCCTCCGTCCTCCGCAACGCTCGCGCCGCGGCGGTCGCAGCGGCCGCGACGACGCCCGCGAAGAGCAGGAGCCCGACCGGGCCGGTGCCTGCGAGGAACTGGAGCGGGACGCTGTGCGGCTCGACGGCGCTCGTCGCGTCGTCCCGGACGCGCCGGCGCGCGAGCTCGAACGTCCCCGCCCCCGTCCCGGTGAGCGGCTCCGCCTGTGCGAGGCGAATCGCCTCGGCCCAGAACTGGCGCCGGTTGTTGAGGCCGGCATCCGCGAGCCGCCCGGGGCCTTGCGGCACCGCACGCCCGTCCCCGAGTGGGTCGCCGGCCGCGGCGACGCCGACCGCGGCGGCGAGCACGACGCCGACGAAGCCGGCGGCGAGGGCGCGGCCGACGAGCCGCCGGCGATCGCCCCGGAGGTCGAGGCGCGAGACGCCGTCGGCGGCGAGCGCCGCGGCGGCGGCGCCGACGACGAGCGCGAGCGCGAACCACCTTCCAGCCGCGACCCGGTCTGGGAGCGCCTGCGCGTCCTCCACGAGCGCCGGCTGCGTGAACGCCCACGTCGCGACGGCGATCCCCGGGACGGCAGCCGCCAGCGCGAGCAGCGCCCGCTCCACGCGCGCGCCGGCGATCGCGAGCCACAGGCAGACGGCGACGACGGCGGCCACGGTGCCCGCGCGCGAGGTGGCGAGCAGGACGGCGACGACGCCCGCGTACGCGAGGACGACTCCGACGGCGCGCCGCGGCGCACGGGCCGCCCCCGCCGCGAGCCAGAGGCCGAGGACGAGGGCCATGTCGGCTGCGAGCGCGAGGGCGTTCCAGTAGCCGATCGGGTCGCGGAGGCGGGCTGCGCGGCCGCCGTCGGGGAAGAGGGCGGGGATCGCCTTGCCCGCGAGCGCCCACGTGACGGCGGCGGCGAGCGCGGCCGTCAGGGCCAGCGCCGCGACGACGCGCCCGCGGTCGCGGAAGGAACCGAGGACGACTCCGAGCACGGCGAACGCGACGTAGACGAGGCCGCGGTTGAGCTCGTGCCAGGAGATGTCCGGCCCGACCGACCACACGACGGAGATCCCGCTCCACGCGGCGAGCGCCGCCAGCCCCGCGACGAGCGGGAGACCGCCCGCGCCGAACGGGAGCCGGCCGACGAGCGCGAGCACGGCGCAGGCGCCCCCGACGACGAGCGCGGCGGCCCCGGTCGCGAACGCCTCACCGGCGAATGCCGCTGCCAGGAGGAGAGCCGTGGTCGCGGCCGCTGTCGCCGCCAACTGCCCCGGGCGCAGCACGGCGCGTACGCGGGGCGGCAGCATCGGGCGGCAAGCTACCATGGGCCGCCGCGCCCACCCGGCGCTTACAAAGCGTTTACCTGCAGCTGATGCGGGGATCACCCGCATCGGCCAAACTGCCTCTCGCGCGCCGCCTGCACCCCCCGCCGGCCGGCAGCCACGAAGACGACTTGACCGCCCCCACGCACCTGGCCCGCTCGCTGCGACTCCTCGTCGTGGCCGTTCTCCTCGCCGCGGGCGCGGCAGCGGCGGCGACCGCTCCGGCCTTCGCCGCGAAGACGTCCGTCTGCGGGAAGAAGGTCATCGACGACTGGTACGACAACGGACGGGTCGACGGGACGTACCCCCCGCGGTGCTACGACGAGGCGATCGACGCCCTCCCGCGGGACGTCCGCGACTACTCGAGCGCGAAAGAGGACATCACGCGCGCCCTCCAGGCGCGGCTGCGCGGCGAGGAGGCTCCGCCCGCGACGACGGATCCGACGCCCGGCGACGGTGACAGCGTCGATGTCGACGGTGACGGCGTGCCCGACGACCCGCCGACCGGCGCGCCCGACGACGGCGACCCCGACGGCGACGACCCCGGCGGCGGCAACAGCGGCCCCGGCGGTGGCGGCGACCCCGACGGCGTCCCGGAGGCGACGGGCGGCGACGTCGATACCGCGGCGTCCGACTCGCTCCCGCTCCCGCTCCTCGTGCTCGCCGGGCTCGCGCTCCTCCTCGTCGCAGCCGGCACGCTCGGCTACGTCGCACGGCGGCTGCAGGCCCGCCGCCTCGGCGCACCGCCGGCTCCGTAGGCCGCAAAGAGCGCGAAAAACGTCCTCGCCAGGTGCCGCCCGAGGCGGTATCATGCCTGTGACGTTTTTCTGCACTTTGCAGGTTTTTTCGGTCGCACAAGCAGCGTGCGCCGCCCGACGCTCCGTCCGACGCTCTGTCTAGCGTCCGCGCTCCGCTCGGTCGACCGAAAACGTCGCCGAAGGGGTGTGTTTCGACAAAGCTGACGGCTCGGGAGGGACGATGGCGACGGCCAAGCAGGTGCAGGATCGAGAGCAGCAGGAAGGCGTCGTGGTGGAGGACGAGGTGACGAACGTCGTTGTCGCGGAGGACGCGACCGTCGCGCCGCGCCGCTTCTTCACGATCCCCGGTCGCGATCCGTTCGACGAGATCGAGTGGGAGCTCCGCGACGCGATCATCCCCGGGAAGGACGGCCCCGCGTTCGAGCAGCGCGGCGTCGAGTTCCCGAAGTTCTGGTCGCAGACCGCGACGAACATCGTCGCGCAGAAGTACTTCCGCGGGCGCCTCAGCTCGCCCGAGCGCGAGCGCAGCGTGAAGCAGATGATCGGCCGCATCGTCGACACGATCGGCGGCTGGGGCCGGCTCGGCGGCTACTTCGCCTCCGACGAGGAGGCCGAGACGTTCGAGGCGGAGCTGAAGGCGATCCTCGTCAACCAGTACGCCTCGTTCAACTCCCCCGTCTGGTTCAACGTCGGCTTCGAGGAGAAGCCCCAGTGCTCGGCGTGCTTCATCCTCTCGATCGAGGACTCGATGGAGTCGATCCTCGACTGGATCCGGCGCGAGGGCGTCATCTTCCGCGGCGGCTCCGGCTCCGGCCTCAACCTGTCGAAGCTGCGCTCCTCGAAGGAGCAGCTGTCGAAGGGCGGTTACGCCTCCGGCCCCGTCTCGTTCATGCGTGGCGCCGACGCGTCCGCCGGGACGATCAAGTCCGGCGGCAAGACCCGCCGCGCCGCGAAGATGGTCGTTCTCGACGTCGACCACCCGGACATCGAGGAGTTCATCTGGTGCAAGGCCAAGGAGGAGCGCAAGGCGCGCGTCCTCGAGGCGGCCGGGTACGACATGTCGCTCGACTCGCCCGACTGGGGCTCGATCCAGTACCAGAACGCGAACAACTCGGTGCGCGTCAGCGACGCCTTCATGGAGGCCGTCGTCGAGGGCAAGGAGTGGAACCTCACCGCCCGCACCGACGGGTCCGTGGTCGACACC
>DATMJW010000203.1:0-14692 GCA_035553355.1 Gaiellaceae bacterium | reverse complement strand
CATGGACACGTACGTCATCCTCCGCCGGAACGGCTGGCGTTCGGGCGAGGAACTGCAGGAGGCGGCCGCCCGCTCGACCGCGGAGGGCGAGCGGATGAGCGACGACATCCGCTGGATCCGCAGCTACGTGCTCGAGGACCGCAGCGGCCTCGGCACCGTCTGCGTCTACCAGGCGTCGAGCCCGGAGGCGATCCGCGCTCATGCCGCCGCCGCCGACCTGCCGCTCGACGAGATCGTCAAGGTCGGCGACACCGTCGTCGTCCGCCCCGACCCGCAGCCCGCGACCGTCTAGCCCGGAGGAGGAGATTCGATGAAGGCACTCACCACCCGCACCGTGCTCGCCGCGGCCGTCGCAGCGATCGCCGCCGCGCCGGCGTCGGCGCACGGCGAGCCGACCTGCAGCGGCGTCTTCGGCACCGAGCTCGTCGTGCACGGCCAGCACGTCGTCGGCGACTACGTCACCGGCACCGGGGGCCTCGACGGCTCCCTCGCCTGGCCGCCGGGGGGACAGGTCGGTCAGACGGTGAAGACGAACGGTGGCGCCGCGGTGCCGGGAGGACCCGGACCCGGCTTCCACTTCACGATCCCGGGCCTCCCGCCGGGCGCCTCGTTCTGCAACGCGCAGGCGCACCCGAACGGCTTCACGACGCCCGGCCGCTTCCTCCCCTAGGCGGGTTCAACCGTCCTTAACGGCCACGTCCGGTGCTTTAAGCACTGGACGTGGCCGTTTCGGGCGGTCAGGCGGTGGCGGCGGCGGGCGCGAGCTGCTCGCCGAACTTCGCCCGCGCGACGAACTGCCCGTAGCCGGCCTCGCCCACGACCTCGCCGCCGTCGACGATCACGCGGCCGCGGAGCAGCACGGTGTCGACGTCGCCGACGACCTCCGTGCCCTCGTAGAGGTTGTAGTCGGAGCGAGACTCCTGGTTCGCCGCCGTGATGAGGTGCGGCTTCTCGGGGTCGAAGATCACGAGGTCGGCGTCGCAGCCGACAGCGACCGTCCCCTTGCGCGGGTAGAGCCCGAAGAGCTTCGCCGGATTCGTGCAGAGGAGCTCGACCATCCGGTTCAGCGAGATCCGCCCCTCGCGCACGCCGAAGTGGTGGACCATGTGGAGCCGGTTCTCGAGCCCGGGGCCGCCGTTCGGGATCTTCGAGAAGTCGTCGCGCCCCATCGCCTTCTGCTCTTTCCACGTGAACGCGCAGTGGTCGGTCGAGATCGCGGAGAGCACGTCGGTGCGGACGGCGTTCCAGAGGACATCCTGGTTCGCCTTGTCGCGCGGCGGCGGCGTGTAGACGTACTTCGCCCCTTCGAAGTCCGGCCGCTCGAGGTGCGTGTAGTCGATGAAGAAGTACTGCGTGCACGTCTCGCCCCACACGTCCCAGCCGGCCTCGCGCGCGCGCATGATCGGCTCGACCGCCTCCTTGCAGGAGACGTGCACGACGTACAGCGGCGCGCCGGCGATCCGCGCCAGCTGGATCGCGCGGTTCGTCGCCTCGCCCTCGGTCTCGGGCGGCCGCGTGAGGGCGTGGTACTTCGGCTCCGTCTTCCCCTCGGCGAGCGCCTCCTTGACGAGGACGTCGATCGAGTCGCCGTTCTCGGCGTGGACCATCACGAGCGCCCCGGAGTCGGCGGCGACCTGCATCGAGCGGAAGAGCGTCTCGTCGTCAACCATCAGCGCGCCCTTGTAGGCCATGAAGAGCTTGTACGAAGTCACGCCCTGCTCCGGCAGCGAGGCGAGCTCCTCGAGCGAGCCGCCCTCGTGGAGGTCGGTGATCGCGATGTGGTAGCCCATGTCGATCACCTGCTTGCCGTCCGCCTTCCGCTTCCAGTCGGCGAGCGAATCGCCGAAGCTCGTCCCGGGCGCCTGGATGCAGAAGTCGACGTGACACGTGGTGCCGCCGCGCGCGGCGGCACGCTGTCCCGACTCGACGTCGTCGATCGTGACGGTGCCGCCGAATGGCATGTCGAGATGGGTGTGGGGGTCGACGGCGCCCGGGAGCACGAGCTTCCCGGACGCGTCGATCACCCGGTCCGCCTCGACGTCCAGCCCCGACGAAGCAAGATCGGAGCCGATGAGGGAGATCCGCTCTCCCTGAACGAACACGTCCGCGACGACGTCGTCCGTCGCCGTCACGACACGGCCGCCCTTGATGAGAACTGACACTGCGGATCTCCCTCCTTCGGTCGCGGTGCTCTACTCGCCGCCCTCGGTCACCTCGACCTCGGGGGCCTCCCAGTCGGTGCCGTTCACGTCGACACCCTCGTCCTTCAGCTCCTGCACGGCCGCCTCCGCGAGATCGGTGCGGTAGACGCCCTCGCCCGGATCGTTCTTCACGATCTTGTAGTCGGTCGCGATCTGGGCGGTGGTCGCGAAGTCCTCCTCGTCCATGATCCCGATGCCGTTGTCGTTCGGCCAGATCAGCTTGTTGACCTCGTTGACCATCCAGCGCTGGTGCCCCTCACCGAGCGTCGGGCCGGCGGCGAGGACGTACTCGACGCAGTCGTCCGGATTGTCACGGCAGTAGATCCACCCCTTGAAGGACGCCTTGAGGAAGCGCTTCGCGACGTCCTGGTTCGCCTCGTCCGCGATCCACTCCTCGGTCACGAAGATGCCGTCCTCGAGCGCACCCGTGCCGAGATCGCTCATCTTCAGGACGTTGAGGTCGTCGAGCGTGTAGAGCTCGCCGGTGTCGGGGTTCTTCGTCTCGAGCACCTGCGCGAGCTCGTTGTAGGTCATCGCCGCGGCGGCGTCGACCTCGCGGTTCAGGAACAGGTTCATGTCGAACGGCTGCGCCACGATCTGCGTGTCCTTCTGCGGATCGATGCCGTTCTTCGTCAGCGCGGCGAAGAGCTTGTGCTCGTTGCCGCCGAGCCACACGCCGACCTTCTTGCCGCGGAGGTCCGTGATCTGGTCGAGCCCCGTGTCCTTCCACGTCACCTCGGTCATCCCGGAGCGGGCGAAGACCTGCGCGATGTTGACGATCTTCCCGCCCTGGTCGCGCGTCGCGAGGGTGTTGTCGAGCCAGTTGATCCCGAACTCCGCTTGGCCGCCGAGGACGACCTGCTCGGGGACGATGTCCGGGCCGCCCGGCTTGATCGTCACGTCGAGGCCCTCTTCCTCGTAGTAGCCCTGCTCGAGCGCCGCGTAGTAGCCGGCGAACTGCCCCTGCGTCACCCACTTGAGCTGGAGGGTGACCTCCGTCATCTCCTGCGGCGCATCGCCCGTCGTACCCGCCGCCGCCGTGTCGCCGGCCCCGGACGTGTCGGCCGCCTCCTCGCCGCCGCCGCCGCACGCGGCGAGCGCGAGCGTCAGGACGAGCACCGGCAGTGCCAGCAACCACCATCTGCGAACCCTCACGAACTGCCTCCTTTTCGTTGCCCTAGTCGACCCGTGCCGATGGATGCCACCGCGTCGCGGCGCGCTCGGCGAACGCCACCGCTGCGTAGAACGCGATACCGAGGACGCTCGCGACGACGATCGCCGCCCACGCCTCGCTGAACGCGAAGATCCCTGCCGAACGCCTGATCAGGATTCCAAGCGACTCCTGCGACCCTCCGAAGTAGTCCCCGACGATCGCGCCGATCATCGCGAGAACGGTGGCGATCTTCAAGGCGGAGAAGACGAACGGGAGCGCCGTCGGGATGCGGACGCGCCGGAAGATCTCGACCTCGCCGCACGCGTAGGAGCGCATCAGCTCGATCGAGCTCGGGCGCACGCTCGTCAGCCCGCGCAGCGTGTTCACGAGCACCGGGAAGAAGCAGAGGACGGCGGCGATCGCCATCTTCGAGAGCGGGTTCAGCAGCCCGAACCAGTTGTTCGTGATCGGCGCGAAGGCGATGATCGGCACCGCGTTCGCCGCGATCGCGTAGGGCATGACGGCGCGCCCGAGGCCGCGCCATCGCGCGAGCAGGAGCGCGACGAGGATCGCGGCGCTGCAGCCGATCACGAAGCCGCCGAGCGCCTCCTTGAAGGTGAACCAGCCGGCGCTCAGGAACGTCTCGCGGTTCTCCTCGAGCGTGAGCAGGATCTCCGAGAGGGGCGGGAGCAGGAACTGCTCGACGTCCGCGAGCCGCGTGTACCCCTCCCACAGGGCGATCCCGAGCAGGAAGACGAGGACGGCCGGCGTCCAGTCCCGTGCCCGGCGCGTCACGGCTGCTGCGGTCAGAGCCCCTCCTCGGCGGCGATGAGCGCCTCCTCCTCGTCGCCCGCCTCCTCCGCCTCGAAGCCGCCGCCGGCGCGGAGCGTGCGGCGCACCTCGCGGATGAGTTCGGCGAAGCGCGGCTCCTCGCGCGTCCGCCCGGTGCGCGGCTGCGGCAGGTCGACGTCGACGATGCCCGTGATGCGGCCCGGCCGCGGCGACATCACGACGACGCGCGTCGAGAGGAAGACGGCCTCGGAGATCGAGTGCGTGACGAAGATGACGGTGGAGCCGCTCGCATCCCAGATCCGCAGGAGCTCGAGGTTCAGGCGCTCGCGCGTCATCTCGTCGAGGGCGCCGAACGGCTCGTCCATGAGGAGGAGCGCGGGGTCGAACGAGAGGGCGCGGGCGATCGAGACCCGCTGCTGCATCCCGCCCGAGAGCTGCCACGGGTGGTGGTCGTCGAACCCCGAGAGCTCGACGAGGTCGAGCATCTCGTGCACCCGCTCGCGGCGCCGCTCGCGGCTCCAGCCGGCGAGCTCGAGCGGGAGCCCGATGTTCTTCGCGACCGTCCGCCACTCGAAGAGGACGGAGTCCTGGAAGACGATCCCGTAGTCGCGGTCGATCCGCGCCTGATGCGCGCTCTTGCCGTTGACGACGACGTCGCCGGTCGTCGGCTGGATGAGGTCGCCGACGATGCGGAGCAGGGTCGACTTGCCACAGCCGGACGGCCCGATCAGCGAGATGAACTCGCCGCGGCCGATCTCGAGGTTCACGTCCTGGAGCGCGGTGACGCCGCCCTTGCCGAACTGCTTCGTCACGCCGCTCAGCGCGACGACGGGTGCTTCGCTCATGCCACGTTCTCCGGTGCTCTGCGCACGACTGCCCTTTCAGCTGCGACAACGAGGAGGAAGAAGGTGATGCCGAGCGCCGCCGCGACGAGGTTCGTCGCCCAGAGGCGCGTGGGCGCGCTCGCGTAGTACTGGTTGAAGTTGAGGATCGCGCCGCCGAGGCCGTCCTGGACGGACGCCGGGAGCTCGCCGATGATCGCGCCGACCACGCTCGCCGTCGCGCTCACCTTGAGCGCGGCGAAGAGGTAGGGGAGCGACGCGGGGACGCGCACCTTCCAGAGCACGGACCATGTGCTCGAGGCGTACGACCGCATCAGCTCGAGGGCGCGCGGGTCGGCGGAGGAGAGGCCGCGCAACGTGTTGATCGCGACGGGGAAGAAGGTGAGGTACGCGGCGATCACCGCGACGGCTCCCCAGTCCTTCAGCCCCTCCGGCATCTTCGGGTTCACCCACACGACGACCATCGGCGCGATCGCGAGGATCGGCACGGTCTGCGAGGCGACGATGTAGGGCATGAAGCCGCGCTGGAGCAGACCGCTGTGGGCGAGCGCGACGGCGATCGCGAAGCCGAAGAGCGCGCCGAGGGCGAAGCCGAGCGCGGCCTCCTTCGCGGTGAAGAGCGCGGCGTCGACGAGGATGTCGATCAGCAGCGGGCCGTTTCGCCGCGACGGCTCGAAGAGCGTCCCGACGACGTCGTGGAGGTGCGGGAGCGTCCGGTCGTTCACCTCGAAGGTGCCGAGCCTGAACCCCGTGGTCTCGCCGATCCACTTGAACGCCTCCCACGCCGCCCAGAGGACCGCGAGGACGCCGAGCAGCTGCGCAGCCTGTAGGGCTCCCGCCCGCACCCGCTCCGCACGCTCGCTCGGAGCACGCTCCGCCACGACGATCGCCGCCATGCGTAGGAGATACCACACCGAAGCGGACGGGCGTTAGAGTCGCGCCGATGCCTCTCGACCCCTCCCGGACGGTCGCCGAGCTGCGCGAGCTGCGCGAGCTGACGGGCGACGAGAACGGTGCGCAGCGCGTCGCGTGGACGGAGACGTGGCGGCGCGCGCAGCAGTGGATGACGGCGAAGCTGGAGGGGACCGGGGCCGTCGAATCGTTCGACGCCGCGGGCAACCAGTGGTGGACGCTGCGCGGCGCGAGCGAGCGCGCCCTCGTGATCGGCGGGCACCTCGACTCGGTGCCGAACGGCGGCTGGCTCGACGGCGCGCTCAACGTCGTCGCGGGCGCGGAGGTGCTGCGACGCCTTGCGGAGGAGGGGGAGCGGCCGGTGACGGTGCGGCTCGTCTCGTGGGCCGACGAGGAGGGGGCTCGCTTCGGGCGGTCGCTCTTCGGCTCCTCGGCGGCGAGCGGCTCGATGGGCGACCAGGATGACCTGCGGGCACTGAAGGACCGGGACGGCGTGCCGCTCCCCGAGGCGATCGCGGAGTTCGGCGTCGACCTCGACCGTGCGCTCGAGGCGCGCGCCGAGCTCGAGGGCGCGGCGGCGTACCTCGAGCTCCACATCGAGCAGGGCCCCGTGCTCGAGTCGCTCGACCTGCCACTCGGCGCCGTCCTCGGCACCTTCGGCGTCGAGCGCCACCGGATCACGTGGCGCGGCCAGGCGGCGCACGCGGGGTCGACGCCGATGGATCAGCGGCGCGACGCGCTGGCGGGAGCCGCGAAGCTCGCGCTCGAGATCCGCGACATCGCGCGGCGCGTGGGCGACGGCGCCGTGATGACGAGCGGCGGTGTCGTGACGAAGCCAGGGATCGTGACGTCGGTCGTCGAGACGGCAGAGCAGCTCCTCGACATGCGCCACCTCGACGCGACGAAGCTGGCGGAGATGAATCGGGCCGCGCGCGAGGCCAGCGAGAGGTTCGCCGCGGAGGAGCGCATCGACGTCGAGTGGGAGCGGATCTGGGAGATCGAGCCGATCCTCTTCCATCCGGAGCTCGTCGACTTCGCGGACGAGGCGGTCCGCGAGGTGGCGGGCACCTCGCACCGGCTGCCGAGCGGGCCGCTGCACGACGCGGCGGAGCCGGCGCGCATCGGGATCCCGACGGTGATGCTCTTCGTCCAGAGCCTGCGCGGCCTCTCGCACACGAAGCTCGAGGACACGAAGCCGGAGCACCTCGAGCTCGCAGTCCAGGCGCTCGACCGGCTGACGACGAAGACGCTCGCCTGGCTCACCGCCTAGCTTCCTCCCCTCATGGGGGGACAGGCCCGGGGCCAGGCCCCGAACGAACGGCGCGCAGAAGTGTCACAGGAAGCGCACGGCCGCGACGCCTGCCGCGACGAGCACCATCCCGAGCAGCCGTCCGGGGGTGACCGGGTTCTCCTCGAAGCCGACCCACCCGAAGTGGTCGACGGCGAGCGACGCGAGCGCCTGGCCGGCGAGGATGAAGGCGAAGAGCGCGGCGGCACCGAGCTTCGGCGCCGTCACGACGCTCCCGAGCACGTAGAACGCGCCGAGGAAGCCGCCGACCCAGACCCACCACGGCGCCGCAGAGAGGTCACGCCCCTCCGCGACCCCGCGGGCGAAGACCGTCACCGCAGCCAGCAGGACGAGCGCGCCGACCGCGAAGGAGACGAACGTCGCGCGGAGCGGGCTGCCCAGCCACGCGGCGAGCTGCGCGTTGATCCCGAACTGGATCGGCAGCATCGCGCCTGCCGCGACCGCGAACGCGTAGTAGGGCCACGTTGCCACGCGCTCGGTTTCGCGGGAGAATGCCGCTTTCCCTGCCCACGCGACCTCCGGGGGTTCCATGCTCAGCTTCGGCGTCACCGTCCTGCCCGACCCGCCGTACCAGCGCCTGATCGAGCTCACGAAGCTCGCCGAGGCGCAGGGCTTCGAGTACGGCTGGACCTACGACTCGCACGTCCTCTGGCAGGAGTCGATGCCGGTGATGGCGCTCCTCGCCGACCAGACGACGACGATCAAGCTCGGCCACATGGTCACGAACCCGGCGACGCGCGACCCGACGGTGCTCGCGAGCGCGTACGCGACGCTGCAGGACATCTCGAACGGACGCATGATCATGGGCGTCGGCCGCGGCGACTCGGCCGTCCGCTACATCGGCCGGAAGCCGATGAAGGTCGCGGACTTCGAAGAGGCGCTCGCGATGATCAAGCCGTTCATGAACGGCAAGGAGGTCCGCTGGAACGACAAGGACCTCCAGCTCAAGTGGGTGCGCCCCGAGCTGCCCGAGATCGAGATGCACGTGGCCGGGTACGGGCCGAAGGCGCTCGCGGTGGCCGGACGGCAGGGGGACGGCGTGATCATCCAGCTCGCCGACCCGGACATCATCCAGTGGATCATGGCGACGGCGCGGAAGGCCGCCGAGGAGGCCGGGCGCGACCCGGCGGCGCTCAAGTGCATCGTCAGCGCTCCGAGCCACATCTCCGACGACCTCGCCGACGCGCGCGACCAGGTGCGCTGGTTCCCGGCGATGGTCTCGAACCACGTGCAGGACCTGATCGATCGCTACGGCGCGGACGGGTCGGTCGTCCCGAAGGTGCTCACCGACTACGTCCAGGCGCGGAAGTTCTACGACTACAACGAGCACTCCCGCGTGGGCGCGAAGCACGGCGAGTTCGTGACGGACGAGATCTGCGATCGCTTCTGCGTCCTCGGCACGCCCGAAGGGGCGATCGCGAAGCTGCGCGAGCTCGAGTCGATCGGCGTCGACCAGTTCAACATCTACCTGATGACGCACGGTCAGGAGGAGACGCTCGAGGCGTACGGGCGGGACATCATCCCGCAGTTCAGCGGCGTCGCCGCGTAGCCGAACCGGCTCTTTTGGACACGTCCGGTGCTTTAAGCACCGGACGTGTCCGTTCTAGAGGATCGTCTGTCCGAACGCGCTCGCGACGAGCTCCACCGCGAGCAGCGCCGTCGCGTTCTCGCGGTCGAGGATCGGGTTCACCTCGACGACCTCGAGCGAGCCTCCGAGCCCGGACTCCGCGACGAGCTCGAGCGCGAGGTGCGCCTCGCGGTACGAGAGCCCACCGCGCACCGGCGTCCCCACGCCGGGCGCGACCTCCGGGTCGAGGACGTCCATGTCGAGCGAGACGTGCACGAACCCCGGGCCGGCGACGTGCGCGAGCGACTCCCGCATCGCGCGCTCGATCCCGATCCGGTCGATGTCGCTCATCGTGAAGACCTTCAGCCCGAGCCGGCGGATCCTGTCCTGCTCGCCGGGGTCGAGCGAGCGCACGCCGACGAGGGCGACGCGGCTCGGGTCGACGGCGGGCAGGTTCCACCCCTCGCCCGCGAAGAGCGGGCCGCCTTCCCCGATCGCCGCGGCGAGCGGCATCCCGTGCACGTTGCCGCTCGGCGAGTCGTCGGGCGAGTTGAGATCGCCGTGCGCGTCGATCCAGAGCACGCCGCCCACGTCGCCGCGGGCCGCGAGACCGCCGAGCGTCCCGAGCGCGACGGAGTGGTCGCCGCCGAGGACGAGCGGGCGCAGACCTTCGTCGACGGCATGCGCGACGAGTCGCGCGACGCGGGAGCAGGCGGCACGAATCTCGGGCAGGTAGCGCGCGCGCACGTCGCTCTCCTCCACCGCCTCCTGCACCGCCGTCTCGACGTTCCCCCAGTCGAGGCAGCGGTACCCGATCCGGCGAAGCCGCTCCTCGAGCCCCGCATAGCGGATCGCGGACGGCCCCATGTCGACGCCGCGGCGCCCCGAGCCGAGGTCGAGCGCGGCGCCGATGACGGCGACACCGTTCGAGACGTCCGCGCTCACGGCCGCGAAGCCTACTGGGCTACACTCCCGTCGCCCCGGGATCACCCGGCCGGGCGAGGTAGCTCAGTTGGTAGAGCACACGGCTGAAAACCGTGGTGTCGCCGGTTCAAGTCCGGCCCTCGCCACTCGTTTCGCACGCTCGGAGCGACTTTTCCGGCGCTGAGAGCGTTGAAGTCCGTCCGAGCGGCGTCGCATTGTCTCCCTGTCGGGTCCACCACAAGGAGAAACAGATGACAGAGATCGCGGGGCGCCTCGAGTCCGGGCTGCTCGAGCGCCGCTTCCAGTTCGCCGCGCACGGTACGACGCTGGCCCGCGACACGATGGCGGGCGTGACGACCTTCATCGTCATGTCCTACATCATCTTCGTGAACCCCCAGATCCTCAGCTTCGCGGGCATCGAGGGCCTGTCCGCGATCGGGCTCCCGTTCAACCAGGTGCTCGCGGTGACGTGTCTCGTCGCCGGCGTGATGACGATCGTGATGGGGCTCTACACGAACCGGGCGTTTGCGATCGCCCCCGGGATGGGGCTGAACGCGGTCGTCGCGTTCACGCTCGTCGCCGGAGCCGGTTTGACGTTCCCACAGGCGATGGGCCTCGTCGTGATCGAGGGCATCGCCGTCACGATCCTCGTCCTCACCGGCGTGCGCGAGAAGATCATGAACGCGATCCCGCTCGACCTGAAGAAGGCGATCGCGATCGGCATCGGGCTCTTCATCGCGTTCATCGGGCTGAACAGCGCGGGCATCGTCACGACGGGGCAGGGGACGCCGGTCACGCTCGGCCAACTGACGACGTGGCCGGTGCTCGTGGCGGTTTTCGGGCTCGTCGTCACGATCGTGCTGCGCGCGCGCGGCGTCCGCGGCGACATCCTGATCGGGATCCTGCTCACGACGGCTCTTGCGACGGTGATCAACGAGACCGTCGGTGGGGCCGGATTCGCTCCCGGCACGGCGGCGATCCCGAGCGACGTCTACGCGTCGCCCGACCTCTCGCTGCTCGGGAACTTCAACTTCGGCGCCTTCACCGAGGTCGCGTTCCTCGCGGCGATCATGTTCGCGTTCACGCTCTTCCTCGCGGACTTCTTCGACACGATGGGGACGCTCGTGGGCGTCGGCAAGCAGGCCGGCTACCTCGACAAGAACGGCGAGCTCCCGGAGATCAAGAAGCCGCTGCTCGTCGACTCGCTGGCGGCGGTCGCGGGCGGCGCGGCGTCCTCGAGCTCGGCGACGACGTACATCGAGTCGGCGTCAGGCGTCGGTGTCGGCGGACGGACGGGCTGGGTGGCCGTGGTGACGGGCGCCCTCTTCCTCCCGTTCATGTTCTTCGCGCCGATCATCGGCATGGTGCCGCCGGAGGCGACGGCGGCGGCGCTGATCATCGTCGGCTTCCTGATGATCTCGACGCTGACGGAGCTCGAGGAGACGGCCGAGGGCAACACCACCGGGCGCAAGCTCGCGGGGATCGACTTCAGCGACTTCGCGATCGGGCTGCCGGCCGCGCTGACGATCCTGCTCATGCCGCTCTCGTACTCGATCACGAACGGCATCGGCTTCGGCTTCATCGCGTACACGCTCATCCGCATCGCGCAGGGTCAGACGAAGAAGGTGCACCCGCTGATGTGGGTGGCGAGCGCCGCGTTCGCGCTCTACTTCATCGTCCCGCTCCTGCAGGACCACTTCAGCTGGATCTAGCGGGGTGCGGTGGCCCGGGCGCGGCGTGCGCCCGGGCCACCGTCCCGCAGGTCACGGCGTGCCGACGGCGATCCGGAGCGACTGGCCCGGCGCCGCGTGCAGGAGCTGCGCGGCATCGCCGCCGTTGATCGCGACGGACATGTTCCCGTAGCTGTCCTCGTAGAGGATGATGTCGCCGCGCCGCGCGTCCGCGAATGTCCGCGCCGAGACGGCGTAGACACGCTCCCCGGCGAGATCGAGCTCGATCGTCGTCCCGGGGACGATCCCCACCTCCTGCGCGTGGTCGCGCGTGATGTTGAGCGCGATGTTGCCGAAGCTGTCGACGTAGAGGATCGTCGCCCGGATCCGCGACTGCCCGATCTCCGGCTGCGGCCAGTCGAGCCTGACGAGGGCGTCGACCGCGATCGACGGCCCCAGCTCCTCGATCGGGACGCCGAGCGCGAGGTGGGCGGCGGCCGGCGCGAAGATGTCCCGGCCGTGGAAGGTGCGGGAGATCGTCTCGAGCGCGTACGCCGGGTTCGTCAGCTCGTGCGCGGCGACGATGCCCGCGCGCTCCGCTGCGGGGACGAGGAGACCGTTGTCCGGGCCGACGAACGTCCTGCCGTCGGCGTCACGGAGCGCGAGCGCCCGCCTGATCCCGCCGACACCCGGGTCGACGACGGCGAGGTGCACGCCGACCGGCATGTACGGCAGCGTGCTCGCGAGCACGAGCGCCCCCTGCAGGATCTGCTGCGGCGGGATCCCGTGCGTGACGTCGATGATCTCGACCTCCGGCGCGATCCGCTTGATCACGCCGTGACACGTGCCGACGAAGTCGTCCCGGAGACCGAAATCGCTGAGGAACGCGATGACCACGGGGTGAGGCTAACGCGCTGCAGCGGCGACCGCCGCGACGAGTCCGTCCTCGTCGTGCGTCGGTGCCTCTGCGACGACCGTCACCCCGGCGGCGCGGGCGGCACGGGACGTCTCCGGGCCGATGCTGACGGCCGGGATGGCGGCTCCGGTTCGTGCGAAGACCCGCGCCGCGGAACCCGACGCGAGGACCACGAGGTCGCCCTCGGGCGCCACGGCCGGATCGAGCTCCACCGTGCGGTAGAGCGGCAGGAAGTCGGCGCCGAGCTCGTCGGCGAGCAGCCGCCGCGCGCCCTCGGCGCCGGCGAAGAGCACCCGGCCTGCCGGCCGCGGCAGCTCCGCGAGCAGCCCTTCCTGCGTCGACACCGCCGGCACGAGATCGGCACCGCCGAAAGCCGCCGCCGTGGCGGCGCCGATCGCGGCGACGCGGCGCGGCTCCCCGCGGAGGCGGCGGCGCAGCTCCCGCGCCCCGGTCACGCTCGTGACGATCACCCAGTCGTACCCGGTCACGTCGACCGGGTCGTCACCGATCGGCTCGAACGAGACGAGCTGTAGTCGGACGACGTCGTGCCCGAGCGCCTCGAGCCGCGCGGCGAGACCGTCGGGGCGCGACATCGTGAGGACGACCCTCACGGGAGGTACGGCAGCAGCTCACGCGCGACGGCGTCGGGATCGGTGCCGTTGCGGCGCTCGATCCAGGCGCCGTCCTCGTCCGCGACGAGCGCCGTCAGCGACGCGCCGTCGTGGTGCGCGGCCACGGGAGCGAGGCAGCCGCCGCCGACGAGTGCGACGCAGCGCCGCTCCGCCTCCACGCGCCGCCGCGTCTCCTCGTCGTCGGCGGCCGCGACGAGATGCTCCTCGCCCGCCCGCACCTGAAGCGCGAGCGCGCCCTGCCCCGCCTCCGGGAGCATCTGCTCCGGGTCGAGCCGGAGGCCGATCTCGTGCTCGAGCCCGAGCCGGTCGAGGCCGCATGCCGCGAGCACCACGGCGTCGAGACCGCGCTCGCCGCGCTTTCTGAGCCTGGTGTCGATGTTGCCGCGAAGTGGCTCGACCGACAGGGACGGCTCGAGCGCGAGGAGCTGCGCGCGGCGACGCACGGACGCGGTGCCGATCCGCATCCCCGGCCGCAGCTCGGACGCGCCGCAGAGCGCGTCGCGCGGGTCCTCCCGCTTCGGATACGCGCCGACGGCGAGCCCTTCGGTGTCCGTCGAGGTCATGTCCTTCGCGGAGTGCACGGCGACGTCGATCCGCCCTGCCAGGAGCGCCTCCTCGAGCTCCTTCACGAAGACGCCACGCTCGCCGATCTGACCGAACGGCTTCGTGCGGTCGCGGTCGCCCGCGGTCGTGATCGGGACGAGCGCGATCTCGACCCCCGGCCGGCGCAGCCGCTCGACGGCCTGCTCCGCCTGGGTGAGGGCGAGCCTACTGCCGCGCGAGCCGACGCGAACGAGCACAGCTGCGGCGCGCGGTCGGACGCGATTCGCCGCACGCGCGGGCGGTGTTGGGGCGGATGCGGACGAACGCCGTCGGCGCCTGGAGCGGCAGCGGGCGCGCGGTGACGTAACGGGCCGTCACGACCGCTCCTCCTCCGCCCGCTCCGCGGAGCGCTCCCCCAGCCCGAAAAGGTGCCGCACGACGTCAGCATAGACCACCCCATCGGCTGCCGCCGCGGCCTCTTTCATCCGCACCGTGGGCAGATGCAGGAGCTTCGCGAGGATCTGCGAGGTGACCGACTCGACGTGGCGCCGCTCGCGCTCCGAGAGCCGCGTCGACGCCTTCGCGAGCTCGCGATCCCTGATCTCCTCGGCGAGGCGACGGAGGGAGGCGATCGTCGGCACGACGTCGAGCGAGGCGTGCCACTCCCGAAAGCGCTCGGCCTCCTCGGCGACGAGGCGTTCGGCGCGCGCGGCCTCGGAGCGGCGGCCTGCGAGCGTCTCGGCGACGACGGTCTCGAGGTCGTCGACGTCGTACAGGAAGCAGCCGTCGAGCTCGTTGATCGCGGGGTCGAGGTCGCGCGGGACGGCGAGGTCGACGAGGAGCAGCGGCCGGCCGCGGCGGGCGCGAAGGGCCGACTCGACGGCGCCGCGGGTGACGACGAGGCCCGGGGCGCTCGTCGAGGAGATGACGACGTCCGCGGCGGCGAGCTCGGCGGCGACCTTGTCGAGCACGAGCGCCTTCGCGCCGAGCTTCCGCGCGAGCTCCTCGCCGTGCGCGAGCGTGCGGTTCGCCACGACCCCGATGTGCGCGCCGCGCGAGATGAGGTTGCGCGCGGCGGACTCGCTCGTCTTCCCGGCGCCGAGGAGGAGCACCCGGCGGCCCTTCAGCTCGCCGAAGACCTGCTGCGCGAGCGCGGCCGCGGCCGCGGACACCGACGAGGGGCTCTCGCCGATGGCCGTCTCGACGCGCACCTTGCGGCCCACGTGCAGCG
>DATMJW010000202.1:0-2841 GCA_035553355.1 Gaiellaceae bacterium | reverse complement strand
CGCGTCGACGACGAGGAGCACGTTCGTCGGCTTCGCGGCGTCGCGGACGCGCGCGAGCTCGTCCATCAGCGCCTCGTCCACGTGGAGGCGGCCCGCTGTGTCGAGGATGACGACGTCCTGGCCGCTCGACGTCGCCGCCTGGAGGCCGTACTTCACGACCTCGACCGGGTCGTGCGTGTCGCGCCGGTAGACCGGGATCTGGATCTGGCGGCCGAGCTGCTCGAGCTGGTCGATCGCCGCCGGCCGCTGCAGGTCCGCCGCCACGAGCGCCGGCTTCTTGCCGTCCTTGCGAAGGAGGAGCGCGAGCTTCGCTGCCGTCGTCGTCTTCCCCGAGCCCTGGAGGCCGGCGAGCAGGATCACGGTGGGCGGGCGGCCGAACGCGAGCCGCGAGTCGCCGGAGCCCATCAACGCCGTCAGCTCCTGGTGGACGATCTTCACGACCTGCTGCCCGGGGGTGAGGCTCTTCAGCACGTCCTGCCCGGTCGCGCGCTCGCGCACCTGCTTGACGAAGCCCTTGACGACCTCGAAGTTGACGTCCGCCTCGAGCAGCGCGAGACGGATCTCGCGCATCGCCTTCGAGATCTGCTCCTCGTCGAGCCTCCCCTTCCCGCGGAGGTCGCCGAGTGTCGCCTGGAGCTTGTCCGAGAGGGTGTCGAACACCGTCCGCGCAGTGTAGAGGCGTGCTCACGCGGCCGAACCGCGCGGCTACGAGGCGAGCGCGACGACGACGATCGCTCCCACGACGACCGCTGCCGCACCGACGAGCACGGTCGGCAGGAGCGCGCGCTCGCCGTCACGCCGCAGCCTCACGACGAGCACCGCCGCGACGAGCCCCGGCAGCAGCGCGAACGGGAAGTACCAGATCGAGAGCGCGAGCAGGAGCGCGATCACCCCGGCGACGACGGCGACGCGGCGGGCGAGGTCGCCGCCGTCGCGCAGGCCGCGGACGACGAGGACGCCTCCGGACGCGGCCGCGGTCGCGAGCGTGGCGAGCAGGAACGGCCCGCCGCCCACGAGCACGAGCAGCGCGAGCGAGAGGAAGAAGACGACGGCGAGGACGCGGTCGCTCACGCGCCTGCGCAGACGGAGGGCGAAGGCGGGAGGTCGATCACGTCCCGCGAGTCTAGAGGCGGTACCGCGGTTAGCCGTCGCGCCCGCCGGGCACGCGAACGACGCATCCACCACGACCGAAGGAGCGACATGGCAGGCATCGCGAAGGTGATCACGGTGATCGGCAACTCTCCCGACGGCTTCGTGGAGGCGGCTCAATCGGCCGTGACCGAGGCGGCGAAGACCCTGCGCGGCATCTCGGGCGCGGACGTCGTCTCGATGAGCTGCGAGGTCGAGAACGACCGGATCACGAGCTTCCGGACGACGGTGAACATCGCGTTCGCCGTCGAGCGCTAGCGAGACGACCCCGGCCGGCGTCGCTCAGGCGCCGACGAGTGCGCGGGCGAAGTCCTGTGGGTCGAACGGGCGCAGGTCGTCGAGACCCTCCCCCACGCCGATCAGCTTCACCGGGAGCCCGAACTCGTAGGCGATCGCGACCGCGACGCCGCCTTTCGCGGACCCGTCGAGCTTCGTCAGCGCGACGCCCGTCACGCCGGCGGCCTCGCCGAAGAGCCGCGCCTGCTGGAGGCCGTTCTGGCCGGTCGTGGCGTCGACCACGAGGAGCGTCTCGTGGGGTGCGCCTTCGAGCCGGGACTCGATCACGCGGCGCACCTTCGCGAGCTCCTCCATCAGGTTGGACTGCGTGTGGAGGCGGCCCGCGGTGTCGACGATCGCGACGTCGTGGCAGCGCGCGCGCGCCGCCTCGACGGCGTCGTAGGCGACGGCTGCGGGGTCGGCCCCGCGGGCCGCACCGACGAAGTCGGCGCCGGCGCGGTCCGCCCAGATCTCGAGCTGCTCCTCCGCCGCCGCGCGGAACGTGTCGGCGGCGCCGAGGAGGACGGTGCGGCGGTGCTCCCGGAGCTTCTGCGCGAGCTTCCCGATCGTCGTCGTCTTGCCGGTGCCGTTGACGCCGACGACGAGGATCACCGTCGGGCTCGCCGAGACGTTCAGCGTCGCAGGCTCGCCGAGGAGGTCGGCGATCTCCTCGGCGAGCGCGGCGCCGAGATCGGTGAGATCCCCGCGCGCCTCGAGCCTGCGCATGAGCTCGGCGGTCGCCCGAACGCCGACATCGCCGCGGATCAGCGCCTCCTCGAGCCGCTCCCAGTCCTCGTCGTTACCCGGGTCGAACGTCGCCGCCGCGAGCTCGCCGACGAGCGCTCGCCGGCTCTTCCCCAGCGAGTCGCGCAGCCGGCCGAAGAAGCCCGACCGCTGCTCCTCCGTCTCCTGCGGCCCCTCCGCGTCCCCGAAGAGCTCTGCCCAGCTGCGCGCCATGGCCGCGGAGGGTAACCGGCCGCCGCCGCGTCCCGGCGGGGCATGTCGAACTTTGTGGCACAGAAACACTTGCTCGGAGGCGTCGGGGTGGATCCCGCACGACTACGCGAAGCGGCCGCGTCGCCGACGCGCTTGTGTTGAAGCAACACAAGCCTCTTGCGGCGGTGCCGTCGGCGTCGACGGCCTGACGTTCCGGCCGCAGCGACCGTTCGCGCGTAGCCTCCCGCGCGTGGTGACGTGGGAGGAGGTGCGGTCGCTCGCGCTGGCGCTGCCGGAGGTCGAGGAGTCCACGTCGTACCGCCGCCCGGCGTTCCGCGTTCGCGGGAGGGCGTTCGCCGGCGTCAGCCGGCACGAAGGGGCGCTGTGGGCGCGCTGCGACGGTGACGAGCGGCCGCTCCTCGTCGCTGCGAAGCCGCAGGTGTACCGGCTGACGCCGCACTTCGAGCGCAGCCGCGGCTA
>DATMJW010000201.1:0-12402 GCA_035553355.1 Gaiellaceae bacterium | reverse complement strand
CGGGCCGCTGCTCCCGTGGTGGGCGCTCCTCTACGTCCTCGGCACGCTCGCGCTCGCCGCGCTCGCGTTCTCGCGCCGCGACCTCTAGCGCACGCCGCGCAGCGCGCGGAACGCCTGGTTCAGCGTCTGCCGCGTCGTCAGCACGGGCTCGTAGAGGTCGCCGTGCCGGGCGACGCGCTCGAGCACGACGTCCATCGTGAACGCCTGCGGATCGAGCCGCTCGTCCACCTCGTCCCACGTGAGCGGCGTCGACACTGGCGCGCCCGGGTTCGGCCGCACCGAGTAGACCGACGCGATCGTCTTCCCCTCGCCGTTCTGGTTCGAGTCGATGAGAACGCCGCGCCGCTTCGCCTTCGACCACTCGGTCGTCGCGAGCCTCGGGTGCGCGCGCGCGATGGCCGCCGCGACGCGCTCCGAGAGCTCCCTCGTCTCGTCGAACGTGTGCCGCCGCGCGATCGGCACGAGCACGTGGATCCCGTCGGAGCCGCTCGTCTTCGGGAACGACTCGAGCTCGAGGATGTCGAGCATCTCCTTGACGAGCAGCGCGACCTGGATCGTCTCGGCGAACCCCACGTCGGGTGACGGGTCGAGGTCGAAGAGCACGAAGTCCGGCCGGTCGGGCTTGTCGACGCGCGAGTACCAGGTGTTCAGGTCGATGCAGCCCATGTTCACCATCCAGAGGAGCGCGAGCTCGTCGTTCACGATCGCGAAGTCGACGTCCTTCAGCGTCCGCGCCTTGTCGCGCGCCGACACGCGGAAGCGGCGGGTCGGGATCCAGTCCGGCATGTGCTTCGGCGCGTCCTTCTGGAAGAAGAACTTGCCGTACGCGCCGTCCGGGTAGCGCTTCATCGTGAAGGGGCGGTCGCGAAGGTGCGGGACGACGACGGGCGCGACGTCGCGGTAGTACGCGAGCAGGTCGCCCTTCGTGATGCCGGCGTCCTCCCAGAAGACCTTGTCGAGGTTCGACAGCTTCAGCGTCCGGCTGCCGCGGCGCACCTCCGCGTCCATCGGCGCGCGCTCGCGGCGGACCTCTGCCGCACCCTTGTCGTCGCGAAGCCCCTGATAGACCGGGGCGCGCAGGCGGCCGTCGTGCGTCCACTCCGCGAACTTCACCTCGCACACGAGCACCGGCTCGACCCAGACGACGTCACCCTTCCGCACGCGCGGCATCTTCGGCGGCTCGGGAAAGGGCGTGCCGTCGCGGACGAGCGGCCGCAGTGCGTCGAGGACTCGGTCGATCTCGGCACCGTCGAAGCCGGTGCCGACGTTCCCGACCCAGCGGAGGCCGTCCGCCTCGTTCACGCCGAGGACGAGCGACCCGAAGCTCCCGGACCGGCGGCCCTCGCCCTTCGTCCAGCCGGCGATCACGAACTCCTGCCGCTCGTGCACCTTCAGCTTGAGCCAGTCCCGCGTCCGCTTCCCGGGCAGGTAGGGCGAGCCGAGGCGCTTCGCCATGATCCCCTCGAGTCCCTGCGCCTGTGCCGCCTCGTACAGGACCTCGCCGTCGTCGAAGGCCTCCGAGAGCCTCACCTTCGTGCTGCGGCGGTCGACGATCGCGGCGAGCCGCTCGCGGCGCTCCTCGAGCGGCAGGCCGACGAGGGACTCCCCGTCCACCTCCAGCACGTCGAAGACGTAGAGCACGAGCGGGCCCGACCCCTGCTGCATCACGGAGAAGCTCGAGCGGCCCTGCGCGTCGAGCGCGCAGACCTCGCCGTCGAGGACACAGTTCGGCGTCTTCACCGCCGCGGCGACCGCTTTCGCGAGCTCGGGGAACCGTGCCGTGAGGTCGTTGCCGTTCCGGCTCGTCAGCCGTGCCTCGCCGTCCTCGACGGCGACGACCGCGCGGTAGCCGTCCCACTTGACCTCGAACGACCACCCGTCGCCGCGGGGGACTTCGTCGCCGAGCGTCGCGAGCATCGGCGCGTAGTCGCGCCTCGCCGCTGCCTGCGCTGATGCCTCGTCGCGCTTCCGGACGAGCAGCCAGTTCTTCGGGTCACCCGAGAGCCTCGCCGGCACGAGCGCCCACGTGCCCTCGAGCCGCTCGCCGTCCAGCCGGAAGGTGAGGCCTCCGTCGGGCTTCTCCTCGAGGAGCTCCCACGTGCCGCGATCCCAGATCTCGACGGTGCCGGCGCCGTAGTTCCCCTTCGGGATCACGCCTTCGAAGGAGGCGTATTCGAGCGGGTGATCCTCGACGTGGACGGCGAGGTGCTGCGTGCCGGGGTCGAGCGGCACTCCCTTCGGCACCGCCCAGCTCGCGAGCGTGCCGTTCCGCTCGAGCCGGAAGTCGTAGTGGAGCCGGGTCGCGTCGTGCCGCTGCACGACGAAGATGGGGCGCTTCGGGCGTCGGGCCACGTGCTCGCCTTACCCGCTCCTCGTCAAAGGGACCCGATGTTTGCCGCAGCGGGCGGCGGAAATGCAGGTCGTACGCGGGCCGCACGCGCCCGCACGTTCTTCTCCACCCAAGCGGGGGGTCAGTTGGGGCCGGCATTTGCCGGCCTCAACACGTATGTGGACCCGGGGAAAACGCTGTGGAAGCTGTGGAAAGTCTCGCAGCTCACGCGAGGACGCCGAGCGAGCGGAACTTCCTGCGGCGGCGCGTCCGCAGCTCCGCCTGGGGAATGTCGTCCAGCTCGGCAAAAGCGTCGGCGAGCGCGGCCGCGAGCAACCGTGCAGCCTCGTCGTGGTCCGTGTGCGCCCCGCCCTCCGGCTCGGGGACGATCCCGTCGATCACGCCGAGCTCGAGGCAATGCGCCGCATCGGGCTTGAACGCGGCCGCCGCCTTGCGCGCCTCGCCCGCGTCGCGCCAGAGGATCGCGGCGCACCCCTCGGGAGAGATGACCGAGTAGATCGCGTGCTCCTGCATCAGGACGCGGTCCGCGAGCGCGATCGCGACCGCGCCGCCGGAGCCCCCCTCGCCGATCACGCACGCGACCGTCGGCACGCCGAGCCGGGCCATCACGGCCTGCGACCGCGCGATCGCGCCGCCCTGCCCATGCTGCTCGGCGGCGACGCCCGGGTACGCCCCCGGCGTGTCGACGAGCGACAGCACCGGGAACCCGTGCCGCTCGGCGAGCTCCATCGCGCGCATCGCCTTCCGGTACCCCTCGGGGTACGCCATCCCGAAGTTCCGTCGCGTGCGCTCCTTGATGTCGCGCCCCTTCTGGTGCCCGATCAGGACGATGGTGCGGCCGTCGAAACGGCCGAGACCGGTCACGATCGCGAGGTCGTCCGCGCGCCCGCGGTCGCCGTGCAGCTCGAAGAAGTCGTCGAGGATGCGGTCGACGTAGTCGAGGGTGTACGGACGGTCCTGGTGCCGCGCGAGCTCGACCGAGTGCCAGATCTCCTCGTCGGTCGGCTCCGACTCGATCCGGTCGAGCTGCCGCTTGAGGCGCTCGAGCTCGCCCGACAGCTTCGCGCCGCGAAGGAGGTCGAGCCCGCCGAGCTTGCTCAACCGCTCACGCAGCTTGAGCTCGGCGTCACGCGGCACGCTCACCAGCCCCGAAGAGCCGGAGCAGCCGCGCAAGCGTCGGCCGCAGCTCGCTGCGCGGCACCACGGCGTCGACGTGTCCGAAGCGCAGGTTCGACTCGGCGAGCCCGAAGTCGTCCGGAAGCTTCTCCCGCGTCGTCTGGGCGACGACGCGCGGGCCCGCGAACGACATCAGCGCGCCCGGCTCGGCGACGTCGTCGTCGCCGAGGCTCGCAAAGCTCGCGAGCAGGCCGCCGGTCGTCGGATGCGCCATCACCGAGATCAGCGCGCAGCCGGCGTCGTGGAGCTCCTCGACCGCGCAGACCGTCTTCGGCAGCTGCATGAGCGCGAGGATGCCCTCCTGCATCCGCGCACCGCCCGAGGCCGAGACGGAGACGAGCGGGACGCCCGCCTCCGCCGCGCTCTCGCAGGCGCGCGCGAATTTCTCGCCCGTCACCGAACCCATCGAGCCGCCCATGAACGAGAAGTCCATGACGGCGAGCTCGCACGGGCGGCGCTCGATCTCGGCGCGGCCGATCACCATCGCGTCGCCGAGGCCGGTCGCGACCTCCGCCTCCGCGAGCCGCTCCTTGTACGCGCGCAGGTCGAAGAAGTCGAGGGGATCGGCCGAGCGCAGGTCGGCCGCCTCCTCCGTGAAGCTGCCCGGGTCGGCGAGCTGCGCGATCCGGGTGCGGGCGCGGACGGGGAAGTGGTGGCCGCACTGCGGGCACACGCGCAGGCTCGCGTCCAGCTCGTCGTCGCGGTAGTGCGAGCCGCAACCGGGGCAGGTGTTCGGGTGCTTCTTCGCCGGCGGCTCGGGCGGCGCGTGCTTGTGCTCGATCGAGACGTCGATTGCTGCCGGTTCGCCCATCGCCTGATCTTAGACCCGTGCCCGCAGCGGCCGGTTGCAGCGCGCTAGCCGAGGACGGCGGCGGCGAGGCGGCCGAGCTTCGGCTCGTTCTCGGCGTCGCCGCGCAGGCCGGTGAGGCCCGCGCCTGCGACCCGCGAGGAGCGTGAGACGCGATGCAGCAGCGCCTCGAGCTCGTCGAGGCGGAGCCCGCCCGGCTCCGGCATGAAGACGGCGAGCTCCCCCGGCTCGACGGAGTCGCAGTCGAGCGCCACGTAGACGGCGTCCGCGCCGTCGAGCGCGCGCTCCACGGCATCCGGGCCGGTGTGGACGCCGGCGCTCTCGATGAACTCCACCTCGGGCGGGTCGAGGCTGCGCGCGCCGACGAGCGCGACGTCGTCGGCGCGGACCGCGCCGCCGTCGATCAGAATCCGCAACGGCATCCCCCACGCGTTCCCCGACGGAGACGACTCCGGCGTGTTGAGGTCTCCGTGCGCGTCGATCCAGACGATCGCGAGCCGGTCGACGTCCGAGGCGAGACCTTCGACCGCGCCGACGTGGGCGCAGCAGCACCCGCCGAGGACGAGCGGCCGGTCCGGGAGCGTGGCGGCGAGCGCCAGGTTCTGCTCCGCGAGCGACTCCTCGTCGACGACGCCGGCCTCCGGGTACGGGAGGTCGAGCCACGCCGCGGCCGCCATCGCGTCACCGCCCGTCCCCCACGCGCGAGGCACGCGCACGAGCCCGGCTTCGAACTCGCGCCCGCAGCTGTGGCACTGGTACTCCGGCCCGATCGCGACCGCGGTCAGGGTGCGGCACACGGGACAGCGGGCGCGAAGCCGACTCATCGGGCGACCTCGCGCTCGAGGAACACCGTGTCGCGGTAGACGCGCATGCCCGCGCGCTCGTAGAGGCGCGTCGCGCCGGTCGGGCTCGAGGCGTCGACGCCGAGCGTCGCGCGACGGTAGCCACGCTCGCGGAAGACGGCGAACGAGTGCCTGAGGAGCGCCTCGCCGAGGCCGCGCCGCCGGTACGGACGACGCACTCCGAGCGTCGGGATGTGACCTGCCGCGGCGTCGCTCGCATCCTCGCGACAGAGCGCGAACCCGGCGAGCTCGTCGCCCGCGAACGCGAGGAACCACAGCGACGGGTCGTACGACGGTGCGTCGACCGTCCAGTGCGCCCACTCCTCGTAGGTCTCGTCCTGAGGGTCCGACGTGTCGCGCCAGACCTCCACGACCGCCTCGTACACCCGCCGTTCCTCCCCACGCTCGACGGTGCGAACGGCGATGCCGTCCGGCCACACGGGCGCGGGTGTGGTGTCGTCGAGGTCGATCTCCATACCGAACGAGTGCCGCACCGGCGCGAAGCCGAGCCGCTCGTACGCGGCGACGACGCGACGGTCGGACGCCGCGGTCCACGTGCGGATCCGCCCGCGCTGCGCGCGTTCCTCGATCCACCCGACCATCGCTTCGAGCGCGCGGTCGACGTCGACATCCGGCGCGACCTTGACGTCGCACCACCACGTCGGGACGTCGTCGCGCGTCGGGTCGACGTCGGCGTACCCGACGATCCGTCCGTCCTGCTCGAGCAGGCGGATGTCGTCCGCGACGACGACGTACGGCGTCGTCAGCCAGCGGCGCAGCTCGTCTGCGGTCTCGTCCGCCTCGCCGAACGCCGCGAGCTGGTGAGCGTTCCGGAGGGCGAGCACCGCCTCGAAGTCCGCTTCGTCGAATGCCCGCAGCCTCACGCCGGCCGCTCCCACAGGTCGTAGCGCCGGTGCACGCGCATCCCGACGCTCTCGTAGAGCCTGACGGCGCCGGTCGTGTTCTCGGCGTCGACGCCGAGCCCGACGGAGTCGTACCCCCGCCGCGCGAACTCGTCGAAGGCATGCAGCAGGAGCGCGCGGCCGAGACCGCGGCGCCGCCACGGCGGCCGGACGCCGAGGACGCTCACCCACCCCCGCTCCGGCTCCTCCGAGGAGTAACGGCGACAGAGGGCGAAGCCGGCGATCTCCTCGCCGGCCCAGGCGAGGTGGAAGAGGGACGCGTCCGTGCCGGGCCGCTCGATCGTCCAGCGGCGCCACTCGTCGTAGGGCGACCGGTGGAACTCCCAGTGGTCGGCGAAGGCGTCCATGTGCGCTTCGTAGAGGAGCTGCTCGTGCTCCGCCAGGTACGGACGCAGGCCGAGGCCCGCCGGGAGCTCGGCCCGCGCGAGGTCGCCGTCGAGCTCCCGCAGCATCCGGTACGACGCGCGGACGGTCTCGTACCCGCGCCGCACGAACGCCTGAGCGAGAGCCGGCATAGCGACGTCGACGTAGCCGCGCATCCGCGCGGCCGGGACGCTCCTGGCGCGCGCGCGGCGCTCGAGCTCGTCGAGCACGAGCCCTGCCGCCTCCGGGTCGTCGTGGTCCCGCAGGTCGAACCAGACGACCTCCGGTCGCGCCTCGTCGTGGCCGATGTCGCCGTACGCGACGAGCTCGCCGTCTCGCGCGGCGACGACGAACTCGAGCTCCGGCTCGCGCATCCACGCCGCCACCTCGGCGGCGTCGGCTTCGCCCTCGCCGTGGTGGGCGTGTGCGATCGCGTTCAGCAGCGCGGCGATCGCCGGAGCGTCGACCGGCTCCGCGTCGCGGAGCGTGACCGCGGCGTTCACGCGGGGACGAGCTCGTCGAGCAGGTCCGGCAGCCCCGCCAGGTCCGGCAGCTCGGCGTCCGGCCGCGCGTCGGCCCGGTGCGCCTGCGCGTCCTCCCGGCCGCGGTTGATCCAGACCGACCGCAGCCCCAGCTCGTTCGCCGGCGCGACGTCGTGGTAGAGGCTCGCGCCGACGTGGACGTGGTGCTCGCGATCCGCCGTCGTGAGCTCGAAGAAGCGCTCCCAGTGCGCGTGCCCCGGTTTGTACGAGCGGACGTCCTCGGCCACGACCGCGACATCGACGGGAACGCCGAGTGCCCGCTGCGACGCGGCGACGAGGTCGCGGTCCGTGTTGGAGAGGAGGCCGATCTGCCAGCCGCGGCGCCGGAGCTCCGCGAGCGCCTCCGGCACCTCCGGGAACGGCGGCCAGTCGGGCAGCGACTTCGGCAGCACGCCGGTCTCGCCCTCCGGGATCCCGTAGCCGATCTCGGCGGCGAGCCGCTCGAGCGTCAGCGTCAGGATCTCGGCGTAGGAGCGGAACACCTCCTCGGCCTGCACCTGCGGCTCGAGCTCGTGGTAGCGGCGCAGGTACTCGGGCGCGTGCTCGGCGCCGTACAGGCGCTCGAGGACGCCGCCGATGCCGGCGTTCCAGTCGATCAGCGTGCCGTAGACGTCGAACGTCGCCCAGCGCATCGGCGGGAGCTTACTGTTGCCCCGGCGCTTCCCATCCGGTCACTGATACCCGCCGGTACACGGGGCGCCGCGACTACGGGCCGATGACGCCGACCCTAGCCGTCGCGGTACTTGCGGAAGACGACGCAGGCGTTGTGCCCGCCGAAGCCGAACGAGTTCGAGACGCCGACCTCGATCTCCGCCTCCCGTGCCGCGTTCGGGATGTAGTCGAGGTCGCACTCCGGATCCTCGACCTCCTGGTTGATCGTCGGCGGCAGCACCCCGCGGTTCGTCGCGAGGATCGTGAAGATCGCCTCGACGGCGCCTGCGGCGCCGAGGCAGTGGCCGGTCGCGCCCTTCGTCGAGGAGACGGGAATGCGCCGCGCCTCCTCCTCACCCATCGCGAGCTTGATCACGCGGGTCTCGGAGGCGTCGCCGAGTGGCGTCGACGTCCCGTGCGCGTTGATGTAGCCGACCTCCGACGGGCTGATCGACGCATCTGCGAGCGCCATCTTCATCGCGCGCGCCGGGTTCGTGCCGGACGGGTCGGGCTCGGTGATGTGGTTCGCGTCCGACGAGACGCCGTAGCCCATCAGCTCCGCGTAGATCCGCGCGCCGCGCGCGTTCGCGTGCTCGAGCTCCTCGAGCACGACGACGGCGCCGGCCTCGCCCATCACGAACCCGTCACGCTCGGCGTCGAACGGGCGCGAGGCGCGCTTCGGATCGTCGTTGCGCCGGGAGAGGGCGCGCATCGCGCCGAAACCCGCGATCCCGACGCGCGTGATCCCGGCCTCGGTGCCGCCGCAGAGCATCACGTCGGCGCGGCCGAGCCGGATCGCGTCCGCACCCTCGCCGATCGCCATGTTCGACGCCGCACAGGCCGTGCACTGCGAGGAGAGGGGGCCCTGCGTGCCGAGCTCCATCGAGACCCAGCCTGCGCCCATGTTGGGGATGATCGCGGGGATCGAGAACGGGTTGACGCGGTCGGGGCCGCGGTCCATCAGCGTCTGGTAGCAGTCCTGGAACGCTCCGAGGCCGCCGATCCCGGTCGCGATCGACGCGCCGACCCGCTCCGCCTCCTTGGAGATCTCGAGACCGGAGTCCGCTTCGGCCTGCCGCGCCGCCGCGAGGATCATCTGCGCGAAGCGGTCCATGCGGCGCGCCTGCTTGCGGTCGATCCACTGTGTCGGGTCGAAGTCCTTCAGCTCGCAGGCGAAGTGGACGGGGAAGTCGCTCGCGTCGAACTGCTGGATCGGCGCCGCGCCCGACTCTCCCGCGATCAGGTTCGCCCACGTCGTCTCGACGTCGTTGCCGAGCGGCGTCACCATGCCGAGGCCGGTCACGACCACCCTGCGTCTGCCGTTGTCTGCGCTCATCTCTCCCGGTCCGTCGTCACATGCCGAGGCCGCCGTCCACGAGCAAGACCTCGCCCGTGATGTACGACGCCGCGTCGGAGCAGAGGAAGCGTACCGCCCCCGCCACGTCCTCAGGCTCGCCGAGCCTGCCGAGCGGGGTGTTCCCGAGCATCGCCGCCGTCGCCTCCTCCGGAAGCACGTCCGTGAGCTGCGTCTTCACGTACCCGGGCGCGACGACGTTGGCGCGGACGTTGCGCGAGCCGAGCTCGCGCGCGAGCGACTTCGTGAAGCCGATGATCCCGGCCTTGGACGCGGCGTAGTTCGTCTGACCCCAGTTGCCGTGCACGCCGACGATCGACGAGACGTTGACGATCGCCCCCGCGCGCTTGCGCATCATCGGCCGGGTGACGGCACGGCAGGTGTAGAAGACCGAGGAGAGGTTCGTCTCGATCACGGTGCGCCAGTCGTCGTTCGACATCCGCGCGAGGAGGCCGTCGCGCGTGAGGCCGGCGTTGTTGACGAGGATGTCGAGATCGCCCGCCTCCTCGACGAGGCGCGCGGCGTCCTCGGCGCTCGAGACGTCTGCCTGGATCGCCCGCCCGCCGAGCTCCTGCGCGAGCGCCTCCGCCTCGTCGCCGCCCGTGCGGTAACCGACGACGACCGTCGCGCCCGCGGCGGCGAGCTCCTTCGCGATCGCGCGCCCGATGCCCTTCGACGCGCCGGTGACGAGCGCTGTCTTGCCCTCGAGCGAGGCGAAGTCAGGCAAGCGTCTCCTCCAGCTGGCGCAGGCCCTCGAGGTCGCTGACGGAGACGGTGCGGACTCCGCGATCGATCCTCTTCAGTAAACCGCTCAGGACGTTGCCGGGCCCGACCTCGACGAACACCGTGACGCCCTTCTCGACGAGCTCGCGCGCCGCCTGCGTGAACTTCACGGGTGCCGTGAGCTGCTCGATCAGGAGCTCCCGGTAGCGGTGCGCGTCCTCCAGCTTCGCCGTCACCGTCGACATGAACGCGTGCCGCGGGTCGTGGAAGTGGACGCGGTCGACGGCGGGGCGCAGCTTGTCCGCCGCGCGCGCGACGAGCGGCGAGTGGAACGCACCGCTCACGCGCAGACGCACCGCGCGTCGCGCGCCCTCGCGCTCGGCCTCGGCGCAGACCTCGCCCACCGCCGGATCCTCGCCGGAGACGACGATCTGCCCGGGGCAGTTGTAGTTCGCCGGCCAGACGTTCGCGATCCGGTGGCAGAGGCTCTCGACCACCTCGTCTGCGAGGCCGAGGATCGCCGCCATCGAGCCCGGCCGCTCACGGGCGGCCTCGGCCATCGCGATGCCGCGGTCGCGCACGAGCGCGATCGCCTCGGGAGCCCCGAGCGACCCGGCTGCGCCGAGCGCGGCGAACTCGCCCACGGAGTGCCCGACGACGAAGTCCGGCTCGATCCCGCGCGCCCGGATCGCGGCGTCGAGCGCGAGGCTCGTGGCGACGAGCGCCGGCTGCTGGATCCGCGTGTCGAGCAGGTTCTCGACGGGGTCGTGGAAGCAGATCCGCTTGAGGTCGAGGCCGGAGGCGTCGCTCCCGGCCTCGTAGACCTCCATCGCCTCGGGCACCGCCTCCGCCACCTCGCGCCCCATCCCGGCCTCGTACGAACCCTGGCCCGGGAACATGAAGGCGATCTTCGTCACGCCGTTCCTCCCTCCGTCCACTCGATCAGCGCCGAGCCCCACGTGAGGCCGGCGCCCATGCCTGTCATCAGTACGAGCTCGCCCGGACGGAGCCTCCCGTCCGCCTTCGCGTCGGCGAGGGCGAGCGGGATCGACCCCGACGACGTGTTGCCGTAGCGGTCGACGTTCACGACCGTCTTCTCCGCCGGGATCCCCAGCTTCCCGGCTGCGTGGTCGATGATCCGCTTGTTCGCCTGGTGCGGCACGTAGACGTCGACGTCGTCGACGGTCCGGCCGCACTCGTCGAGCACCTTCGTCGCCGACGACACCATCACCCGCGTCGCGAACTTGAAGACCTCCCGCCCGTTCATCTTCACGAACCTCGTCGGGTCCTCGAAGTGGCGTGAGCCGCTCCCGGGCAGCCAGAGGTGCTCGCCGCCGCCGCCGTCCGCGCCGAGCTCGAACCCGAGGAACCCTCCCTCCTCGACCTGCTCGAGCACGACGGCCCCCGCACCGTCGCCGAAGAGGACGAGCGTCGAGCGGTCGCTCCAGTCGAGGATCTTCGAGAGCACGTCGCCGCCGACGACGAGCGCCCGCTTCGACAGGCCCGCTGCGATCATCCCGTACGCCTGCGCGAGGCCGTACATGAAGCCCGTGCAGCCGGCGAGCAGGTCGTAGGCGGCCGCGTCGGGCATCCCGAGCTGGTCGGCGAGGAGCGCCGAGCTCGTCGGGAACATCATGTCGGGCGTCACCGTCGCGACGATGATCAGATCGACGCTCGCAGGCTCGGCACCGGCGCGCTCGAGCGCCTGCAGCGCGGCCGGACGGGCGAGGTCGGTCAGCGCCTCCTCCTGCTTTGCGAAGCGGCGCTCCCTGATCCCCGTCCGCTCCTGGATCCACTCGTCCGTCGTGTCGACGTACTGCTCGAGGTCGGTGTTCGTGAACACCGTGTCCGGAACGTGCGTCCCGAGGCCGGTGATGCCGACGCGCCTGCCGTTCGCCGTGCCGATCACGACCGGTCCACCGCGAACGTGAGCGTGCCGCGGACAGCGAGCTCGCCGTCGACCGTCGCACGCGCCTTGCCGCGCCCGATCGGACCGCGCACCGTCTCGAGCACGCACTCGAGCTCGAGCACGTCCCCCGGGCGGACGACGCGCTTGAAGCGGACGTCGTCGATGCCGGCGAAGAGCGCGAGCCGGCCGCGGTTCTCCTCCTCCGACAGCACCGCCACGGCGCCCGCCTGCGCGAGCGCCTCGACCATCTTCACGCCGGGCATGATCGGATTCCCGGGGAAATGGCCGGCGCAGTCCTCGTCGGTGATCGTCTTCCGCGCGACCACGCGGGCGCCCGGCTCGAGCACCGTCACCTCGTCGAGCAGGAGGAACGGGTCGCGATGCGGCAGGATCGCCTCGATCTCGCTCTTCCCGAGCGGCAGCTGCACCGGTGCCGCCTCGCTCATGCCGGGAGCCGGGAGGCGAGCTCGCCGCGGAGCCGCGCACGCCCGCGGTGCGCGTGGGACTTCGCCGTGCCGACGGGGACGCCCTCCGCGTCGGCGATCTCCTCGAAGCTGAGCTCGAACGCGTCCTTGAGGACGATCACCTTCGCCTGCGCCGCCGGCAGCCCCGCGAGGCAGGAGCCGAGCTCCCGGCGCAGCGCCGACTGCTCCGCCCGCTGCGCCGGATCGGCGTCGAGCGCCTCGCGGCGATCCTCGACGAGCGGCTCGTGCCGGCGCGCGAGCTGACGCTGCGCGACGTCACGGCACGCGTTCACGGTG
>DATMJW010000200.1:0-4727 GCA_035553355.1 Gaiellaceae bacterium | reverse complement strand
CACGGGTGCGAAGGTCACCTCGAGCGCCGCGCTCCACCGCGGCACCCTCTACATCGGCGACTACGCCGGCCGGGTGCACGCACTGGCGCAGCGGACGGGGAGGAGCCGCTGGGTGCGAAGCGTGGGCGGACGCATCTACGGCACTCCCGCAGTCGACGGACGGCGCGTCTTCGTCCCCTCCTCGACGGGCGGCTCGATGACCGCATTCACGGTCGGCGGCCGCTACCTCTGGCGCGTCGGCACCGGCTCCTACGTCTACTCGTCGCCGGCCGTGTGGGCCGGGCGTGTGTACTTCGGCTCGTACGACGGACGGCTCTACGCCGTCGGAGCGGGGAATGGCCGGATCCTCTGGACGGTTCCCGCCGGTCGCGTCTCGGGCGCGGCCGCGGTCGTCGACGGCGTCGTCTACGCGGGGAGCACGTACGGCGGCATCACCGCGGCCGATGCGAAGACGGGTCGGGTCGTCCTGCGCTTCCCGCACGGCGAGTACGTCCCCGTGTCCGGGAACGGCGGGCGCCTGCTCCTCCACGGCTACTCGCGGATCTACGCCGTGGAGCCCGTACGCCGCAAGGACAAGCGGTGAGACGAAAGCTGATCGCCGCCGCTGCGGCGCTCGTCCTCGTCGCCGCCGGCATCGGCGGCGCGTACGTCTACGACAAGCGGCAGGCGTCGAAGGACGTCCGCGGTTCCTCCACCGAGGAGTTCGTGGTGACGGACGAGCCGGAGGAGACGCTGCCGCAGGAGCCGGCTCCGCCGACGACGACGCGCGGCAAGCCCGCGACGCCGCGGCAGGAGATCGTCTGGCCGACCTACGGTTTCGACGCCGAGCGCCAGCGCGTCGCGCCGTTCGCGCACCGCCCGCCGTACCGGCGGATCTGGACGTTCCGCGCGCGCCAGCTGCTCGAGTTCCCGCCCGCGATCGCGTACGGCCGCCTCTACTTCACGAACAACTCGGGTGTCGTCTTCGCGGTCAACGCGAAGACAGGGAAACGCGCGTGGAAGAAGGACGTCGGCCGCTGCGTCGCCGCGTCGCCTGCCGTCTCGCGGGGAACCGTGTTCCAGGCGTTCCTGAACCGACCGCCGTGCAACTCCGAGCGCGCACCGGGCAGGCTCGAGGGCGAGGTGATCGCGTTCGCCGCCGGGTTCGGGAAGATCCGCTGGCGGACGAAGCTCGGGCCGACGGAATCGTCGCCGGTCGTGGCGAACCGCCGCGTCTACGTCGGGGACTGGCGCGGCCGCGTGTATGCACTCGACGAGCGGACGGGGCGCGTCCGCTGGACGTTCCGCGCCGACGGCCGGATCAAGGGCGCGCTCACGCTGTCCGGCAACCGCCTCTACGTCGGGACGTACAAGGGCTACCTCTACGCGCTCAACGCGAGGACGGGGAAGAGGATCTGGCGTGCCTCGTCGCAGGACCGGCTGGGGGGCCGCGGCCAGTTCTACTCGACGCCGACGGCCGCGTACGGGCGCGTCTACATCGGGTCGACCGACGGCAAGGTCTACTCCTTCGGAGCCACGTCCGGACGGCTCCTGTGGTCGCAGGGGACGGGCGGCTACGTCTACTCGTCGCCGGCGGTGTGGCGGCGGAAGGTCTACGCCGGCTCCTACAGCCGGTGGTTCCACGCGCTCGACGCCGCGACGGGCGACGTCGTGTGGCGGTTCCGTGCGAATGGCGAGATCTCCGGATCGCCGACGGTGATGAACGGCGTCGTCTACTTCTCCACGCTCGAACAACGTACGTACGCGCTCGACGCGCGGAACGGCAAGCTGCTCTGGCAGTTCGGCGACGGCAAGTACACACCTGTGGTCGCGGATCGTGAGCGTGTGTACGTCGTCGGTCACGCCCGGCTCTATGGGATGCTCGAGCGGTGAGCAGGTTCCTCGTCACAGGCGTCGCCGGCTTCATCGGCTCGCATCTGGCGGAGGCGCTCGTCGCCGCCGGGCACGACGTCGCCGGCGTCGACGCGTTCACCGACTACTACGACGTCGCCATCAAGGAGCGGCACGCGGCGGAGCTCGGCAGGCAGGGCGTGGAGGTGCGTCGACTCGACCTCGCGACGGACGACCTCGACCTCTCCGGCTGCGACGGCGTCTTCCACCTCGCGGCGCAGCCCGGCGTTCGCAGCTTCGGCGACGTCTTCCCGCTCTACGTGCGCCAGAACGTCCTCGCAACGCAGCGCGTCTTCGAGGCGGCCGCAGCCGCGGGCGCCCGCGTCGTCTTCGCGTCGTCGTCGTCCGTGTACGGCGAAGCCGAGCGTTATCCGACACCCGAGGACACGCCGCCTCGCCCGCTCTCGCCGTACGGGATCACGAAGCTGAGCTGCGAGCACCTCGCGCGGGCGTACGGCCGCAGCTTCGGGCTCGACGCGGTGGTCCTGCGCTACTTCAACGCGTACGGCCCGCGCCAGCGTCCCGACATGGCGTTCCCGCGCATCGTCGCAGCGCTCGCAAGTGGGGAACCGTTCACGCTCTTCGGAGACGGCGAGCAGAGCCGCAGCTTCACGTACGTTCTCGACGTCGTCGCCGCGACCGCCCTCGCGATGGAGCGTGCGGCGGCCGGCGCCGTCTACAACGTCGGCGGCGGCGAGGAGGCGACGATGAACGAGACGATTGCCACGCTCGAGCGGGTCGCGGGCCAGAGCCTCGACGTGCGCCGCGAGCCCGCGGTGCCCGGCGACCAGACGCGCACGAAGGCGGATACCACGCGGATCCGCGCAGACCTCGGCTGGGCGCCGACGACCTCGCTCGAGGAGGGGCTGCGGGCGCAGTGGGCGTGGGCGACCTCGGTAGAGTCGCGCGCGTGACGACGATGCGGCACGAGCCCGAGCTCGACGCGGAGCAGGAGGTCGACCTCCGTTCGGCCTGGTCGCGTATCGCCGCCAACTGGTGGCTCCCGCTCGCGGGCCTCGTCGCCGGCGCGGTGCTCGGCATCGTGCTCGCGCTCGGTGGCGGCACGACGTACGAGGCGCGGGCGCTCCTCTACCTGGGGCAGCCGTTCACCACCGCCGGCGGTGGCCAGATCCAGAGCCTCGCGACGAACCCGCGCATCGTCGGCGAGATCATCCGCTCGGAGGCGGCACTGAAGGCGGCGTCGGAGGAGAGCGGGATCCCCGTGAGCCAGCTCCGCGGGAACGTCACGTCGGCTCCGATCACCGCGACCGGCCAGTCCCGCCTGACGACGCCGCTGATCGAGATCCGGGCGCAGGGGAGCGCGCCGGGCCGCGTCGCAGACGCCGCGAACGCGCTCGGCGAGCGCGTCATCGACACCGTGGGCGACTACGTCGACGACAAGATCGCCGTGCTCAACGACCAGATCTCCGCGCTCAACGCGGAGCTCGAGCAGATCGACGCGCGCGTGGCGCGCGCGAACGCGCAGCTCCAGACGATCCTCGCGAACGACCAGCTCGCGCTCTCGGAGCGGCTCATCCTGACGACGAACATCAACTCGACGATCGGCTTCAACGAGCAGCGCCGCGGCACCGTCCAGACGGAGCTTCTCCAGGCGCGGCAGTTGCTCTCGCTGGCGGAGCGCGTCGAGCAGGCACGCGTCGTCGAGCCTGCCGTCGCCGCCGAGGCGAGCGCGCAGAGCGCCCGGAACGGCGCCGTCGTCGGCGCGCTCATCGGCCTCCTGCTCGGGTCGCTCGCCGCACTCCTGCTCGCGCCGAGGCTCGAGCGGCGCGCGACCGCGTAGCGCATGGTCGACGGGAAGCGCGTCGGTGTCGTCGTCCCCGCGCACAACGAGGAGCGGCTCGTCGCGACGACGATCGCCGGTATTCCTGGCTTCGTCGACCGCGTCCTCGTGGTCGACGATGCATCGACCGACGGAACCGCCGCGGCCGCCACCGCGGCGGGCGAGGCGCGCGTCCGTCTCGTCTCGCGGGCGCGGAACGGCGGCGTCGGCGCGGCGATCGTGAGCGGCTACGAGGCGGCGCTCGAGGAAGGTCTGGACGTCGTCTGCGTGATGGCCGCCGACAACCAGATGGACCCGGCGGACCTACGGACGCTCGTGGAGCCGGTTGCGCGCGGCGAGGTGGACTACGCCAAGGCGAATCGTCTCGTCACCGGTGAGGCATGGCAGCTGATCCCGCGCACGCGCTACCTCGGGAACGCGATCCTCTCGCTGCTGACGAAGATCGCGTCCGGCTACTGGCACGTCGCCGACTCGCAGACCGGCTACACCGCCATCTCGCGCGAGGTGCTCGCGCGGCTCGACCTGCGCAGGATCTACCGCGGCTACGGCTTCCCGAACGACATGCTCGTCCACCTGAACGTCTGGAACGCGCGCGTCCGCGACTTCCCCTCGCGGCCCGTCTACGGCGTCGGCGAGACGTCCGGGATCAAGCTGCGCCGCGTCGTGCCGCGGATCTCGTGGCTGCTCGTGAAGGGGTTCTTCTGGCGGTTGCGCGAGAAGTACGTGATCCGGGACTTCCACCCGCTCGTCTTCTTCTACGCGCTCGGTCTCCTGATGACGCTCGCCGGGCTCGTGCTCGGCGTCATCGAGGTCGTCTTGCGGCTCAAGGGGAACGAGATCACGACGCCGACGATCGTCCTCGTCGCGCTGCTCCTGATCAGCGGCAGCCAGTTCACGCTGTTCGCGATGTGGTTCGACATGGAGTCGAACAAGGACCTCAAGTAGAGCGGCGGAGCCAACGGCGGCGCGGCGCTGCCGTTGCGCGGGCCGCCTCCAGCTCCCCGAGCGCGTGCGCGAAGCACCCCGGGTGCACGAG
>DATMJW010000199.1:0-11659 GCA_035553355.1 Gaiellaceae bacterium | reverse complement strand
ACCCGGAGCGCCTTGCCCGGGCGCTCGACAGCGTCCTCGGGAACCCCGGCTTGCGCGAGCGACTCGCGTCGGCGGCGCGAGCCACGGCGGCGGAGCTCAGCCCCGAGCACGTATACGGGCGGATCGAGGAGCTGTTGCTGGAGGCTGCGGGCTCGTGACCCACATGCCCGCCGAGCAGCGGCCGCGGGTGCTGATGGTCGGGCGGACGCGATACAGCCTCCCGCTCGCCGACTGGCTCGCCCGGAAGTTCGACGCGCTCGAGCGCCAGCTCGACTACCGCGTCCTCGCGGCCGCGCACGCGGGGAGCCCCGTCGAGAACGACCGGTTCAACCTGATCGGGCCGTCACGACCGCGCGTCCTCGACGGCGTCCTGTTCTACCTGCGGCTGCCGTTCCGCGTCCGCAGCGAGATCCGGGCGTACCGGCCAGCGGCGATCATCGCCGAGAGCCCATACACGGCGGCCCCGGCTCTCGTCGGCCGTGCTCTCGCCGGCGGACCGCGCCCCCGGATCGTGATCGAAGTCCACGGAGACTGGCGGACGGCGACGCGGCTGTACGGCGCGCAGTCGCGCCGCTTCCTCTCGCCGATCGCGGACACCGTCGGCCGAATCGCGTTGCGCCGTGGCGACGCCGTGCGCGCGCTCTCGTCCTACACCGAGGGCCTCGTCGAGGACGTGCGCGGCATCCCTGTGACGGCCTCCTTCGAGGCGTATATGGATCTCTCGGCGTTCACCGCCGAGCCGGTCGCACCGCTGCCCGACCGGCCGACGGCCCTCTTCGTCGGGATGCTCGAGGCATACAAGAACATCGACGGGCTCGCCGAGGCATGGCGGCGTGTCGTGGCCGCCTTCCCCGAAGCGCGGCTCGTCCTGGTGGGCAAGGGTTCCCGCCGCGACGTCGTCGACGACCTGGTGGCGGAGCTTCCGGGCCACGTCCAGCACCACGAAGTGCTCCCACCGACGGAGGTCGCGCGGCGCCTCGACGACGCTACCGTCCTTGTCCTGCCGTCGCGCTCCGAGGGGCTCGGCCGTGTCGTCATCGAGTCTATGGCGCGCGGGCGCGGGATCGTCGCGAGCCGCGTCGGCGGGATCCCGGACGTCGTACGGCACGAGGAGGAGGCGCTCCTCGTGCCGCCAGGCGACGTCGATGCGCTGACGGAGGCGCTCCTCCGGGTGCTCCGCGATCGCGACCTGGCCGAGCGGCTCGGCGCGGCCGCGCTAGAGCGGTACCGGGCCTGGCACACGACGCCCGCGGAGTATGCGGCACGGGTGCGGGAGCTCGTCGACGCGTCGTTGCGCGCAGGCGAGGTCGGAGGCGGGCGCCCCCGCGTGCTGATCGTCTCGCGCGAGCCGCGCCGCGCGGCACCCGAGGCCGCCGACGCCGAGCTCGACGCGCTGCGGGAGGAGGTCGAGCTGTGCCTGCTCGCACCGGCCGTGCGAGGCGCGCCGGTGCGGCGCACAGCGGTCGGGCCGGGTTCAGTGCAGCTCGTCCGGCGGCTTCCCGGGGCGCTCGACGGGCTCTGGTTCCACATGACGTTGCCGCTCCGCGTCAGACGCCTCGTCAAACGGTTCCAGCCGCAGGCGGTGATCGCGGAGTCTCCATACCTCGGCTTCTTCGTCCTGCTCGCAGTTGGGGGACGCCGGCGGGTCCGTCCCTCCGTCGTCATCGAGACCCGTGGCGACTGGCGCGCCGCTGTGCGGCATGGCGGGCTGCGCCTCCGCTTCCTGTTCGCGCCGATCGCCGACTGGGCCGCGCGCTTCGCGCTCCGTAGGGCCGACGCCCTGCGAGCGGTGTCGCCGTACACCGCCGATCTCGCCGGGCGGGAGGCTGGTGTGCCGCCTGTGGAGTCGTTCCCGGCCTACATCGATCTGGGCGCTTTCACCGCTGCGCCGCCGGTGCCGTTGCCGAAGCGTCCGACCGCACTCTTCGTCGGGATGCTCGAGCGCTCGAAGGGCCTCACGACGCTCGCCGACGCGTGGCCGCTAGTCGTCGCGCGCGTACCGGACGCACGACTCGTAGTCGTCGGGCGCGGTGCGCTGCAGGACGTCGTCGACCGGCTGCTCGACGACTTCCCGGGGGGCGTCGAGCACGTCGAGCAGGTGCCGCCGGAGGAGGTCGCCGCCCGGATGGATGCGGCAACCTGCCTCGTGCTGCCGTCACGGTCGGAGGGGCTCGGGCGGGTGATCCTAGAGGCGTTCGCCCGCGGCCGCGCAGTCGTCGGAACGCGGATCGGCGGGATCCCGGATCTCGTCGAGCACGACGTGACCGGCATGCTCGTCGAGAGCGGCGACACGGACGCGCTCGCCGACGCGCTTGCGCAGGTCCTCCTCGATGCGCGCCTCGGCGAACGCCTCGGCGCGGCGGCGTACGCGAAGTCACGCTCGTTCGAGTGGTCGCCGGACGACTACGCCGCCCGCGTCCGGTCGCTCGTCGACCGCACGCTCGCGGAGACTCGAGCCTGATGCGGCTCGTTTTCGTCACGCAGTCCGTCGACGAGGCGGATCCGATCCTCGGTGCCACCGTGGCGAAGCTACGTGCGCTCGCGCGGCGCTGCGACGCTCTCGTCGTCATTTGCGACCGAATCGGGGAGCACGACCTGCCCGAGAACGTCGAGTTGCGCACGTTCGGCGCCCCGTCCCGCGTTGAGCGCGGGCTGCGATACGTACGCGCGTTGGTCCCGCTCCTGCTCCGTCCGCGCGGGCGGCGGCCGGACGCGGTGATTGCCCACATGTGCCCCATCTACCTGGTGCTCGCTGCGCCGTTCGCGAAGCCGCTGCGCGTTCCGCTCGTGATCTGGTACACGCACTGGACGATCGACCGGACGTTGCGTGCAGCGACCGCGCTCTGCGACCTCGCCCTCAGCGTCGACCGACGGTCGTACCCCCTCGAGTCGTCGAAGGTGCTTGGCATCGGCCACGGAATCGACGTTGACCAGTTCGCCGCGCGGGCCGCTCCCCCGCCGCCCTCGCCTCGGCTACGCCTGCTCGCCATCGGCCGGACGTCGCCGTCGAAGGGCTTCCCGACGCTCGTCAGCGCTGTCGCCGCCTGCGCGGCCGCCGGCGTCGAGCTCGAGGTGGAGCTGCGCGGGCCTTCGACGACCGAGGAGGAGAAGCGGCATCTCGAGGAGCTGCGAGAGCTCGTCCGCGCCGAGCGCGTCGAGGAGGTGGTCTCGATCGCCGGTCCGGTTCCTCGGCCGCAGGTGCCGGAGCTGATTCGCGCCGCCGATGCCGTCGTCAATACGACCGTCGGCCAGACGGCCGGCGGCGCGCTCGACAAGGTCGTCTACGAGAGTGCCGCCTGCGGCGTCCCGATCTTCGCCTGCAATCCGCACTTCGACCAGTTCCTCGCCGACCTGCCCGTCGAGTTGAGGTTCGACAGCGAGAACGCGCCAGACCTGGCGCGCGTCCTGCGGGCATTCGCAGTCGCGGACGAGGCGACGCGGGCGGAGGCGGGCGCGGAGCTGCGCCGGCGCGTCGAGTCCGGGCATTCGGTGGACAGCTGGGCCGACGCGGTCGTCGGAGTGGTTGGGGGCTTCCGCCGCTGACGCGTCTCCGCCTCTTCCGCCGCAACGTCGTTCTCATGTACTCGGTCTTCGGGCTGACGTTCCTGTCCGGCCTCGTGATCACGCCGATCATCGTCGGTGCGATCGGGACGGAGCAGTTTGGCGTCTGGTCGTTGATCGGGTCGATCTTCGGCTTCGTCGGCCTCCTCGACCTCGGTCTCGCGGCGACCGTTGTCCGATTCGCCGCGGAACAGCGCGGGCGCGATGCGCGCGACGAGACGAGCGTGACGGCGTCGACCGCGCTCGCCCTGTACATCGTCCTCGCGAGCGTCGCATTCTTGGTCGGAGTCCTCCTCGCCTGGCTGCTCCCGGTGTTCGTGGAGCTGTCGCCTGACGTGGTGCAGCCGGCGCAGGTCGCGCTCCTGCTGATGCTCGGCAGCTTCGCGATCCGCTATCCGCTGGGGATGTTCGGCGGGCTGCTGGCCGGTCAGCAGCGTTACGACCTGCTCAACCTCGGCGGAATCGTCGGGACGATCCTCTACTTCGCCCTCGCCGGCGGCATTCTGTACTTCTTCGGCGGCGGCATCGTCGTCCTGGCGGCGATTACGGTCGGGACCACTCTGATCAGGCTCGCGATCCCGCTCGCGTGGCTCCGCCGCGAACTCCCCGAACTCCGCATCTCCCGCTCGCTCGCCTCCCGGGCGGAAGCTCGGACGCTTCTGCGCTTCTCGCTCCGGAACCTCCTGATCCAGGTCGCCGCGCGCGTGCTCTTCCAAACTGACGTCATCGTCGTCGGCATCATCTTCGGCGGTATCGCGGCGGGAGTCTTCGGCATTCCGTCAAAGCTGTTCGCACTGGCGTTCGGCGTCGCGATCGTCTCCTCGAACCTGCTCTTCCCGCTCCTCTCCGAACTCGAAGGCGCAGACGAGCGTTGGCGGCAGGAGCGCTATCTGGTCTCGGGGATCCGCCTCGGCGTTTCGTTCGTCGTCGCGATCTCGACTGCGTTGATCCTCCTCCCCGAGCGGTTCCTCCATGCGTGGTTGCCGGACGACTTCGACGTGGAGGGGGCCGCGCCGATCCTCAGTGTCCTGATGGTGAGCCTCCTCTTCGCGCAACCCGGGCACCTGCTCGGCCAATTCCTGGTCGCGCGCGGGCAGCACGGGCGGCTCGCGGTCGCACGACTCGCGGTCGTCGTCGCTAACGTCCTGCTCTCTATCGCGCTGGCGCACGTGATCGGACTGTGGGGCGTCGCGCTCGCAACGCTTGTGACCGAAGGGATCTCCGCCGCGCTCGTCGTGCCGCTGCTCGTTCGGCGTGCTTCGGGCGTGGCAATTCGGGGACTGGTCGCGGCGTGGGTGCGACCGCTCGTGCTCGGCCTAGCGGCATCCCCCCTGCTCCTCCTCTTCGACCGCCTCACGCCGATCGACTCGCTGCTCGTCTTTGTCGCGGTCGCAGGAGCGTGGGCTGCGCTGTACAGCGCGCTCGTCTGGCGCTTCGGGCTCGAGGAGGCCGAGCGGAGGACGATTCGCAGCAGCTTCACGCCGGCCACGGTCCGCCCCGCGACCGTCGACGATCAGGTCGTGCCGTAGATCTCCGCCGTCCGGCGGGCCATCCGTTCGACGGAGAACTTCGATCGCGCCCGTTCGCGGCCGGCTTCCGCGCTGCTGGCTGCTCGCGACGCGTTCGCCAGCAGCGCGTCGACGGCTTTCGCGAGCGCGACGGCGTCGTCCGGCGGCACGAGCATCCCGGTGCTGCCGTCGACAACGATTTCGGGGATCGCGCTCACGCGGGTCGCGACGATGGGTACGCCCGCGAGCATTGCCTCCAAAAGCACGAGCCCGAACCCCTCCCAACGCGATGGGTGCACGAACACGTCGGCACGCCGAAGCAGCGCCGCGACGTCGCCGGCACGGCCGGGGAGATGAACCGCGTCCGCGACGCCGCGAACGCGTGCGCGCTCGAGCAACGCCTGCCGGAGCGGCCCCTCGCCGAGGACGACCAGGTGCGCGTCGTGGCTGCGCCGGACCTCCGGCAGGGCGTCGATCGCGACGTCGAGGCCCTTCTGCTCCACCAGGCGTCCGATCGCGAGCAGCACCCGCGCGCCACGCGGCAGAGGCACCTCCGGGTTGGGGCCCCACGGGCGCGGCGGCTCGTCGAGCCCGTAGTGGACGACCGTCACCTTCCGTTCAGGGAGCCCGACGCGCTCGACGAGAAAGCGCTCCAGTGCGGTCGTGATCGCGACGACGCGGTGCGCACGCAGCGTCAGCACCCGCTCCACGTGCCGGAACAGCCCGATCCGGAACGGGTCGTCGTTGTGCTTCGTCGAGTAGAGCGGCACGCGGAGCGCCTCCGCGGCCGCGGCTCCGTACACGTCGGCGTGGACGAGGTGCGAGTGGAGGAGGTCCGGTCGCAGCGACCGCGCTGCGCGGACGAGCCGAGGCACGAGAAGCGGGTCGACGTCGCGCGGACACGCGAGCCGCCGGTACGCGATGCCGGCCTCGTCGAGCGAGCGGTAGAACGGGTCCAAATCGCCTTCGGGATCGTCGAGGCCGACGAAGAGAGGCTCGACCCCGTGCGCGCGGAGGGCCGGGAGCAACGTCAGCAGGTGCCGTTCCGAGCCGCCGACGCCGGCGATGCGGTGGACGTGGAGCGCGCGCACGCGCCGGCGGCTACCGCGTTCGGCGCAGGAAGCCGCGCGGGTTGAACGTGAGGTAGAGCTTCTCGCGCCGGCGGTCGCTCTCGAACTCGGGGTGCTCGCGCAGGAAGTCCTCGACGGCTTCCATCGGGCCGGGCCCGAAGTCGGGACTGACGGGATGACCGTTGAGAATCGTGTCCTCGACGACGATGTAACCGCCGACGGGGACGAGCGGCGCGTACAGGCGGAGCTCGTCGAGGACGTGCTCTCGGCGGTGGTCGGAGTCGAGGACGACGAGGATGTTGCCGTTCGACGGGAGGCGCGAGCGCACGTGCTCGAGCGTTTCCGGAGCGGTCGACGACGCGGTCAGGTACTCGATCCGATCGTGCTCCGGCCGGTTCGCCTGTTCCTGCACGTCGATCGTCAGTACCCGACCGTGGTCGAGCAGATCGCAAACGGAGGCGAGGTAGAGCGCGCTCCCGCCAAATGCAGTTCCGGTCTCGACGATGAGGCCTGGACGCAGCTCGTGCAGAAGCTCCTGGTAGATCCAGAGGTCGAGCGGGCACTTATCGGTGCGGACGCCGAGCCAGGTCGTGTCGGAGCGTGTCTCGCCGAACATCGCACCCTCGTAGTACGCCTGCGTGAACTGCTCGACGATGTCGCCGTGAAGCCGGCGCTTGAACAACGTGCGGTTGACGAGCCGGCGGAAGACGTACGCCTCGTTCCGGATCACGTACATGAACGGCTTCGCCGATGGCACGGGGCGAGCTTAGTCGACCGCTGCGGGCGCTCGATCGACGTGCGTCCGCTGCCAGAGCTCGAGCGCGAGCAGGCCCCAGAGGCGCGCGCCGTGGTCGGCCCGGCCGGCGAGGTGATCGTGCAGCAGCCGCTCCACAGTGCCGGTGCGGAACCAGCCACGACCTCGCGCAGTCCCGTCGAGGAGCGTGTCCCGAGCAAGCTCCCGCATGTCCTCGCGGAGCCAGCGCGCGATCGGGACGCCGAAGCCGCGCTTCGGCGCGTCGAGCACCTGCGGCGGCAGGTCGGCCGCGAATGCCCGCCGCAGCGCCAGCTTCCCGCGGGTGCGGCTCGCCTTCAACCGATTGGGCAGCGAGAGCCCGAGCTCGACCACGGTGTGATCGAGCAGGGGCGCGCGCAGCTCGAGCGAAGCCGCCATCGACGCAAGATCTGCCTTCACGAGGAGGTCGCCGGGGAGGTACGTCTCCAGGTCGAGCAGCTGGAGCCCGCGGATCGCGGCTGCGCGCGGCGGCCCGAGCAGATCCGCCGCCGGTGCTGGCTCGCCGAGCTGCGCGAGCACCTCGTCCGACCACAGCTCCCGCCGCAGTTCGGGTGGGAAGAGCTCCATCAACCGTCCGTAGCGCGACGCCGGATCGACGGCCGCCGACTCGAGGAACCGCGCCGCGCGAAAGGCGGGGGAGCGCATCTCGGTCCGGCCGGAGGGAAGTGCTCGCGCGCCCCGTGCTGCGAGCTCGAGTGCCGGCCGCGGCACCCGCGCGAGCGCTCTCGCGAGCGCCACGGCACGGTACCGCTCGTAGCCGCCGAACGACTCGTCGCCGCCGTCGCCCGCCAGTGCGACCGTGACGTGCCGTCGCGCGAGCTCGGAGACGAGGTAGGTCGGGAGGATCGAGGAGTCGGCGAACGGCTCATCGAGAACCTCGGCGAGCCGCGGGAGCGCCTCGGTGGCGTCGGGCTCGAGCAGCAGCTCCTCGTGCTCCGTCGCCCACCGCTCTGCGACCGCTCGCGCGAGCGCCCGCTCGTCATACCGTGAGTCACGGAAGCCGACGGAGAACGTGCGCACCGGATCGCTCGACGCCTGCGCCATCAGCGCGACGACGACGCTCGAGTCGATCCCACCCGAAAGCAGTGCGCCAAGCGGCACGTCCGCGACGAGGCGTCGCCGCACCGCCGCGGTCACCGTCTCGCGCACGAGCGCAAGCCACTCTTCGTCCGTTCGCTCCGTCTCGTCCACGCGCGGAGCCCAGTACCGCTCGACGCGCGGCTCACCGCCCTCCCACACGAGCAGGTGCCCCGGCGGGACCTTGTGCACGCGAGTGAGCGCAGTTGCGGGACCCGGGACGTAGCCAAGGGCGAGGTATGCGTCCAGCGCGGCGGGATCGACGCGCCGCTCGAGCTGCGGCAGCCGCAGCAGCGCCTTCAGCTCCGACGCGAACGCGAGCGACCCGTCAGGGAGGAGCGTCCAGAGGAGCGGCTTCTTCCCGAGGCGGTCGCGAACGAGCACGAGCCGCTCCCTCGGGGCGTCCCACAGCGCGAGCGCGTACATCCCGTGAAGCCGCTCCGCGAAACCGAGGCCGTGCTCCTCGTACAGGTGCGGGAGCACCGCCGTGTCGCCGGTTCCACGCAGCTCGTGCCCAGCAGCGAGGAGCTCCGCCCGAAGACGGCGGAACTCGTAGAGCTCGCCGTTGAAGACCGCGTGGATCGTCCCCGTCTCGTTGGACACGGGCTGGAACCCGGTCTCGAGGTCGATCACGCGGAGCCGCCGGTGCGCGAGCGCGCACCGCCCGAAGACGTTGACGGAGCCGTCATCGGGGCCGCGGTGGACGATCGCGGCGTTCATCGCGTCGGCGAGCGTGGCGTCCGGCGCGCCGTCGGAACCGATCAGCCCGCAGATCCCGCACATGGCTGCACACGGTACTGAGCCGTACACTGCGCGGGTGCAGCCCGACACCCTCTCCTCGCCGCGCGAGGCGTCGGAGGACGAGCGTGCGGAGCCGCTCGCCCCCTCGACCGACATCCGTGCGACGCGGCCGTACGTTCTCTCTCGCGGGACGTTGCGGACATTCGCTCGGCGCCTGCTGGGGATCGCGACGCTCGCGCTTCTCGACGCGGTCGGGCTCGCGCTCGGCCTCTACTCGGCGCTCGTCCTGCGCAGCCTCGTTTTCGGCAACGACATCTTCTGGGGCCTCCTGTGGGAGGCGGGGCCGCAGGAGTGGCTTCCCTTCCTGATCCCGATCACGCTGCTCGTCTTCTGGCAGGCGGGGCTCTACGCGTCGCGGGAGCGCCGTGCGGGCGCCGGGCGCGTCGCCTCGTCGCTCGTCCTCGTCGCGGCGATCGTGCTCGCATTCGGCTGGGGCACCGGCTACGACTTCACCACGTCGGGCCTGATCCCGACGGCGTGCGTCACCTCGGCGCTCCTCATCGGCGGGCTCCGGACGGCGTACGACTCCGCAACGATCGAGCTCCAGCGGCTGCTGAACGTCCGCCGGCGGGTGCTGCTCGTCGGCGAGGGTGAGTCGCTGCGCGCGCTCCACCGGGTGCTCGCTGCCGCGCGCGGGACCCTGGCGTACGAGTTCGCCGGAACGTTCTCGCCCGATCGTGACGGGCCGATCCGCGACCGGCTCGAGGACCTCTCGCCGGACGAGCTGATCCTCAACGAGGGCGACTTCGACGAGCAGACCGTGCTCGCGATCGTCGAGGCGGCGCACCGGTGCGGCGTCCGCGTGCGCATCGCACCGAAGACGACGGAGCTGCTGCTCCAGCGCGGCGAGTACGTGCCCGGACAGGGAGCGCCGCTCTTCGAGCTGCGGCCGCCCGTACTTGCCGGGGCCGACTGGGCGGTGAAGCGGACGTTCGATCTCGTCGTCAGCGGCGTCGCGATCGTCCTCGGCCTCCCGCTCTGGCTCCTGATCGCGCTCGCGATCAAGCTCGACAGCCGCGGCCCCATCCTGTATCGCGACCGGCGCGTGGGGATCGGCGAGCGCGACTTCGAGATGCTGAAGTTCCGGACGATGGTGCAGGGGGCCGCGGAGCTGCAGCAGGAGCTCGAGGCGCGGAACGAGGCGGGAGGCGCCCTCTTCAAGATCCGCGACGACCCCCGCGTCACGCGCGTCGGCCGGTTCCTGCGGCGGTTCTCCATGGACGAGCTGCCGCAGGTTCTGAACGTGCTGCGCGGCGAGATGAGTCTCGTCGGCCCGCGGCCGCTGCCGCTGCGCGACTACCGCCAGCTGCAGGAGTGGCACCGGCGCCGCTACAACGTGCTGCCGGGGATCACGGGCCTGTGGCAGATCTCCGGCCGTTCGAACCTGACGTTCGACGACCTCGTCCGGCTCGACTTCTACTACATCGAGAACTGGTCGATCTGGCTCGACATCTCGATCCTCGCGAAGACGCTGCCGGCGGTGGTCGCCGCGCGCGGCGCATACTGATCGTCACCCGCGCACGCGAAGCCGCTCGATGCCGCGTGCCATCCGCACGAGGGCCGCGGCGGCTGCGCCGTGGTGCGTGCGGATGTACACGTGCTCGCCGTGCCGGTACGCGCGCCGCCGGAGCTCGGAGGGCGCCGGTGACCCCTTGCCGCGGTGGACCGCGGTAGCGGCCGCGACGAGAAGGATGTCCCAGCCGCGGTTGCCCAGCCGCCGCGCGAGATCGACTTCCTCCCAATAGAGGTGGTAGCGGTCGTCGAGGCCGTTCACGTCCTCCAGCGCGACGCGTCGGGCCAGCATGCACGCGCCGTTGACGATGTGGACGGAGCGCGTGGCCTCTCCCGGTGACGCGGAGGGCGGCGCCGCGCGGCGGCGGCGGCGCAATCGAGTGACGCCGACGGCCGACGCGACCTGGAAGCGGATCGACGGAAATCGGAACGTCCCGTTGTGGAGATCGGACCCGTCCTCGGCGACGAGTCGAGGCCCCGCAAGCCCGGCTCGCGGCCGCTCCGCGAGTGCGGCCGCGAGCGCGTGCACTGTTCCCGCGCCGCCGAGTGAGGTGTCTGGCGTCAGGAAGAGGACGTACTCGCTCTCAGTGGCGCGGATTCCCTGGTTCCACGCGGGCGCGAGCCATCGGTTGACTCCGTTCGCGATCACTCGAACGTCGCTCGCGTGCGCGAGGCGCTCCAGAGTGTGGTCGCTCGACCCGTTGTCGATGACGACGATGTCGAGGTCGACTCCCTCCTGCGCGCGCAACTCCCGCAGGTTCCGGTCGATGTCCGCCTCGGCGTTGTACGTGACGATGACGACGGCGATGTCGAACGGATCCTGCGCGCGCACCCACGTTCTCCCGGCCAAGAGCAGCAGAATCGTAACGACGCCAACCGTAGACTCTCTGTATGCGAGCGCCGAAGATCCTCGCCGTTGCGTCGGCTGTCGACCTCGACTTCCGCTACGGCTGCACACCCGCCTGGTGGCAGCTCTGGAAGGGGCTCTACGAGGTCGGCGTCGACCTCGTCGTGACTCCGTACCGCGGCCGACCGATCGAGTCGCCGTGGTGGCGGGCGGCGGCGAACCCGACGTATGTCGAAGGCGAGAGCTTCGCCCGCGTCCGCGACGGGATCGCGCTCGTGAAGGGCGATCGTTATCTCCGCCGCGCGGAGGAGTCGCCGGACGACTCGGCGTTCGACAGGGTGACGCGGGAGACGATCTGGCGGTGGGTGACGCCGCGCTGGAAGCGGCACCTGACGAAGGTGCTCGAGCGCGAGCGCGACGTCGACGCGGTGCTCGTCTTCACGGTGCCGATGGCGCACTTCCGCGGCATCCCGACGTACCTGCGCGAGCG
>DATMJW010000198.1:0-28286 GCA_035553355.1 Gaiellaceae bacterium | reverse complement strand
CGGACGGCCGCCATCAGCAGCAGCCCGCCGTCGATCACGTACGAGCTGCCAGTGACGTAGGCCGCGTCGCGGGTGCAGAGCCACGCGATCAGCGACGCGACCTCGTTCGCGTCGCCGGGGCGGCCGGCCGGGATGCTCTCGCGCTCGACCGTCCGCGGATCCACGTCCTCGTTGCCGGTCATCGGCGTCGCGATCTCGCCGGGCGCGACGGAGTTGACGGTGATCCCGTGCTCCGCGAGCTCGAGCGCCATCACCTTCGTCAGCAGCCCCAGGCCGCCCTTCGCGGCGCAGTACGCGGCCGCCTCGTGCTTCGGCACGTGCTCGTGCACCGACGTGACGTTCACGATCCGGCCGCCGCGCCCCTGCGCGACCATGCGGCGCGCGGCACGCTGCGCGCAGAGGAATGCCCCGTCGAGGTCGACGTCGAGGACGTGCCGCCAGTCGTCCCAGCCGAGCTCGAGGAAGGGAGCGCTGCGGCCGGTGCCCGCGTTGTTGACGAGCGCGTCGATCCCGCCGAGCGCATCCGCGAGCTCGTCGACCACCGCCGCCGCCTGCGGCAGGCGCGCGAGGTCGAGCCGGCGCACCTCGGCGCGGCGTCCTCGCTCCAGCACGAGCTCCCGGGTTCGCTCGGCTCCGGCGTCGTCCTCGTGCCACGTGATCCCGACGTCGAAGCCGGCGGTCGCGAGCGCCACAGCAGTCGCGTGGCCGATGCCGGAGTCGGAGCCGGTGACGATCGCGACGGGTGCCACGCCGCGCGTCTTCCCGCACCACCGCGACCGCGAACCTCGTCGGTGTCTACGCTGGCGGCGCGTGCGCGACCTCCGAGCAACGATCGACGCGATCCGCGAGATCGCCCTCGTGAGCCAGGGCGACTCCAGCCTCACGGACGTCTTCGATCACATCTGCGGCGTGATCGGCGGCGCCTTCGGGTTCGACCGGGTCGCGATCTCCCGGTTCCACGCCGCGACGCGGGAGGTCTCGCCCGTCGCGCTCTTCGGCGACACGCCCGAGCACATCCCGCCGCGCCTCTCGGTGGACGCGATGCCGCTGATGGCCGAGGCGATGGCGACGCAGCGGGTCGTGTACGTCGCCGACGTCCGCGCGACGAACGCGCTCGCGCCGGAACTCGTGGAGGCCTATGGCGTGACGTCCGTCTTCTGCATCCCGCTCTTCAGCTCGGGGCACTGCCTCGGCTTCCTCGCCGGCGACCGCAGGGGCGCGCGCTTCGAGCTCGACGAGTTCGAGGTGGCGACGCTCGACATGATCGGCGTGATCACGGCGACGCTGCTCGAGAAGGTCCTGCTGCGCGAGGAGATGCAGCGGCTCGACTCGATGAAGAGCGAGTTCATCGCGATCGCGTCGCACGAGCTGCGCACGCCGCTTGCGAGCGTGTACGGGATCAGCGTGACGCTCGACGAGCGCGGCGACGAGCTCACGGACTCGGAGCGGCACGAGCTGCGCCGAGTCCTGCGCGAGCAGACGCAGCGGATCCGGACGCTCGTCGAGCAGCTCCTCGACCTGAGCCGCTTCGACATCGCAGCCGTGGACGTGGCGCCGGAGCCGACGACGCTGAGGCCGCGCCTGCAGGAGATCGTCGACGTCGTCAGCGCGGGCGACGCCGTCACCCTCGACGTCGATCCGGCCCTCGAAGTGGCCGTCGATCCGGTCGCGCTCGACCGGATCGTCTCGAACCTGATCTCGAACGCGCTTCGCTACGGGGCACCGCCGGTGACGGTCTCTGCCGCGCGCGCCGACGGCCAGGTGCGCGTCGCCGTCGAGGACCGCGGAGAAGGCGTGAACGACGCGTTCGTGCCGCGCCTCTTCGAGCGCTTCTCCCGCAGCCACGCGTCGCGGGACAAGTCGAGCGGCTCCGGCCTCGGGCTCTCGATCGCGCGCGCGTACGCGCAGGCGCACGGCGGCGACCTCGTCTACGAGCACGCGGAGCCGCACGGCGCGCGCTTCGTGCTCGTGCTGCCCGACCGCGAGTGAGCTAGGCGACCGGCGTCTGCAGCGCGTCGTCGACCGACGCGTGCACCGACAGGTGCTGGTCGAGCCCCGAGATCTGGAGCGCACGATGCGTCTCGAGCCCCGGCGCCGCGAGCAGGAACGCGCGGCGGTTCGTCAGCTTCGTGCGCGCCTCGATGAGGACGCCGAGCGCCGTGGAGTCCACGAAGCCGACACCGGCGAGATCGATCACGAGCCGCTCCGGCGACTGTGCGCAGACCTCCATCAGCGCTGCCCGTACCTCCGACGCGTTGTAGAGGTCGAGCTCTCCGACGAGGTGGACGATGACGGCTTCACCGCGCCGCTCGATCGCGCCGACGGGATGCTCGTCGAGCCGAAGGTCCTCGGTCACGGGTCAGGAGGATACTCCCGGCGCCAGACGGCGACGCGGGTACGGTTGCCGCGTGCTCGTCACGGTCACAGGCGGCGCCGGTTTTCTCGGCCTGCACCTCGCACGGCGGCTCCTCGCGGCCGGCGCGTCCGTCCGCTCGCTGGACGTCGTCCCGCTCGACGAGCCCGACCTCGAGCGCAGCGTCGACGAGCTGCGTGGCGACGTCCGCGATCCCGAAGCGGTCGCACGCGCGGTCGGCGGAGCCGAGGTCGTCGTCCACGCGGCGGCCGCGCTCCCGATCCAGGCGTCGCGCGCCGCCATCCGCGGCGTCAACGTCGACGGCACCGCGAACGTGCTCGCCGCGGCGCTCGAGGCGGGCGTGCGACGCGTCGTCTTCGTCTCGTCGACCGCGGTCTACGGGGTCCCGGAGCGGCATCCGATCCACGAGGACGACCCGCTCGTCGGCGTCGGTGCGTACGGCGAGTCCAAGATCGACGCGGAGGCGCTCTGTCGTGACTTCGGCACGCGCGGGCTCGAGGTCGTCGTGATCCGGCCGAAGACCTTCATCGGGCCGGAGCGCCTCGGCGTCTTCGAGATCCTCTTCGACTGGGTGCGCGAGGGCCGCCGCATCTACACCCTCGGACGCGGCGAGAACCGGTACCAGCTGCTCGCGGTCGAGGATCTGGTCGACGCCATCGTGCGCAGCTTCGACGCGCCGGGCGCCGCCGGGGAGGCGCTGAACGTCGGTGCGGCCGAGTTCGGGACGGTGCGCGACGACCTGGGCGCGCTGATCGCGCACGCAGGATCGGGATCGCGGCTGACGCCCGTCCCCGTCAAGCCGGCCGAGGTCGCCCTGCGCGCGCTCGAGCTGGCGCGGCTCTCGCCGCTCGCCGAGTGGCACTACAAGACCGCGCACAGGGACTCGTTCGTCTCCATCGACAAGGCCCGCAGGCAGCTCGGGTGGGAGCCGCGGCTCTCGAACGCGCGGACGCTGACCGACACGTACGACTGGTACCTCGAGCACCGCGAGCGCCTCGGCGCAGCCGGGACGACGCATCGCGTGCCGTGGGATCAGCGCGCGCTCGGGCTCCTGAAGCGGCTGAGCTAGCGCTGCGACTCGGCGAGCGCGAGCTCGCGGCGGAGCTCGACGGGCAGGCGGAACGTGACGTCCTCGTCCACCATCCGGTACGGCTCGATGCGGGTGACGCCGCGGGCTCGGAAGAAGTCGCAGACGCCCTCGACGAGCTTCTCGGGCGCCGACGCGCCGGAGGTGACGCCGACGGTCGTGACACCGTCGAGCCACGCCTCGTCGATCTCGTCCGCGTCGTCGATCAGGTACGACGCGACGCCGCCGGCGCGGGCGACGTCGACGAGGCGGTTCGAGTTCGACGAGTTCCGGGACCCGATCACGAGCAGGAGGTCGACCTCGGAGAGCATCTCCTTGACCGCCCACTGGCGGTTGGAGGTCGCGTAGCAGATGTCCTCCTTCTTCGGCGCGTGGATCTGGGGGAAGCGCCGGCGGAGGACGGCGATGATCTCGGACGTCTCGTCGACCGAGAGCGTCGTCTGCGTGATGTACGCGATCCGGGCGCCTTCCGGGAGCTCGAGCGCCTCCGCCTCGGCGACGTCCTGCACGAGGATCGTCGCCTCGGGCGCCTCGCCCATCGTGCCGACGACCTCCTCGTGCCCCGCGTGCCCGATCAGGACGACGGTGTAGCCGTCGGCGGCGTAGCGGCGCGCCTGCACGTGCACCTTCGTCACGAGCGGGCACGTCGCGTCGATCACGTTGTGGGCGCGCTCGGCCGAGGCCGCGTGCACCGCGGGCGCGACGCCGTGCGCGGAGTACACGATCGTCGCCCCTTCCGGGGCCTCGGCCTCGGACTCGACGAAGATCGCGCCACGCGCCTCCAGGTCGCGGACGACGTGGATGTTGTGGACGATCTGCTTGCGCACGTAGACCGGCGGGCCGTAGTGGTCGAGCGCGAGCTCGACCGTCTCGACGGCGCGTTCGACCCCGGCGCAGTAGCCGCGGGGAGAGGCGAGGAGGACGCGCTCGACCATCGAGGGCATCGTAGCCCGGCGGCGTCGCGGCTCCGCCGTCCGCGGCTCGTTGCGTCAGGAACGAGAAAGGCCTCGCCGCATCGGGGGGGTCGTTGCGACGAGGCCCTCTCAGTGCTCACTGCGGTGGTGACTCCCGGAGGAGACACCGCAGCTCGCATCGCCCAGTGACGACCACGCTAGCGACCCCATTGAGGCCTGGGCAATAGGCCGCACGGCCTATCTTTGAAATCGAGGTGGAGCCTCGCGGGGACGCGGTGTCTCTATAGTCGGAGCGCCCAGTGACTACCGAAACGAAGGCGGTGCTGTTCAACGCGCTGCCGTTGTTGCTCCTGGCGGCGCTCTACCTCGCGGCCGGCGCCGCGCTCGCGCCGGCACCCTGGCGCGCACGGTGGCCCCGCGGCCGCGCGGACGCGACCGGCCTCGTCTTCCCCTGCATCGCGGTGGCCGCCGCCGTCGCGGGAGCCGGCGTCCTCGCGACGCGACAGCCGCTCGCGGGGAACACGTGGGTCTCGCTCGCCGTGATCGGGATCGCGGCGCTCCCGGCGCTCGCGCTGCTCGGTGCGCGTCGCGCCGCCCCGGCGACCGCGGCTGCGCCGGACGCCGTAGCCGCTCCGCCGCTCGATGCCGACATCCGCAGCGCCGACCGGCTCTCGCTCGACCTCTCGCGCGCGGGCGACCCGTACGAGATCGGGCGCCTCGTCGCCGACGAGGCCGCCGCGCTCTTCCGCGCGGATCTCGTCGAGGTCGCACTCGTCGACGAGCACGGGCGGACGGCGCGCGTCGTCGCGGCGCGGCAGGCCGGCCGCGACGTCGACTGGCTGCTCGCCGCCCCGCTCGACCTCGAGCGCGAGACGAGCGGGATCGGCACGGTCGTCGCCCAGCCGGTGCCGTTCGCGGTCTTCGACGTCGCCTCGTCGCCGATCGTCTCCGGGAAGGTGACGGAGCGGACCGGCGTCAAGAGCGCCGCGTTCGTGCCGGTGATCGCGGACGAGCGGGCGATCGGCGCGCTCGTCGTCGCGACGGAGCAGCCGCGGGTCTTCGCCGACGACGAGCTCTCGCTGATGCAGGCGTTCGCCTCGGAGGCCGGTCTCGCGCTCGCGCGCGCCGCCGCTTCGGTCGCGCTCGCGGTCGAGGGCTTCCGCGAGCGGCTCGTCGCGCGCATCTCGCTGAACGTCCGCTCGAGGCTCGACCTGCGGGAGGTGCTCGCGACGGCGTGCGAGGAGACGGCGCGTGCCGTCTCCTGCACGCGCTGCTACGTGCGGCTCGTGGACGGCGAGGCCGCCGCGCCGCCGGCGCACGAGTGGACGGCAGAGGGGGTGGACGCACTGGGGCCCGAGCCGCTCCGGCTTCCGGTGGTGACGCTCGCGGCGCGCGAGGGACGGACGCTCGCGGTCGGTGACGTCCTCGCCGCGCCCGAGCTCCGGGACCCGACGCTCGGGGACGTCGAGGCGCTCGTCGCACGGGGGACACGCGCGGTGCTCGCGACGCCGATCGTCGCGTTCGAGGAGGTGATCGGCGCGCTCGCCCTGCATCGGCCGGAGCCGACGGTGTGGACGCCGTCGGAGGTGCTGCTCGTCGAGTCGGTCGCGCGGGAGCTCGCGAGCGCGCTCCATACGGCGCGCATCCTCGACGAGAGCAAGCGCCGCCTCTCGGAGCAGACGGCACTGCTCGACGCCGGGCGCGCGCTGACGAGCGAGCTCGAGTTCGACACCGTGATCGGCCGCCTCGTCGACGAGCTCTGTCGGCTCGTCTCGGCCGATGCGGTCGACTGCTGGACGCTCCTGCCCGGCGGCCGCGAGCTCGAGTGTCGCGCCGTCCTCGGCGACCCCGTGTCGACGGTCGGCGACCGCGTCCCGGCCGACGGGCCGCAGGCGGAGGTGCTCGCCGCAGGGCGGGCGCTCGTGCGACGCGACGAGGGCGCGGAAGGCGTGGCGGAGGCGATCGAGGCGCCGCTCGTCTCGTTCGGCGAGGCGCGGGGAGTGCTCCGTGCGTTCGCCTCCCGGCCGGGGCGCTTCGGCCCGGACGCGGTGCGGCTCGCAGAGGGATTCGCGAGCCTCGCCGCGATCGCGCTCCGCAACGCGGAGACCTACGAGCGGAGCGCGCGGCAGGCGCAGGTCGAGCGCGGCTTCTCCCGGATCGCCTCCGTCCTCAGCGACCCGCTCTCGACGGAGGCGACGCTCGACGCGGTCGCACAGGCCGCCGCCGAGGCGCTCGGCGGCGACGCGGCGGTCGTGCTGCGCTCCGTCGGCGGCGCCCTCGAGCTGGCGGGCGCGCACGAGCTCCCGGAGTCGCTCGCAGGGTTCTTCCTCGGCGAGGGCGAGCCCGAGCTCGCCGTGGTCGCCGCGTCCGGGAAGGTGCTGGCGTCGCGCGCGCTCGACACCGACGCGCGCTTCGGGCCCTCCGTCCCCGAGGTCGCGTCCGAGGCGGGATTCCGGTCGCTCCTCGCGGTTCCGCTGACGCAGCCGCGGAGCGACGCGCGCGGTCTCGTCCTCGTCTTCTTCGCCGAGAGCCATGCGTTCAGCGACGAGGACCTGGAGCTCGCCGGGCACGTCGCCGGTGCCGCACGCGGCGCCCTCGAGCGCAGCGACCTCTACGAGCTCGAACGGCGGGCGCGCTCGCTCGCGCAGCGGCTCGCCGCAGCCGGCCGCGACCTCGCGAGCGAGCTCGACCCGGAGAACGTCCTCGAGCGCGCGGCCGGGCACGCCGCCACGCTCGTGGACGCCCCCGCAGCCGCGATCTGGGTGCTCGAGGGGGACGAGCTCGTCGTCCACGCCGCCGCCGGGGCGGGCTCGGCGCAGGCGCTCGAGGCGCGCGTGCCGTCGACGGCGTGGCTCCTCGGCGACATCGTCCAGTCACGCCACACGACGGCCATCGTCGACGCCTCCGAGGATCCTCGCGCGACCGAGACGGATCCGCTGCTCGCGGCCGGGTACGCCGCCTACCTCGGCGTCCCCGTGCTCGGGCCGGACGGCGGCGTCGGCGGCGTCGTCTCCGTCTACGACACACGGCCGCGGGAATGGCGCGAGGAGGAGGCCGAGGCGCTGCTCGCGCTCGCCTCGAGCGCCGCCGCCGCGCGCGCGAACGCCGAGCAGTACCAGGAGGTGCGGCACCAGCAGCAGCGGAGCGACGCGATCCTGGCGAACGTCGCCGACGGCATCGTCGCCGTCGACCGCGAAGGGCGCGTCGTCCTCTGGAACACAGCCGCAGAGCACATCACGGGCGTTCCGGCGGGCGAGGCCGTCGGACGCACGCCGACGCAGGTCCTCGGTCGCTCGCTCGCGGCAGACGGGGACGCCGCGGCGCCGAACCGCCTCGTGTCGGTGCGTCGCGGCGCCGACGACGTCTGGCTCTCGTTGAGCGAGGCCGTCATGACCGATCCCGCAGGCGCCGTCGCGGGACGGATCTACGCGTTCCGCGACATCTCCGCGGAGCTCGCCGTCGAGCAGATGAAGTCCGACTTCGTCTCGACCGTGTCGCACGAGCTGCGCACGCCGCTCACGTCCATCTACGGCTTCGCCGAGACGCTGCTTCGGCAGGACGTCCTCTTCGGCGAGTCGGAGCGCGAGACGTTCCTCCGCTACATCGCCTCCGAGTCCGAGCGGTTGACCGCGATCGTCGACCGTCTGCTCTCGGTCGCGCAGCTCGACACCGGCGCGATGACGGTGCAGATCGCGCCGACGGACGTCACGACCGTCGTGGAGGCGGCGGTCGAGTCGGCGTCGCAGACCCTCGTCACGAACGGCGCGCACCGCTTCGTCGTGAACGTGGAGCGGGACGGGCTCGCCGCCGCAGCCGACGCCGAGAAGCTCGGTCAGGTGCTCTCGCACCTCCTGGAGAACGCCGTCCGCTACTCCCCGAACGGCGGCACCGTCACGGTGGACGCGCGGCAGGTGGACGGGTCGGTCGAGGTGCGCGTCGTCGACGAGGGGGAGGGCATCCCGCGCTCGGAGCACGAGCGCATCTTCCGGAAGTTCTACCGCGGCGAGGCGGCGTCGCGAAGCGTCGGCGGCGGCGCGACCGGGCTCGGGCTCTTCCTCGCGCACGGTCTCGTCACGGCGATGGGGGGAAGGATCTGGGTGGATTCGGACGAAGGTCGGGGCTCGACGTTCGTGGTCGCGCTCCCGAGTGCGGAAGCGTGAGACTCGGACGCCGGGGTATACCTGCCGATCGGGCACCGACCACGAGGGAGACATGACGGAGCGACGCTGCGTATGACGAGGGTGCTGGTCATCGACGACGAGGCCCCGATCCGGCTCCTCTGCCGGGTCAACCTCGAGGCGGAGGACATGGCGGTGCTCGAGGCGTCCGACGGGCCGAGCGGCCTCGCGCTCGCGCGCCAGGAGCTCCCGGACATCATCCTCCTCGACGTGATGATGCCGGGCCTCGACGGGTGGGGCGTCGCCGAGCAGCTGCTCGAAGGCGGCGAGACCCGCGAGATCCCGATCATCTTCCTGACCGCCCGCGCCGAGTTCCGCGACCGCGCGCGCGGGCTCGACATCGGCGGCGTCGACTACATCACGAAGCCGTTCAACCCGGTCGAGCTCGCGCCGCTCGTGCGCAACCTGCTCGAGCGGCTCGCGCGCGGCGAGCGCGACGAGCTGCGCCGCGAGAAGCTCGCGGACCTGCGCTCGTTGATGGCCGACGCGTAGGGCCTAGCGGCCGGCGAAGTTCGCGGTCACGACCGTCGCGCCGCGGTAGCCGGCGAAGGTGCCGGTCGGCGCGCCGATGCCGACCCGCCGGAACCCCGGGCGGAGCAGGTTCGCGCGGTGCATGGGGCTCGCGAGCCAGCGCCGCACGATCGTGCGTGCGGAGGCGGACCGGCCGACGCCCCACGCGAGGTTCTCGCCGAAGAACGGACCACGTGCGCCCGAGGACGCCATCCGCGAGCCGAGCCCGGCGTGCGTGAAGACGTCGGTCTGGATCATCCGCGAGGAGTGGCTCCGGGCGGCGCGGCGGAGCGACAGGTCGACGCTGACGGGCTTCAACCCGTGGGCCGCGCGCGCGGCGTTCACGGCTGCGACGAGCGAGGCCTCCCGCTGCGCCTGCGTGCCTGCGCCTGCGGTACCTGTGGCAGAAAGCACGAACAAAAGTGACGAGAAAACAATAAGAAGCTGCTTTTTAATTGGCATGCGCGGCAGCCTGCCGAAGGCGTCGGACGGCGCCATCCCCCTTTTGGGGGAGATCGCCTAGCGGGCGGTCTGCGCGAGCACGATCGCGGCGAGCACGACGCCACCGCCGACGAGCTGCAGCGCCCCGAACGACTCGCCGAGCCACGCGAAGGCGACGACCCCTGCGGCGACGGGCTCGAGCATCGCGATGATCGCGACGCGTGTCGCCGAGACGTGGCGCAGCGCCGCCGTGACGAGCAGGAACGTCACCATCGTCCCGACGACGACGACGAAGAGGAGCAGCAGCCAGACCGGCGCCTCGAACCGCGCGAGCCGCCCGAGGAGCGAGACGTCGTCGTCGACGCGCGCGAACGGGAACCGCCACGCGGGGCGGACGATCGCCCAGAAGAGCGCCGCGAAGAGGAACCCGTAGAGGAGCACGGAGGTCGCGCTTCGCACACCGACGGCGTGCTCGGCCATGAGGACGTAGACGGCGTACGCGACGGCCGCGGCGAACGCAGCTGCGATCCCGATGCCGTCGAGCGTGACGCCGCTCCAGAACTCGACGACGAGCGAGAGCCCGATCAGCGCGAGCACGAGCGCGACCCAGATCCTCCGCCGCACGCGCTGCTTCATCACCGCCCACGCCCACAGCGCGATCAGGATCGGCGCGAGGTACTCGATCAGGAGCGCGATCCCGATCGGCAGCCGGTGGATCGAGACGAAGTACAGCCACTGCACCATCGCGACGCCGGCGACGCCGAAGATGGCGAGGCGGACGAGCTCGCGGCGGCCGACCCGGAGCGCCCCGGGGTTCGCGAGCGCGAGCGCGACCGCGAAGCCGAGGAACGCGCCCGTCGCGCGCACCTGCGTCAGCTCGAGCGCGTCGAGCCCCGACGAGAGCACGACCTTCGAGACGGTGCCGTTGACGGCGAAGAGGAGCGCCGCCGCCGACACCATCAGGTAGCCGAGGAGCGGTCGCCGCTCCCGTCCTGCCTCACCCGGGATGTACGCGACGTCCGCCATGGGGCGCGACGCTAGCAGCGGCGGCCGCTCGCTCTACACTCACCCCGACGGGACGTGGCGCAGCCTGGTAGCGCGCTCGCTTTGGGAGCGAGAAGTCGCCGGTTCGAATCCGGCCGTCCCGACTCAGCGCGGTCAGCGGCCGATCGCGACGACGCGTGCCGTCCACGTGCCGCGCGGAGCCTCCACGACGACGCTCTCGCCCTGCCGCGCGCCGAGCAGCGCCTTGCCGAGCGGCGAGTCGGGCGAGACGCCGCCCACGCTCGAGATCTCGACCGTCATCCGCTCGCCGGCCTCGTCCTCGATCTCCACCTTCGAGCCGACGGAGACGGCGCCGCTCGCGGCCGCTTCCGCCTCGTCGATCACGACGGCGTTCTCGAGCCTGGAGCGCAGGATCGTGATGCGGCGCTCGAGCAGCGCCTGCTCGTTCTTCGCGGCGTGATATTCGAAGTTCTCCGAGAGGTCGCCGTAGCCGCGAGCCGTCGCGATCGCCTCGACGATCTCCGACCGCTTCGGCCCCTCGAGCTCGGCGAGCTCCGCCGCGAGCTGCTCCCGCTGCGCGGCCGTCATCTGCTCTGCCCGGTCGTTCGACGCCACGGCGGCAGCGTAACGAGGCTCACCCGCCCGCGTCCTGCTCGCGCAGGAAGCGGACGAAGAAGACGGCGAACGCCGCCGAGAAGGCGGCCGTCTCCGCGAGCGACATCGCGACGCCCGCGATCTGCTGGTCGCGGAGCGGGTCGAGCCCCCACACGCGCGCGGGCGCGTCGACGTAGAACTCGTAGACGGGCTCCGGGATGAGCGCGAGCAGGAGCCCGATCGGCGCAGCGAGCGCAAAGGCGGCGAAGACGTACGCGGCCTTCACGCCCGGCGCGAGGCCGCCGTGGACGAGCGGCCACCAGAGGACGATGCCGGTGACGAAGTAGCTCAGGTGCTCGAGGTGGAGCAGCGTGTGCGGGTGCCGCAGCGCGGCGTCGTAGATCCACGGGAGGTGCCACACCATGTAGTTGACGGTCCAGAGGAGGAGCGCGGGGAGCGCCGGCACGTGCGGCACATGTGCCGCCGCCGCCGCGGGGATCCCGAGCGCGAAGAGGAGCGGCGCCCACTCGGCGAGGACGACGTTCTGGAGCAGGTGCACGGAGAGCAGGTAGTGCAGCGAGAGCGTCTCGACCGGCGTCACGGTCACGCCGAGCACGAGGAGCAGCGAGAGCGCGAAGGCGACGATCCGCCACCGCTCCGCCGCGTGCCGCCGCAGCAGCCAGACGTAGCCCGCCGCCAGGAGGGGGACGACCACGAGCGCCTCCGGGTTCCACGACCACGCGTAGGGCTCGGGCGCCACCGGCGCTAACCTAGCCGTGCGCGCCCGTGGTGTAGTGGTAACACTAGAGCCTTCCAAGCTCTCGTCACCGGTTCGAATCCGGTCGGGCGCTTCTCCCGCGGCGCGAGGAAGCACTCCGCGCGCGCGGCTCTTCCCGGGCGGCTAGCGGAGCTCGTCGACGAGCGGCTCGAGTGCCCCCGCCGTCGGTGCGAGCGCACCCGACTCGAGCCCGGCGCGCACCTCCCGCGCGAGCTGGCGCGCCTCCGAGTCCTGCTCGACCCGGAGCACCGTCAGCACGCTCGCGAGCACCTCCTCGCCGTCGCGGAGCTCGAGCGCCACCGTGTTCGTGTCCTTGCCGATGTACGGGTCGTCGGCGACGCCGACGGCGATGTCGACGACGCGGCCGTCCGGCAGCGTCGCCGCCTCGGCGATCGGGTTCCCGCGCAGGCTCACGCGCGTTCGATCCCGCCGTGGCGGCGCCTCGAAACATCCGGCCTCGTCCCTATCCTCGCGCCGTGGAGGAGCGTCTCGTCCGGTTCCGGCCGCGCGCCGTCGTCGTCGTGCTGGCCATCATCCTGGCCGCGGTCGTCCTGATCGAGGTGCTCCAGGTCGCGCGCGGCGTCATCACGTGGATCTTCATCGCGGTCTTCCTCGCGATGGCGCTCAACCCGCTCGTCGACTGGCTGCTGGCGCACGGCGTCAGGCGCCGGGGGCTCGCCGTGGCGGGCGCGTACGTCGGATCGCTGCTCGCGATCGCGGCGCTCGGCGCGACGATCGTCCCGATCCTCGTCGAGCAGGTGGACAGCTTCGTGCAGGCGGTGCCCGGCTACGTCGACCAGCTGACGCGCGGAGAGGGCCGGCTCGGCTTCCTCGAGCGCGACTACGAGATCACCCAGCGGTTGCGCGACGCGGTCCAGGACCGCGGTGCCGCCGGTGTCCTCGGCATCTCGGGCACCGCGCTCGCGGTGACGAAGGGCGTCCTCACGGCGATCGTCGCCGTCGTCACGATCGCGTTCCTGACGCTGTTCATGCTGCTCGAGGGACCGGCGTGGGTGGAGCGCTTCTACGCCCTCCTGCCGCCCGAGCAGCAGCCGCGCTGGCGCTCGATCGGGGGCGAGATCTACCGCACGATCGGCGGGTACGTCACCGGCAACCTCCTGATCAGCCTCATCGCCGGCGTCGTCTCGACCGTCGTCCTGCTCGTCCTCGGCGTCCCGTATGCGGTCGCTCTCGGGCTCCTCGTCGCGCTGCTCGACCTCATCCCGCTCGCCGGCGCGACGATCGCCGCCGTCGTGGTCACCACCGTCGGCTTCCTCGACTCGACGACGTCCGGGATCGTGCTGCTCGTCTTCTTCGTGCTCTACCAGCAGCTCGAGAACCACGTGATCCAGCCGGTCGTCTACGGCCGTACCGTCCAGCTCTCGCCCCTGGCCGTGCTGATCGCGGTGCTGATCGGCGCGGAGCTCGCGGGGGTGATCGGCGCGCTCGCGGCGATCCCCGTGGCCGGGACGATCCAGGTCGTCCTCCGCGAGTGGCTGCGACACCGGAACGGCGCTGCCGCCGCGCCGGCGTCAACGGCCTGAGCAGGGATTTACGTCTTGCAGCGCGTACACGTCTTGTTCGTAAGAATTACTCGTATAGCGTAGAAAAATGCACCTTTCGGAGGATGTCTCGGTAGGTTTGAAGTCCGATGATTGACGCGTGCCCCGTGCCGCCGCGTCCGTCCTCGCCGTCCTGATCCTCGCAGCAGCGACCGCTGCCGTCGCCGCCTCGGTCGCGCCGGCCGCTTCGAAGCCGGCGCGCTCGATCTCGGCCGCCGACCCGCTCGAAGGGGAGATCCTCGTCGAGCTGAACGCCGTCCGGCGCGCGCACGGCCTCCGGCCGCTCCGGCTCTCGAAGCCGCTCGAGACCGCCGCCGACGCGCACTCTCGCTCGATGGCGCGCTGGGGCTTCTTCCGGCACGAGTCGCGCGACGGCTCGGTCTTCTGGAAGCGGGTGCAGCGGTTCTACGGGCCCGGCGGCTATGGGACGTGGTCGGTCGGGGAGAACCTGCTCTGGTCGACGACCGGCCTCGACGCCAAGGGCGCCGTGAAGCTCTGGATGGAGAGCCCCGGCCACCGCAAGAACATCCTCACCGCGCGCTGGCGCGAGATCGGCCTCTCGGCCGTCGTCGCCGCAGCCGCTCCGGGCGTCTACGGCGGCCGCGACGTCGTCATCGTGACGACGGACTTCGGCGTCCGGTCGTAGCCCCGCAGCGGCGTTACGCTGTCCGCGGGCGCCCGTAGCTCAGTGGACAGAGCGGCGGCCTTCTAAGCCGTTGGTCGGAGGTTCGAATCCTCCCGGGCGCGTCGGCGGGCGCCGCCACGGACGCAGCGGGCGGTTTGCCGGGCGCCGCCGCGGGTAGCCGCCCGTCGTGCCGCTCCCTGCCGCGATCCTCGACGTCGACGGGACGCTCGTCGACACGAACTACCACCACGCGCTCGCCTGGTACCGCGCGCTCCGCGAGCACGACGTCGTCGTGCCGCTGTGGCGCCTCCACCGCCACATCGGGATGGGCGGCGACAAGTTCGTCGCCGCGGTCGCCGGCGACGAGGTCGAGGAGCGGCTCGGGGACGCGCTGCGCGACCGCTGGGAGGAGCTCTTCGACGAGGCCATCCGGGACGTCGTGCCGCTGCCAGGCGCGAAGCGCTTCGTGACGGCGCTGAAGGAACGGGGGCACGTCGTCGTGCTCGCGAGCTCGTCGGTCGAGAAGCACCTCGACGTCCTGCTCGACAAGCTCGAGGTGCGGGATGTGGTCGACGGGTGGACGATGAAGGACGACGTCGATTCGTCGAAGCCGGACCCCGACCTGATCGAGGCCGCGCTCGAGCGTGCGGGGACGCGCTCCGCGGCCGTCGTCGGTGACGCGCCCTGGGACGTGCACGCGGCGCGACGCGCGGGGCTCGCGACGATCGGCCTCCTGACCGGCGGCTTCTCGGAGGCGGAGCTCCGGGACGCCGGCGCGGTCGCCGCGTACGCGTCGCTCGACGACCTGCTCGAGGCGATCGAGGAGACGCCGCTCGGCGAAGGGTGGCGGACGGGACTCGAACCCGCGACCACCGGGACCACAACCCGGGGCTCTACCAACTGAGCTACCGCCACCGCGCTCGCGCAAGGATAGCCGCGGGCGCCGGCGGGGAGACGGCCGCGGTTTGCGGCACACTGGGGCCTCCGGCCCCGTAGCTCAGTGGATAGAGCGGCAGGCTTCGAACCTGCGTGCGGAGGTTCAATTCCTCCCGGGGCCATGTGCCCGATTGGACGATCGAGATCGACGACCCGCGCAGGGACGACGTTCGTGCGCTGCTCGAGCGTCACCTCGCGTTCGCACACGAGGTGACGCCTCCGGAGGACGTCCACGCGCTCGATCTCGACGGCCTGCTGCAGCCGTCGATCACGTTCTTCAGCCTCCGCGAGGGTGGCTCCCTCCTCGGCGTCGGCGCGCTCAAGGACCTCGGCGGCGGAGAGACGGAGATCAAGTCGATGCACACGGCGCAGGAGGCGCGCGGTCGCGGTGTCGGGCGCGCGATCCTAGATCACCTGCTCGGCGTCGCAGCCGCGCGCGGCGCCCGGCGCGTCAGCCTCGAGACCGGCGCGATGGATGCATTCGCGCCGGCACGTGCGCTCTACGCCGCCGCCGGGTTCGTGCCGTGCGGCCCGTTCGGCGAGTACGGCGACAGCCCGAACAGCGCCTACATGACGCTCGAGCTGCGCCGCTAGTCGACGCGCTGGGCGATCGCCAGGAGGTGCGCGCTCGCGCCGAGGAGCGTCGGCTCCGCCTCGACCGCGCGCGCCGCCGAGACGAGCCGCTCGCGCAGCTCCGGCGGATCGTCGGCCTCTGCGAACCACCCTCCGGGCCCCTCGACGCCGACGAGCGCCCGAAGCGACAGCCCGGCGTCCGCGACCTCCGCCGCGAGCTCGTGCGGGTGGTGGAAGAAGGCCGTCGTGAACGCGTGCGGCCGGTCGCTCGCGTTCCGATGCTGGCCGTCGCGCAGATCGCGCTCGACGATCGGCAGGAACTCGCGGTCGAGGAAGAGGCGGCGCGCGAAGCCGTCGAAGAGCGACGCGAACCGCGAGATCGCCGCCGCCGCGACGATCCCGCCGGGGGCGACCGCGCGCCGCGCCTCGCGCAGCGCGGTGAGGCGCTCAGCGCGCTCCGGGAGGTGGTAGAGCGGGCCGAGCAGGAGGACGGCCGCGCACGAGGCGTCACCCTCGTCGAGCCGGCGCGCGTCCCCCGCGGCAACGGTGAACGTCCCGGCCGCCGCCGCGCGAGCCTGTTCGACGTGCAGCGGCACCGGGTCGACGAGGTGCACGTCGTAGCCGCGTGCCGCCAGCCACGCGGCGTAGGCGCCGGGCCCGCCGCCGACGTCGAGCACACGCGCGGGCGGCGGTGGGAGAAAGCGCTCGAGCACCTCCTTCGTCCGCGCGAACTCGAGCCAGCCGCCGGTGGCGAGGCGGTCGCGCTCCTCGCCCCGCTCGTAGTACTCGAGGACGTCGTGGTCCACGGCGCCGAGCCTACGCTCGGGACGTCCGAGGTGCGGGCGAGAGGGGTCGAACCTCCAAGGGCCGAAGCCCACCGGGACCTAAACCCGGCGCGTCTGCCAGTTCCGCCACGCCCGCGCAGAACCCAGGATAGAGCCGGTCGCGCCGCGGAGCCCCTCTGCTTGAATGGGCGCGTGGAGACCCGAATCGAGGAGCTCGAGGGGGATCGCGTCCGGCTGACGGTCGACGTCCCGGCGCACGACGTCCACCACGCGGTCGAGCACGCAACGTCCGATCTCGCGAGCTCCGTCAAGATCCCCGGCTTCCGCCCCGGGAAGGTGCCGGCGCAGATCCTCGTGCAGCGGCTCGGCAAGGATCGCATCTACGCAGAGGCGGTCGACAGCCACATCGGCGGGTGGTTCTGGAACGCCGCCGCACGCGCGCGGATCCGGCCGATCGCGCAGCCGCAGTACGACTACGAGCTCCCGCAGGCCGACGACGCGGGCTGGACGTTCAGCGCCACGGTGCCGGTGCAGCCGAAGGTCGACGTCGTCGACTGGGTCGGCCTCGAGGTGCCGAAGCCGGAGGCGGAGGTGCCGCAGGAGCTCGTCGACCAGGAGCTCGAGCGTCTGCGCGAGTCGGTCGCCGAGCTCGTCCCGGCGGGCGACCGGCCGGCGCGCGAGGGCGACACCGTCATCGTCGATCTCGCCTCGCCGGACGGCGAGACGCAGCGCGACACCGTCGTCGAGCTCGGCTCAGGGCGGCTCGTCGAGGAGGTCGAGGCGGCGCTCGTCGGCGCGAGTGCGGGGGAGACGAAGTCGGTGCCGTACGAGCTCGCCGACGAGTCGACTGCGACGGTCGACATCACCGTCAAGGAGATCAAGGAGAAGGTGCTGCCCGAGCTCGACGACGAGCTGGCGCGGTCGGCGAGCGAGTTCGACACGCTCGCGGAGCTGCGCGGCGACATCGAGGCGCGCATCCGCGAGCAGCTCGACGCGGAGATCGAGGACGCCTTCCGCGCGAACGCGGTCGACACGCTCGTGAAGGAATCGAAGGTGAACCCGGCAGGCCCGCTCGTGCAGGCGCGCACGCAGGAGCTCCTGCGTGGGTTCGTGCGCTCGCTCGAGCAGCGCGGGATCGCGCCCGAGACGTACCTCCAGCTGACGGGCCGCAGCGAGCAGGAGCTCGTGCAGCAGTTCGCACAGGAGGCGGCGCTGTCGGTCGCGCGCGAGCTCGTGCTGGAGGCCGTCGCCGACAAGCTCGGGATCGAGGTCTCCGACGACGACGTGAAGGCGCTCGTCCGCGAGCAGGCCGAGGCCGCGGGCGACGATCCCGACGAGGTGATCGAGGAGCTCTGGCAGGCGGGTCGCCACGAGGACCTGCGCGAGGACCTGCGGCTCCGCTCCGCCCTCGACCGCGTCGTCGCGGAGGTGAAGCCGATCTCGGTCGAGGTCGCCGCCGCACGCGACGCGATCTGGACGCCCGACAAGGAAAAGCCCGAGACCGAGACGAAACTGTGGACCCCCGGAAGCCCGAAGGAGATTGCATGAGCCCGTTGATCCCGATGGTGATCGAGCAGACGTCGCGAGGCGAGCGGTCGTTCGACATCTACTCCCGCTTGCTGAACGAGCGGATCATCTTCCTCGGAACGCCCGTCGACGACCAGATCGCGAACCTCATCGTGGCGCAGCTCCTGCACCTCGAGTCGGAGGATCCCGACAAGGACATCCAGATCTACATCAACTCGCCGGGGGGCTCCGTCTACGCCGGGCTCGCGATCTACGACACGATGCAGTTCGTCAAGCCCGACATCCAGACGACGTGCGTCGGCATCGCGATGAGCATGGGCGCGGTCATCCTCGCGGGCGGCACGGCAGGAAAGCGCTTCGCCCTTCCGAACTCGAAGATCCTGATCCACCAGGTGTCGGGCGGGTTCCAAGGGCAGGCGACCGACATCGAGATCGCGGCGCGCGAGACCATCGCCCTGAAGAGAAGGCTCGAGGAGATCATCAGCCAGCACACAGGTCAGGAGCTCGAGAAGGTGTCGCGCGACATGGAGCGCGACTACTTCATGACCGCGACCGAGGCGCTCGACTACGGGCTCATCGATCGCGTCATCGAGCATCGCTAGCGCCACCTGCCACTAGCCGATCCGACGAAATCGAGGTAGAACGAGACATGGCCCGCGCATCCGACGGCAACGAGCAGCTCCTCTGCAGCTTCTGCGGCAAGAGCCAGCGGCAGGTCAAGAAGCTGATCGCGGGCCCCGGCGTCTACATCTGCGACGAGTGCATCGATCTCTGCAACGAGATCATCGACGAGGAGCTGACGACCCCCACCCAGCTAGACCTCGACAACCTCCCGCGCCCGAAGGACATCTACGCCGTCCTCAACGACTACGTCGTCTCGCAGGAGGAGGCGAAGCGGACGCTGTCGGTTGCGGTCTACAACCACTACAAGCGCGTCCGGATGGGGCAGGAGGACGGCGACGTCGAGCTGCAGAAGTCGAACATCCTGCTCCTCGGGCCGACCGGCTGCGGCAAGACGCTGCTCGCCCAGACGCTCGCGCGCATCCTGAACGTCCCGTTCGCGATCGCCGACGCGACGGCGCTGACGGAGGCCGGCTATGTCGGCGAGGACGTCGAGAACATCCTCCTCAAGCTGATCCAGGCGGCGGACTTCGACATCAAGAAGGCCGAGACCGGGATCATCTACATCGACGAGGTCGACAAGATCGCGCGGAAGGCGGACAACCCGTCGATCACGCGCGACGTCTCGGGCGAGGGAGTGCAGCAGGCACTCCTCAAGATCCTCGAGGGGACGGTCGCCTCCGTGCCGCCGCAGGGCGGCCGCAAGCACCCGCACCAGGAGTTCCTCTCCATCGACACGACGAACATCCTCTTCATCTGCGGTGGCGCGTTCGCCGGGCTCGACAAGATCATCGGCCGGCGGATCGGCAAGAACTCGGTCGGGTTCGGCGGCGAGGTGCGCTCGAAGCAGTCGGAGGAGAGCGCGGAGCTCCTCACGCACGTCATGCCGGAGGATCTCCTCAACTTCGGGCTGATCCCCGAGTTCATCGGACGCCTCCCGGTCATTTCCGCGGTGCACCAGCTGCGGCGCGAGGACCTCGTGCAGATCCTGACCGAGCCGAAGAACGCGCTCACGCGCCAGTACCAGCGGTTCTTCGGCTACGACTCGATCGAGCTCGAGTTCCGCGAGGATGCGCTCTGGGAGATCGCCGACAAGGCGCTCGAGCGCGAGACCGGCGCCCGCGGCCTCCGTTCGATCATCGAGAACGCGCTGCTCGACGTGATGTTCGAGCTGCCGAGCCGGAAGGACGTCTCCAAGTGCGTGATCACGAAGGAGACGATCTCGAAGGGGCTCAAGCCGACGCTCGTGACGAGCGCCGGAGCGGCGACCGCCGACCTCGGCGCCCTCGCCGAAGAGTCGGCCTAGCGCTCGCTCGTCACGTGGCGACCTCGGCGGATCCGCGCGACGTCGCTCGCCGGGGCCGCGAGCTCGCCGGCCTCGAGTACATCGGTCTGCTCCTCCGCGGCGAGCTTCCCCCGCCGCCGATCGCGGAGCTGGTCGGGTTCCGACTCGTCGAGGCGGAGCCCGGGCGGGCGGTGTTCGAGATGACGCCCGGGACGCAGCACTACAACCCGATCGGGTGGGTCCACGGCGGGATCGCGCTGACGCTCCTCGACAGCGCGATGGGCTGCGCGGTGCACACGCTGCTCGACGCGGGCGTCGGCTACACGACCCTCGAGGTGAAGACGAACTTCGTCCGTCCGATCACCGCCGACACCGGCGCCGTCCGCTGCGAGGGAGTCGTCGTGCACCCCGGGTCGCGCGTCGCGACGGCCGAGGGGCGCGTCACGGACGCGAGCGGGAAGCTGCTCGCGCACGGCACGACGACGTGCCTCATCCTCCGCGGCGACTGATTCGCCTGTCGTACGATCCGGGCATGGAACGCGTCTGCCCCGAGGACGGCACCGTCCTCCGCCACATCGAGCGAAGCGGCGTCTCGGTCGACGCCTGCCCGACGTGCCGCGGCGTCTGGCTCGACCGCGGCGAGCTCGACAAGATCGTCGAGCGCGAACGCGCGAACCTCGACGACTTCGAGCGCGAGATCGCCGGCGAGGCGCGGCGTCGCGACGACCGCGGCCACGAGGGCGGCGGGCACGGCGGCTACGGCAAGCCGTACAAGAAGAAGAAGCGCCACAGCATCCTCGAAGACCTGCTGGATTTCGGGTAGCCGACGCCCGCTCGAGCGGCCTATACTGCGGCCATAGTCGCTGCCTGACCCCCGATACGATCGCGGCATGGAGCCGCTCTACAAGCCGGAAGGCGTCGAGCAGCGCTGGCAGCGCACCTGGGAGCAGGAGGGTCTCTATCGCGCCGGTGCGGGCGCGCGGCGAAACGACACCTTCGTGATCTGCGTGCCGCCGCCGAACGTCACGGGGTCGCTGCACATGGGGCACGCGCTGAACGGCTCGATCCAGGACGTGCTCGTCCGATGGCACCGGATGCGCGGCTTCGACACGCTCTGGCAGCCCGGCTACGACCACGCCGGCATCGCGACGCAGAACGTCGTCGAGAAGCAGCTCGTCCGCGAGGGCACCTCGCGCAAGGAGATCGGCCGCGAGGCGTTCGTCGAACGCGTCTGGCGGCACCTCGAGGAGACGGGCCGGACGATCATGGGGCAGTACCGCCGCCTCGGCGCCTCGCTCGACTACGAGCGCGAGCGGTTCACGATGGACGACGACTACATCGAAGCCGTCATGCGCTTCTTCGTCCATCTCTGGGAGCGCGGGTGGCTCTACCGCGCCAACCGGATCGTCAACTGGTGCCCGTTCCACGAGACGGCGATCTCGGACCTCGAGGTCGTGCACGAGGAGATGGACGACGCGCTCACCTACGCGCGCTACCCCTTCGCGGACGGGCCGCTGCCGGACGGCACCGACGGGATCACGATTGCGACGGTTCGCCCGGCGACGATCGTCGCCGACGTCGCGGTCGCCGTGCACCCCGACGACGAGCGCTACCGCGACGCCGTCGGGCGCGAGGTCGTGGTGCCGTTCGTCGAGCGGCGCGTGCCGGTGATCGCGGACGACCGCGTCGAGCCCGGGTTCGGGTCCGGCGCGCTGAAGATCACGCCGGGGCACGACCCGACGGACTTCGAGATCGGGAGGACGCACGGGCTGCCGACGATCACGGTCCTCGCGCCTGACGGCCGCATGAGCGCGGAGGCGGGCGAGCTCGCGCGGCTGACGCAGGCGGAGGCGGACGAGCGGGTCGTCGCCTGGCTGAAGGAGCGCGGGCAGCTCGAGAAGCGCGAGAGCCACCGCCACGCGGTGGGGACGTGCGAGCGCTGCCACACGCGGATCGAGCCGCTCGTGTCTCTCCAGTGGTGGTGTGCGATGGAGGAGCCGCGGCAGCCGGCACTGCGCGCGCTCCAGGAGCGCCGCGTCCGCTACCACCCGGAGTCGCAGCACGCGTTCGCGATCCGCTCGCTCGAGGAGATCCCGGATTGGAACGTGTCGCGGCAGCTCTGGTGGGGGCATCAGCTGCCGCTCTGGTACTGCCGCGACGGCCACGTCACGTGCGCGTGGCCGCCGCCCGAGGCGTGCGTCGAGTGCGGCGCGACCGAGATCGAGCGCGACCCGGACGTGCTCGACACGTGGTTCTCGTCGGCGCTGTGGCCGTACGCGACCCTCGGCTGGCCCAACGAGACGGAGGAGCTGCGGCGCTACTACCCGGGCGACGTCAACTCGACGGCGCGCGAGATCATCCGTCTCTGGGAGAACCGCATGATCTGGACGGGCATCGAGCTGATGGGCGACATCCCGTTCACGGACGTGATCATCCACTCGACGATCCTCGCGCCCGACGGCCGGCGCATGTCGAAGAGCCTGGGGACGGGCATCGACCCGATGGAGCCGATCGAGCGGCACGGCGCCGACGCGACACGCTACGGCCTGCTGAAGATGAGCTCGACGCAGGACGTCCGCTTCGCCGAGGGCATGATCGAGGAGGGCCGCAAGCTCGCGAACAAGCTCTGGAACGTCTCCCGGCTCCTGCTCGCGCACGAGGCGGAGCCGGCGGCGCGCCCGACGGCGGTGGAGGAGCGCTGGATCCTCGCGCGCATCGACGCCACCCGCGCCGAGGTCGAGCGCCACTGGGCGGCATTCGAGTTCTCGCCGGCGGTGCAGGCGCTCTACCACCTCACCTTCGACGACTTCTGCGACTGGTACGCGGAGGCGATCAAGCCGCGGCTGCGCGACGGCGACGCCGACGCGGCCGCGACCGCGCTCGCCGCGCTCGAGCGGCTGCTCGCGCTCCTCCATCCCGTCATGCCGCACGTCACCGAGGAGATCTGGGCGCAGTTCCACGGCACGCGGCTGATCGTGTCGCCGTGGCCGGAGCCCGACGACGCCTTCGGCGGCGACCTCGCCGCGCTCGAGCGGGTACAGGAGGCAGCCGCGATCTTCCGCCGCAGCGGCGTGCAGGTCGAGCTCGGCAGCGACGACGAGCGCCGCATCTTCGCCGCCGTCGTCCGGCCGGAGCGGGCGAAGGCGAACGGGAACGTCGAGGCCGAGCGCGCGCGCCTGCTGAAGGAGGTCGAGCGCGCGGAGCGGATGCTCGGGAACGAGAACTTCGTCGCGAACGCGAAGCCCGAGGTCGTCGACGCCGAGCGCGAGAAGCTCTCGCGGTACCGGCGTGAGCTCGATGCCCTCTCCGGTTGACGAGGCCGCCGCGTGGCTCGAGGCGCGCTCGCCGTGGCCGCGGGAGTTCGGTCTCGGCCGGATGCGGACGCTGCTCGCGTCCCTCGGCGACCCGCAGCTCGCGTATCCGGCCGTGCACGTCGTCGGCACCAACGGCAAGTCGACGGCGACGCTGACGGTCGAGGCGCTGCTCCGGGCGGAGGGCCTCTCCGTCGGCTCGACGATCTCGCCGCACGTCCGCTCGTGGTCCGAGCGCATCCGCGTCGCGGGCGAGGAGGCCGACTTCGCGGCGGCGCTCGAGCGGGTACGACCCGTCGTCGAGCAGCACGGGGCGACGCAGTTCGAGGCGGTGACTGCCGCGGCGTTCGCGGAGTTCGCCGCGCGCGGGGTCGACGTCGCCGTCGTGGAGGCCGGGCTCGGCGGTCGCCTCGACGCGACGAACGTCCTGCGCAGCCACGTCGTCCTGTTGACGAACGTCGGGCTCGAGCACACGGAGGTGCTCGGGGACACGCGCGAGGCGATCGCGGAGGAGAAGCTCGCGGTCGTGCAGGAGGGGACGGTCACCGTCCTCCCGGACGAGGAGTTCGCGCACCTCGCCGGGCCGAACTGGATCGTCGGCGGCGCGCGCGAGGCGGCGGCGGCGTTCCTCGGACGGCCGGTCGAGCACGACGTCGAGGTGCGGCTGCCGGGCCGTCTCGAGCGGCGCGGAGACGAGATCTGGGACGGCGCGCACAACCCCGACGGTGTGCGGTGGCTCGTCGAGCGGCTGCCGCCGGGGGAGCGCGTGGTCGTCGCGTCGATCCTCTCCGACAAGGACGTCGAGGCGATGCTCGCGACGCTCGCCTCGGTCGGCCGCGTGTTCGTCGCGACCCGTTCGTCGAGCCCGCGCGCTCTTGCAGCCGACGAGCTCGCCCGCCGCGCCGAGCGTCACTTCGCGGAGGTCGTGGCCGAGCCCGAGCCGGCCGCCGCACTGGCCCGCGCGCGGGAGCTCGGGCCCGTGCTCGTGACGGGGTCGCTGTACCTGCTCGGCGACCTCGCGAGGACCGAGGGCTGACGTGGCGAAGAGGCGCGGCAGTGCGTCCGTCCTCCTCTTCGCGGCCGCGATCGTCGGGTTCATCGTCGGCTCGGCCTTCGCCGTTGGCTATATCGTGGGGAAGCTCCTGCTGTGACTCACCCGACGACGGCCCCGATCACCTGAAAGCGACACCTTCGGCAGCGTGAACGACTTCTTCGACTCCGGGCTCTGGATCGCGGTCCGGAACCTCACGCTCTTCTTCGTCGTCATCTTCTGGCTGGCGACCGCGTACTGGGTCTACAAGGACGCGCGCCGGCGGATCGACGACGGGTGGCTCGTCGCGATGGCCGCGCTGCTCGGGCTGATCCCGCCGTTCCTCGGCCCGATCATCTACCTCTTCTTCCGTCCGCCGGAATACCTCGACGACGTCCGTGAGCGCGAGCTCGAGATCAAGGCGATGGAGGAGCGGCTGGCGCGGCGCGACCTGCACTGCCCCGTGTGCCGCGCGCAGGTCGACGCGGGCTTCCTCGTCTGCCCGGTCTGCACGACGCGGCTGAAGCAGGCGTGCGTGAAGTGCTCCGCGCCGCTCGAGGCGCTCTGGCAGATGTGCCCGTACTGCGCGACGCCGGTCTCGACGCCGAGCCTGCCCGGGCTCGACGACACGCTCGCGCCCGACGCGTGGGGAACGCCTGCGACGCGACCGCGCAGGCGCGCGGCCGAAGCGGACTAGACTCGCCGCCGTGGCAGTCGAGACCACACTCGTCCTCGTGAAGCCGGACGGCGTCCGGCGCGGCCTCGCCGGCGAGATCGTCTCTCGCTTCGAGCGGCGGGGTCTCGAGCTGCGCGGCGCGCGCCTGCTGAAGGTGTCGCGCCAGCTCGCGCAGCAGCACTACGCCGAGCACAAGGGCAAGCCGTTCTTCGGCGACCTCGTCGCGTTCATCACCTCGGGGCCGGTGCTCGCGCTCGCCGTCCGCGGCGAGTCGGCGATCGCCGTCGTGCGGACGATGATGGGCGCGACGAACCCGCTCGACTCCGCGCCGGGAACGATCCGCGGCGACTTTGCGACCGAGCTCTCCGAGAACATCGTCCACGGCTCCGACTCGAAGGCGAGCGCGAAGCGGGAGCTCGGCCTCTTCTTCCCCGATGGTCTCGTCTGACGCAGCTCGCAACCGCGAGCTCTGGACGAGGACGAACGCCGAGTACACCGACGACCAGGGCCGCCGCGCCTGGGCGGCCGACGAGATCACGTGGGGCATCTGGGGGCTGCCGGAGGCGGAGGTCGGAGCGCTCGCGGGAATCGAGCTCGCGGGGCGCGACGTCGTCGAGCTCGGTTGCGGCACCGCCTACCTCTCCGCGTGGCTGGCCCGCCGCGGCGCGCGCCCCGTCGGCGTCGACGTCACGCCGGCACAGCTCGAGACGGCGCGGCGCCTCCAGGTCGAGCACGGGCTCGAGTTCCCGCTCGTCGAGGCCGATGCGGCGGAGACGGGGCTCCGCGATGCGTCGTTCGACCTGGTGGTGTCGGAGTACGGCGCCTCGATCTGGGTCGACCCCGCGCAGTGGATCCCGGAGGCCGCGCGGCTGCTGCGCCCGGGCGGGCACCTCGTCTTCCTGCGCAACTCGACGCTCGTGATCCTCTGCTCCGACGACGAGGAGCCGGCGCTCGAGCGGCTCGTGCACCCGCAGTTCGGGATGTACCGGTTCGAATGGCCCGGCGGCGGCGTCGAGTACCACCTGCCGCACGGGGAGTGGATCCGGCTCCTCCGCGACAACGGGTTCGAGGTGGAGGCGCTCCACGAGCTCCAGGCGCCGCCGGACGCGGAGACGCACGAGTACTACGGCTACGTGACGGCCGACTGGGGCCGCAAGTGGCCGGCCGAGGAGATCTGGCGCGCGCGGAAGAGCGGCGCGTGAGCGTCTCGCCCGCGCCGCCGATCCTGCTCGCGTCGACGTCGCCGCAGCGGCGCGCGATCCTCGAGCAGCTCGGAATCCCCTTCAACGTCGAGCCGCCGCGGTACGAGGAGTTCGAGCCGCCGGAGGCGGACGCCGTGCAGCTCGTGCGCGAGCACGCGCAGGGGAAGGCGCGGTCGCTCGCGGCCGAGGCGGGTGACCGGCCGGTGCTGGGCGTCGACACGGCCGTGGTGCTCGCCGGGCGGATCTACGGGAAGCCGCAGGACGCAGGCGACGCGGAGCGGATGCTCGAGCAGCTCGCGGGGCAGACGCACGTCGTCGTCTCGGGGCTCTGCCTGATCACGCCCGGGTGGGAGCTCGTCGAGCACGACTCGACGCGGGTCAGCTTCAGGACGCTGACGCCGCGCGACCTCGCCGCGTACGTTGCGAGCGGGGAGTGGGAGGGGCGCGCCGGCGGCTACGCGATCCAGGGTCGCGGCGCCGCGCTCGTCGAGGAGATCGAGGGCGACTACCTCAACGTGGTCGGCCTCCCGGCGGCGCTCCTCGTGCGGATCCTCGCCGAGCGCTTCGCCGGCCTCTACGGCTTCGGCTAAGACGCGAGCTCGAGCGGGGACAGGCCCGGGGCCTGTCCCCGCACCTCGTCCTGCTCTGCGCGCGGGAGCGCGTCTTCGACGAAGCGGCGGAAGTGCGTCCGCGCCATGGCGCGGTCGGCGCCGAAGAGCTCGAGCGTCTCGTCCGCTGCCAGGCACCGGCGCGCAGCGGACAGCCCCAGCGTCGGCCGGTAGCTGCTCCACCGCCACTGTTCCGGGCGCTCACACAGCCCTCCGCGGACCGGGTTCAGCACGACGTAGCGAATCGAGCGGCAGAGGTGTGCCTCGCCGAGGATCGGTGTGGCGTGGTACCGGCCTTGGAAGAGGTGGCCGGAGAAGCCGTGTTCGCGGTTGAATCGCTGCGCATAGAGCCCGTTCACGCGCCACATGATCCGGGCGAGGTCGTCTGTCTTCGCGTGTACGACGTAGTGCACGTGGTTCGGCATCAGGCAGTACGCGTACAGCGTCCACGGGGCGACGTCGCACGATGCGTGGTCGAGTAGATCGAGGAGCGCGGACGCGTCACGTTCGGACAGGAAGAGCGGCGTCCGCCGAACCGTCCTGCACGTCACGTGCAAGAGGTTCGTCGGGAGCTCGCGTCGCGGACGTCTCGCCACGACTTCGACGGTACGCGCCGCGCCGCGCCTTCGCAGCCGGCGCGCAGAAATCGGCACGAAGTTGTTGCACTTCCGTTCGGGGCCTGTCCCCGGGCCTGTCCCCCTCCTGGGCATGCGCCCGCGCGCCGGCGCGCGCGGCCCAGGGGTGCCCGCGGCGACGGGTACACTCGCCGCGGGATGAGCTTCTTTCGCTCGATGAGCGGCTTCGGCGGCCGCGACATGGCCGTGGACCTCGGCACCGCGAACACGCTCGTCTACGTACGCGGCCGCGGGATCGTCCTCTCCGAGCCGTCGGTCGTGGCGATCGACCAGCGTTCGGGCGAGGTGCACGCGGTCGGCGTCGAGGCGAAGCGGATGCTCGGCCGCACGCCCGGCACGATCGCGGCGATCCGTCCGCTGAAGGACGGCGTGATCGCCGATTTCGACGTCACCGAGCAGATGCTGCGGCACTTCATCCAGAAGGTGCACCAGCACCGGTTCGCGCACCCGCGCGTCGTCGTCTGCGTCCCCTCCGGCGTGACGGGCGTCGAGAAGCGCGCGGTCGAGGAGGCGACGCTCTCGGCCGGTGCGCGGCAGGCCTATCTGATCGAGGAGCCGATGGCCGCCGCGATCGGCGCCGGGCTGCCGGTCGCCGAGCCGACCGGGAACATGATCGTCGACATCGGCGGCGGCACGACCGAGGTGGCCGTGATCTCGCTCGGCGGCATCGTCGTCTCGCAGAGCCTCCGCGTCGGCGGCGACGAGATGGACGACGCGATCGTCAACCACATCAAGAAGGAGTACAAGCTCCTCGTCGGGCAGCAGACCGCGGAGGAGATCAAGCTCGAGGTCGGCTCCGCCTACCGGATGCGCGAGGAGGTGCAGGCGGAGGTGCGCGGGCGCGACATGCTCACGGGCCTCCCGAAGACGGTGATCCTGAGCTCCGAGGAGATCCGCCACGCGCTCGACGAGCCCGTCACGCAGATCATCGACGCGATCAAGTCCACGCTCGACAAGACGCCGCCCGAGCTCGCCGCGGACATCATGGATCGCGGCATCGTCCTCGCGGGCGGCGGCGCGCTCCTGCAC